>JBGSKI010000152.1:0-6502 GCA_041741315.1 Hyphomonas sp. | reverse complement strand
TTCGCGGGCCCGGTCGCCCCGGTCGTCCTTGGCACCGCTCTTGCTGCCACCGCCGCGCTTGTTGCGGCCGGCGGCTTCTTCCGCCGCCGGATCGGGTATGGCAGCCGCGACCGGCGCATCGGTCTTGGTACGGGACTTCTGGGGACGCTCAACAGCGCGTTCGGCAACCGGTTGCGATTCGGCGACCTTGCGGGCTTCCTCTTCGGCGCGGCGGCGGGCTTCGGCTTCCTCGCGATCCTTCTGTTCCTGTTGCTTGCGCTCCTGCTCGGTGCGGAGGCGGTCCTGCGAGGCCTTGTCCTTCTCGAGTTCAGCCGCGCGGCTGGCTTCCTGCGACTTGCGCTCGGCAAGGGCCCGCTGCTGGGCGATGAGTTCCGCGACGGTGATGCCGCGCTGGGCAGCAATCGTCTTCAGCTTCTGCTCGAGAGAAACCTCGGGCTTGGCCGATGCAGGCGTTCCGGCAGCCGGGGAATCCGGTGCGCCCGGACCGACAGTCCGGCGCTTCTTCGTTTCCACCACGACCTGCTTTGACCGGCCATGGCTGAAGCTCTGCTTCACCGTGCCGGAGGATTTCCGGGCAACGGTCAGCGGCTTGCGCCCGCCAGAATTGCCGCCAGTGTCTTTCGTATCGCTCATTCGTCCTACATATCATGTTTGTGGCCGAAGCGCGCCTGCACTTCAGCGGTTAGTCCGTTACCGGTCCTGATCCTGAAACCAGTCGAGTTCCGGCCGGTTCCGAAAACCGGCGAGGCGCCCATAGGCCTCTCGCAATGCTTTCGCGATCGGCCCCTTACGGACGAGACCGTGTATCACACGGTCACGCCCAAACGCCATGCCCAATTCAGCTGAAGTGAGTGCTCCGGCGACGTCCACGCCGCTATATAGGGCCTTGGCGAGAAAATACACCTTTGTCCGGCCGTCTTCCGCACCATCGGAGGCCTCCAGCAGCAGGCCCGGGGAGCGTTTCTGCAGGGCTTCGCGCACCTGATCGTAGCCTAAAACGGCATCGCCGGCCTTTCTGGCCATGCCGAGCAGGCCGATGAACCGGTTGAGCAACAGCTGCTCGACCATGTTGGCCAGGTCGGGCGGAACGGTGACTTGCGTCTTGAAGGCCCGGGCGAAAGCACCCTTTTTGAGCGCCGTATCAATAACGCCGCGCTCAGCCTTGACCCAGACGCCGCGCCCGGGAAGCTTCTCGGCAATGTCGGGCGTCACCACGCCGTCGGGCGACAGGGCAAAGCGCACAAGCGCTTCCTTGCCGAGCCGCTCGCGCGTCACGGCACACTGACGGACGGAAGCGTCGCTTCCGTCCGTGTCGTGTCCTTCGATGCCGGTTAGTTCGGCATCACTCTTCGGATGCGGTCTGGTCATCGTCGCCGCCCTCCAGAGTCAGGCTGTCGAGATCGATGTCGCTGAGATCGAGGTCGAGGTCGATGTCCTCTTCCACGTCGCGCTTGCCGCTGCCGAGGCCGTCCAGCGCGATCATCGCGCGTTCTTCCTCGGTCAGTTCCTGTTCCGGCTGGTCCTTCTGCTGGGCGGCGATCATCTGCTCGATGGCATCCGCCTCGATCCAGCCCGCAGCGACGCGGGCCTTCATGATGAACATCTGGGCGACATCCTTGCGCATTTCGCCCTTCTTCAGGATGCCTTCGACCCAGACCGGCTTTCCGTCGGGGCCGGGCTCGCGCCAGCCGGTGATGTCGTCCGGCACCAGGCCGGCAACATCGTCGAGCGTCTTGACGCCTTCCTCGCCGAGGCGAACCGCAAAGGACGGGTTCATGCCTTCGAGATCCATCACGGCATCCTCGACGCCGAGTTCCTTGCGCTTGGCATCGTTTTCGGCGGCCAGGCGTTCGAGGAACTCGCGGGCGCGCTCCTGAAGCTCGGCGGCCACATCCTCGTCGAAGCCTTCGATCTGGATGAAGTCTTCCGGCGCGACATAGGCGATTTCCTCGACCGACTCGAAGCCTTCCGACGCCAGCAACTGGGCGAGCGTCTCGTCGGCGTCGAGCGCCTTGACGAACAGGTCTGTCCGCTCCTGGAACTCGCGCTGGTAGCGCTCGGAATCGGCGCTCTCGGTGACGAGGTCGATCTGCCAGCCGGTCAGCTGGGAGGCGAGACGGACGTTCTGGCCACGGCGGCCGATAGCCAGCGGGAACTGGTCGTCCGCGACCACGACTTCGACGCGGCGCTCGTCTTCGTCGAGCACCACTTTCGACACTTCGGCCGGCTGCAGCGCGTTCACGATGAAGGTCGCGTCGTCATAGTTCCACGGAATGATGTCGATCTTCTCGCCCGACAGCTCGCCGACCACCGCCTGCACGCGCGCCCCGCGCATACCGACGCAGGCACCGACCGGATCGATCGAATTGTCGTTCGAGATGACGCCGATCTTGGCGCGCGAACCCGGGTCGCGGGCGCAGGCACGGATATTGATCACGCCATCGTACACTTCCGGCACTTCCTGGGCGAACAGCTTGATCATGAAGTCCGGCGCCGCACGCGACAGGAATATCTGCGGACCCTTGGTCTCGCGGCTGACCTTGTAGAGATAGGCGCGAACGCGGTCGTTCGGCTGGAAGTTCTCGCGCGGGATGCCGTCATTGCGGCGGATGATCGCCTCGGCGCGGCCGAGATCGACGATCACGTGGCCATATTCGACCCGCTTGACGACGCCGGAGATGATCTCGCCGACCCGGTCCTTGTATTCATTGTACTGACGCTCGCGCTCGGCATCGCGCACCTTCTGCATGATCACCTGCTTGGCAGTCTGCGCGGCAACGCGGCCGAAATCGAAGGGCGGCAGCTCTTCGGTCAGTTCCGAGCCGACTTCGAGCGATGGATCGATGCGCTTGGCCTCGGCGAGGCGCAGCTGCTTCGACTCGTCCTCGAAATCCGCCTCGGCGACGACGGTCTGGACGCGCAGCAGGCGCTGTTCGCCGGTCGCCGGATCGATCCGGGCGCGGATGTCGTGTTCCTGGCCATACTTGGCCTTGGCGGCTTTCTCGATCGCTTCCTGCATCGCCTCGATGACGATCTTCTGGTCGATCGACTTCTCCTCGGCCACGGCCTTGGCGATCTGCAGGATTTCGAGCCTGTTGGCTGATACGCCTATCGTGCTCATCTGACGTCTCCCGTCTCTTCGTTGGTGTCATTATCGTCTTCGGCTTCGTCGATTTCGAATTCGCCGAGATCATCTTCGTCCGGTTGGGGCGGCAGGTTGCCGGCCAGCCGGGCTGCCTCGATCAGTTCGTCGGTCAGCACAAGGCTCGCCCGGCTCATTTCGTGGACATGGGCCACGAGTTTCGTGTCGTCCTCGAGTTCGATATGTGCCCCGTCCTCGTCTTCGCCAGTAATGACGCCCGAGAACCGGCGGCGGCCATCGATCGGACGCGCCAGTTCGATCCGCGCAACATGGCCGATCCAGCGGGCGAAATCGCCGGGCCGGGTCAGCGGCCGGTCGATGCCGGGGGTCGAGACTTCCAGCGTATAGGCTTCCGTAATCGGGTCATGCGCCTCGAGAACCGGGCTCAGGCCGCGCGACAGGCGGGCGCAATCCTCGACATCGGTGGGGGCCCCGCCTGCCTTTTCCGCCATGATCTGCAGGTGGGGGCGGCGGCCGCCCTGAATCCGCAGGCGCACGATGTCCATGCCCAGCGACTCGGCCACAGGGGTGGCGAGGGCGAGGATGCGGCGTTCCTGTTCGGTCAGGGCAATCATGAGGCCGGGGCTTGAATCCAGATAAAGAAAAACGGCGGCCCCGTTTCCGGAACCGCCGCCGATATGTTTCGACTTGGGCGGCTATATAGTCGCCCCGGCCGCACCTGTCGAGGGGGGCTGTCAGCGCATGATGAGCCGGAAAGAACGAACCGCCGCAAAACGGCGGCACCGCTGCCGGAACCGCCGTTCGCAAGTTCTGTCTTGCGAAAGAGCCTAGAGGATCTTCAGGTCCACCGCGGAAGTCTTGCCCCGGCGTTCGTCCTTGTACAGTTCGTAGGAGACCGCCTGGTCTTCGGCCAGGGTGCGCAGGCCGGAGCGCTCAACCGCGGAAATGTGAACGAACACGTCGGTGCCGCCTTCATCGGGCTTGATGAAGCCGAAGCCCTTCTGGTCGTTGAACCATTTCACTTTGCCAGTTGCCATTACTTGTAGTCCTTTGCGTTGTCAGAAAGCGGCCTCGTCCGGTTATTGGGCGGGTCCACTTATCGAAACGGCTAGGAAGAAAGTCATGGCCGCCGGTCCCGACGGGGTCTTGAATTTTCAGATCGACCGAATTCGATGGGCAGAAACTTGCCCGATACGCGAGTTTCCGTCAAGGAATTCCACAGGTTGGGGCAGTCTCGAAATCGAACCAGACTGGTGCGCAATCGCCGAGTTTCTTGGTTTCGTAGCGGGTCGTGACATGGTCGGACGGAGCGGTCCGCCAGTCCTGCGCCGCCCCCGCCGTCCAGCGGTAACCGCCGTGCTGCAGGAACCTGTCCAGCGCCTCGTCGGCATAGGACGCGACATCCGTGGCGAACCGGACGCGGGCCCCGGTCCGGCAGGCAGCATGCAGGCCGGACAGGAAATCCGGCTGGATCAGCCGGCGTTTCTGCTGGCGTTTCTTCGGCCAGGGATCCGGGAACAGGAGGAACACGCGCGCGAGGCTCGCCGGTGCGAGGGCGGCGACCAGCGGACGTGCATCGTCCATGTGCAGCCGGATATTCGTCAGGCCCTCCGCATCGATCACCGAGAGCGCCTTGGCCATGCCTTCGAGGAACGGCTCACAGCCGATGAAACCGGCATCCGGATGCCGCCGCGCCTGCTCGACCAGGTGTTCCCCGCCGCCAAACCCGATTTCCAGCCAGACTTCGCGGGCATCTCGAAACAGCGCAGCCGGATCAAGCGGTCCCTCGGGCACGGCAAGGCGGGGCAGCAGGCCCGAGATCAGGTCCTTCTGGTGCGCCGACAGCGCCCGGCCGCCAACGCGGCCAAAGCTTCGGATGGGTCTGGTTCGAGGATCGCCGGCAGGGTCGGTCATGCGGGTGCACATGCCCCAGCCCCCGGATGCGATCAATCCATGTCAGGCCGCGCAGTGAAGGCAGACGCCGCCGCGCGGACCGTGTTCAGCAGCGAACGGCGCAGGGATTCGTCCTCGATCCGCTGGAAAGCCGAGATCAGGTCGAGGATTTCACTGGTCAGGGAGAGCGGCCTCGGCTCGTCCTCGTCCTCGGCGACCAGAAGCTGGTCGTCGGCGAGCAGCTCTTCAGCGCCCTCGAAGAAATAGGAGATCGGCACGCCGAGCACCGAGGATATCTCGAACAGGCGCCCGGCGGAGACGCGATTGACGCCCTTTTCGTACTTCTGGACTTGCTGGAAGGTGAGGTTCAGCAATTCGCCAAGCTTGTCCTGGGTCAAACGCAATTCGCGGCGGCGCCAACGAATGCGCTGCCCGACGACCCGGTCGATGCCGCTTGGAAGCTTGTTCTCAGACATGTCCCTCCTGGCAGGCTCGCTGCGCCCGAAAAATTCCTAGCGGCGCCATGCGGCAAAGGCGAGTCCCACGAAAAGGGAAAGTGTCAGCCAGAAAAGGACGAGCCCCGCCCGGCTCAGGAACAGGGTCGGCGGGGCGGCCACCGGGATCGCACCCCGGCCATAGGTCGTCTCCCAGCCGACGGGTGCGCCTTCCACCGGTCCCGCACGAAGAACCTCTCGGCCCTGCGCGTCGATGATCGCGGAGGCGCCGCGGCTGGCAACCCGGACCATGGGCAGGCCGGTTTCAATCGCGCGGTAGCGGTTCTGGGCATAATGCTGGGCCGGGCCCATGCCACCCCCAAACCAGGCATCGTTCGAGATGACGACGATCCATTCGGCCCGCACGGGAATATTGGCCCGCCGGGCAATCTCCGGATACAGGCCCTCATAGCAGATCAGGGCCACGAAAGGCGGCAGCTGGTCGCTGAAGATGACCGCCGGACCGGGCCCAGGACGGAACCCGCTGGTCGCCAGTTCCTGGATCGCACCGGGCAGGAAGCCCGACAGGGCATGGCCAAACGGCACGATCTCGGAGGCCGGCAATTCGCCGAACGGCACAAGCCGGTGCTTGTCATATATGGCAATCGGTCCGGACCGGCTGGCACTTTCGTCGAGAACAGTGAGCGAATTGTAGAAGATCGGGTCCCTGTCGCCAGCATATTCGTAACGTGCCGTTCCGGCGATCAGGAACCGTTGTCCGATATAGGCCCCGACGGCATCGAGCGCGTTCGGGTCCTGCAGCAGCGCGACCGGCACCGCGCCTTCCGGCCACACCACTGTGTCGCCGGGCCTGCCCTCTTCCAGCGACAGGAGGCGCAGGTATTCGGTCAGCACTGCATCCGGGCCGATGTCCCATTTCTCGTCCTGCGGGACGCCGGAATCCATCAGCGCGACGAACCGGTCCGTCAGCGGTGCCGGCGTCGCGATCCTCTGGGCCCCCCACGACCAGCCGAATGCCAGCAGGATCACTGCCGCAAAGCTCGGCGCCATG
>JBGSKI010000151.1:0-13554 GCA_041741315.1 Hyphomonas sp. | reverse complement strand
GCGGCAGCGGCGATATCCTGAACCGGCGCGATGCGCAGGCGCTCGGCCCGGCAGCGCGCGGCCAGCAATTGTTGCTGATCCAGGCACGCAGCGCCGCCGACATCGAAGCCGTGATGGACCTCGCCCAATCCGACCGTTCGCTGAAGATCGCGATTGTCGGTGCGGACGAAGGCTGGCGCGTGGCCGACCGTCTGGCAGCGCTCAATATCCCGGTGATCGTCGATGCATTCTCGAACCTGCCGGCGACATTCGCACAGCTGGGAGCGACGCAGGAGAATGCCGCCCGTCTGTCGGAGGCTGGCGTTCCGGTGGCGATTGCCAATCTTGGAGAGGATACGCATTTGGCGCGCCTTATGACGCAGATTGCCGGCAATGCCGTAGCCAATGGCATGACGTTCGATGCGGCAATGAAGTCGCTCACCGTCACGCCGGCGCAGATATACGGCCTGACCGGCTATGGCGTGCTGGCACCGGGCGGCAAGGCCGACGTGGTTGCCTGGGACGGTGACCCGCTCGAAGTGACGACGAATGCCGACGCCGTGTTCATCGATGGCGCGGAGCAGCCCCTCGAATCCCGGCAGACACGGCTGCGCGACCGCTATCGCGATCTGTCGCCGTCCGATCGTCCGTTTGCGTACAAACGACCGTAGCGGCGTTGCCTATGTCCGGCCTGGTGTCGCACCGGCATTCAGGCGCTCGATCAGTTCGGCGGTCACAGTGCCAGTCACCGGGAGCTGGTTGGCCTTCTGGTAGTCGCGGATCGCCTGCGCGGTCGCCGAACCCATGACGCCATCGGCGCCGCCGGCATCGTAGCCAAGCGCGGTCAGTGCGACCTGAACACCCTGGACCTGCAACGGATTGCCGAGATTCCAGGGCTGGGCCCCGAAGCGGCCATTGGCGATCGCGTTGGCATGCGCAGGTTGCCAGGCATCGGCGCGCGACTGCGCCTGTGCGGCGGCCTCCGGTGAGACTCGCTTGACCAGTTCCGAGACTTTCTCCGGCGCGCCGCCGTCGCCATTCTTCGCGGCGACGTAAAACCAGAACAGCGCTTCCGTCAGGTTCGGACTGATGCCGAGGCCCTGTTCATAAAGGACGCCGAGATTGTACTGGCTGTCGACGACGCCATATTCTGCCGCCTTGCGGAACCATTCGACTGCGCCGGCATAGGTCTGCGGGCCGCCATCGCCTTCGGCCTGGAACACGGCAAGGTCGTGCATCGCCTTGACGTTGCCGGCATTGGCCGCCTTTTCAGTCCACTCGCGGGCGAGCGCGAGATCCTTCGGAACGCCAGTACCTTTCTCGTGCAGCTTGCCGAGCGCGTACTGCGCCATGGCCAGGTCTTTCTGGGCAGCGCGCCGCATCAGGTCCGCGCCGGACTGGAAGTCGCTTCCGGTGAGTTTTTCCTGTGCGAGCTGGAATTGGGCGACAGCGTTGCCGCTTGCCGCCGCTGCGTCAGCCGTGACGACAGGCGGGACCGGCGGATAGTCCGGGGTCACCTCAGTAGCAGTTTCCAAGGGCGCGGTGGCCGGAACAGGCGCAGGGGCCTGAAATTTTGGCTTGGGCGCCGGTTCGGTCACGGATGCGGCGGGCGTCGCCACGACTGGAATCGCGGAGGCCAGCGTTTCGATCCGTGGTTCTGCCGTCGGAGTTGCGTCTGCGGTAGGTGTCTCGGCGTCGAACAGGTCGTCCGCCGGGTTCGCAGCCAGTTCATCCGCAGGAAGGGAATCGAACAGGCTATCGTCAGCAGACGGAGTGGCTGCAGGCGTCTCGGGCATCGCGCTGGTCGCCAGCGGGTCGACATAAGTACTGACCGATGCGCGTGGAACCGGCGGAGCCTGCTTGCCGCGCAGGTAGAGATATCCGCCGACAGCGGAGCCGGTAATCACGACGGCAGAGGCAGCTGCGATCAAGGGCAGCTTGCTCGTGCTGCCATGGCTGGTCCGGGGCAAGGGCGCTGCACGTACGCGTGACGCGCCGGGTGCCGGTCTCACGCTTGATGCAGCAATGGCGGCACGGCGGGCACGTGCAATATAGTCTGCAGTGTCATCTTGGGCATAGGCGTGGAAATGGGATTCCGGCTTCGGTTCCGGAGCATCGTCGAATGCATCTTCGAAGGAGTTTTCGTCGAAGCCTGAACTGTCAAAGATGTCGGATTCACGCGCTTCGGTCCGGTCGTCGTCGGGTTCGCCAAAGGCGTCCAGGGAGTGGGCGAACGTGTTGTCGTCGAGATCATTCGGTAAGTCCGCGAGGAATTCCTGCTCTGGAACGGCGCTTCCTGCGGCACTGAGCTCTTCCACCGCCGCGCGTATGGAGTCAAAGTCATCGCTATACGGACTCTTGCCCTGTGCCAGAGGCGCATCGTGCACTTGCCAGGATTCGACGCCTTCCTCGAAAGCGGCATCGTCTTCGACGACCGGGCTGTTCATGCTGGCCGGGGGAATCGGGAATTCCTCGAATGGCTCGAATTCCTCGGACTGAGGTAAGACTGGATCGGCTTCGACCAGACCGTCAACCGGACTGGAGGAGGCATGTGGTCGTCCGGCGAATGGAGGTGTGGTGAAGTCTTCCAGACTTTCGAGACGGCTGGCGAGGGATGCCATGGCCTTCTGCACGGGCGACAGGAACGACGTCGACTGCTTCTGCACTTGGTCCAGCCGCTCGGACACAGTTGCCAGGGCTTCTGAGAGACGCACATCGGTCTTCTTGCGATCTTCGAGAAGCTGCTCAGCCAGCGATTTCATCGCCTCGTTCTGGCGCATTTGCAGGCGGCTGGTCGCAGCGGCGACCTGATCGCCAATCTGTTCGATCGCCGAGGCGCTGCGCCGTTCACTGTCAGAGACCCGTTCCTGCAATTCACTGGAAATGGTTTCGATCCGCTCACTGACGGAGTCGCCGAAGCGCTCGATTTCCTCGCGAATGCTGTCGCCGTTGGTGTCCTCAAGACGTGTCTCGACCTCGCGCAGACGGGCATCGACATTCGTGTTCAGGCGGTTGACCTGGCTGGACACGGTTTCGAGCGCGCGGGCCTGGCGCTCTTCCGACACGGACATGCGCTTCTGGACGTCGCCTAGCGACGCCTTCAGTTCGGTGACAACGGCGCCGTCCTGTCCGCTGGCGGCGCGGGTGATCTCGTCGGCAAGTTCTAGGCGGGCGCTGTCGACCGTTTCGCGCACCGAGCGGGTGAGGTCTTCAAAGCGTGCTTCGAATTCCGTGCGCAGGCGCTGGGCGAGATCCGGGTCGATCTGGTTGGCGACTTGCTCGATCCTGTGGTCGAGGCTGGCATAGGTCGACTCGAGGGATTTGAGGGCGGCGTCGGTGGTCGTCTCGGCGCGGTTCAGGCGATCCTGGATGCGCAGCAACGTGCCTTCCATGGAGTCCAGTGCGCCGGATACATCTGCCTCGACAGCATCCAGACGCTCGTCGGCTTTGTCGACCGAGGCGAGACGCTTGTGGACGTTCGATTCGAGCGTGGACATGCGCTCGGAAAGGTGGCGGGCGGTGCCTTCGGCGCGAAGCTCTGCCTGTTCGACGGCCTTCTCGACGCGCTGGGCCGCTGCGGAGAGGGTCGTTTCGACCTTGGTCTCCATCGATTCGACGCGGTCGCTGATGTCGGACAGCCCGGCTTCGACGCGGCCCTTGATGGCTTGTGTCTCGTTCTGCGCCAACTCGTTTTCTTCGTAGACATAGCTGGCGAGTTTGCCGAGCGCATTCTCGAGCGCCTTCAGGGCTTCAAGATTCTGCTTGGAGGAGTTGTCCTGCTCCAGGCGGCGCACCTTGGCCTGAAGGGCCTCGTGCGTTTCGCGCATCTGGTCGATCAGGCCTTCGACATGGCCGGCGATAACCGACGAGGTCTGTTCCGAATTCTCCAGTCGCGCGACCAGGCCCAGGATCGTGTGGTCCATGCCGGTAATCGCAAGGGTCGAGCGGGCCTCGGTGGCTTCGATCCGGCGGGCGAGGCGATCTAGGGCGCTGGAGGCAGCGTCGGGCTTCGGCCGGGCACCCCGGAAAGGCTCCGCCACTTCGTTCGGTTCCGGAGAATCGCTCGCCATCAACAGGCGGTTCAGGTACTCGCCGAGGGTCAATCCTTCTGCCATGGCCGCCTCGCGCGCCGCATCTCTGGCGCGCTGGTCGATGCCTTTGACGCTCCATGGCCCTGTCTGGCTCATCCGGTACTCCTCAACTGTCCCCAGGCCCGACCGGTTAACACAGCGGGCAGATTCGTTCACACTTACGATCCGTGATGGCAGGATTGTTCTTAAGAGGCGGTTAAGGGTAACGAATCCGGTGAAATTTGATTAACGCGACCGATTCCGGCCGTTGACTGCAATGTCTTGCAATTCAGAACAAAGTTTACGTTGACGTTCGCGTAAGGTGTGATCTAGATTTGCGTCATGGCACAGAGACATCATTCAATTTCCGCTGCAGATTCCCGCACCTACACGATCTCAGAACTCGCCCGGGAGTTCGGGGTTACCCCAAGGGCTCTGCGTTTCTATGAAGACAAAGACATGCTGCACCCGGCGCGTGATGGCATGATGCGGGTCTACTCGAACCGTGACCGGGCAAGGCTGACAATCATCGTCCGTCTTAAGCGCCTCGGCCTGCCGCTGGCAGATATCCGGGAAATCCTCGACCTCTATGCGCTGAACGACGGCCGCCGGGCCCAGACCCGGATGATGCTGGAGAAGTTCCGCAAGCAGGCGAAGGAACTGGAAGTCCAGCGTGAGGACATCGACACGGCGCTCACCGAACTCAGCAAGGGCATCGTTTGGCTGGAAGGCCTGATCGCCCAGGTCGGCCCGACGGAAGAAGGCAAGCGCCAGGCCGCGGCCTATGACGCGGTTGCCCGCCGGCAGCTTGACGAAGTCTGAGACTGAAACCCGGTCTTCCGGGAATCTGGAAAGACCTTTCTAAAAGGGT
This sequence comes from Hyphomonas sp., assembly GCA_041741315.1. Taxonomy (GTDB): domain Bacteria; phylum Pseudomonadota; class Alphaproteobacteria; order Caulobacterales; family Hyphomonadaceae; genus Hyphomonas. Next base: position 8,634 of record JBGSKI010000151.1, on the reverse strand, counting down.
GCGCTACAAGCCGTAGCCGCACCCTTAGCCTTTAGAGGAAACGACCGATGCCCCGCTACGACGCACCGATCCGCGACATGAAGTTCATCCTTCAGGAAGTCATCCAGATCCAGAACTATTCCAACCTGCCGGGGTTCGAGGAGGCGACGCCTGACCTTGTCGACGCAATCCTTGAGGAAGGCGGCAAGTTTGCCAGGGAAGTCCTGTTTCCGTTGAACGCTGTCGGCGACAGGCAGGGCTGCGTGCGCAATGCCGATGCCAGCGTGAAGACGCCCGACGGTTTCCCGGAGGCCTACAAGGCCTTGGTCGAGGGCGGCTGGCCGCTCCTGTCGACGGAGCCTGAAATGGGCGGTCAGGGCCTGCCGCATGTGGTCAACATCGCGTGGACCGAGATGGTGTCGTCCTCGAACATGGCGTTCGGCATGTACCCGGGCCTGACGCATGGAGCCTTCCGGGCCCTGATGGCCGGCGGTTCGGACGAACTGAAAGCCAAGTTCGGGCCGAAAATGGCCTCGGCCGAGTGGGCCGGCACGATGAACCTGACCGAGCCGCAATGCGGCACCGATCTCGGCATGATGAAGACAAAGGCCGTGCCGCACGGTGATGGTACGTTCAGGATCACCGGACAGAAGATCTGGATTTCCGGCGGCGAGCAGGACCTGACGGAAAACATCATTCACCTTGTGCTGGCCCGTATCGAGGGCGCGCCGGAAGGCATCAAGGGCGTGTCGCTGTTCGTGGTGCCCAAATATATCGTGAATGAGGATGGCAGCCTCGGCGAGCGCAACAAATGTAGCTGCGGCGGCCTTGAGGAGAAGATGGGCATCCACGGCAACGCGACCTGCGTCATGAATTATGACGGCGCGACCGGTTACCTCGTCGGCGAGGAACACAAGGGCATGCGCACCATGTTCGTGATGATGAACGAAGCCCGGCTCGGGGTCGGCCTGCAGGGCCTGTCGCAGGCCTCGATCGCCTACCAGAACGCGGTGGATTTCGCGAAAGACCGCCTGCAGGGCCGCTCGCTGACCGGCGCGAAAGCCCCGGACAAGCCGGCCGACCCGATCATCGTTCACCCGGACGTGCGCCGGATGCTGATGGACCAGAAGGCGTTTGTCGAAGGCGCGCGCGCCTTCACTTACTGGACCGCTTTCCAGGGCGACCTGCAGCACAAGTCTCCGGACGAGAAAGTGCGCGAAAAGGCTGGGGATTACATGGCGCTGCTGACGCCGGTGGTGAAGGCCTACATGACCCATAAAGGGTTTGAGTGCGCCAACCAGGGCCTGCAGCTGCATGGCGGATCGGGCTTCACCCGCGAATGGGGGATGGAGCAGTTCGTGCGGGATTGCCGGATCACGCTGATCTACGAGGGCACCAATGGCGTCCAGGCGCTGGATCTGGTTGGCCGAAAACTGGCCGCAAATGGCGGCCGGGCAGTCTTCAGCTTCTTTGCCGATATCGACGAGTTCGTGCACGAGAATGAATCGAACCCGGACATGAAGCCCTTCCTCGATGGCTTGCAGAAGGTCCGCGGCGAGTTGCAGGACGCAACGACATGGCTGATGCAGAACGGGATGTCCGATTTTAACAATGCCGGGGCGTCGAGCCACGACTACCTTCACCTGTTTGGCCTGACCGGCCTCGCGCTGATGTGGGCGAAGATGGCGAAGGTCGCTCTGGAGAAGAAGGGCGCAGAGCCTTTCTATGAGGAGAAGTTGCTGACCGGGCTCTACTTTGTCGACCGGATGGTGCCGGACGGTGCCTCCCATCTCGCCAAGGTCAAGACGGGTGCGACGTCGATCATGGCCCTGCCGGCAGAAATGTTCTGACGGTCGGCCGTCTCGCGGCTGACACCAAGGTGTGATACCCGTGCCGATACATAGTGCGGCAAAAAATGCCCCGGCCCGCCTCCCGCTCTGACGCTGGGGAACGGCTGGGAATTTTGCGGCAGCGTCGCTACATGTTGACGTGAACGTAAGCGGCAAGTGCCGCCCGCAAACCTGCCGGAGAGAGTCATGATGCAAGAGAGCCCCCTGAACGTGCCGAAGTCCGCCTGGCGCCAGGATGAGGAACTCGACATCTTCTCCGACGCGGTCGGCCAGTTCTTCGAGAAAGAATGCGTCCCACACGTCCAGGCCTGGCGCAAAGCCGGGATCGTGCCGCGCGAGATATGGACGAAGGCGGGCGAAATGGGCCTTCTCGGTGCCTCCGTTCCCGAGGAATATGGCGGCGCGGGCGGCGACTTCCGCCACGAGGCGATCATCGCCGAACAGCAGCAGTGGAAGGGCGTCGACGGGTTCGGCATCACACTGCACAACGCGATCATCGCGCCCTATATCGTGGCCTATGGCACCGAGGAGCAGAAGCAGCGCTGGTTGCCGAAAATCTGCACCGGCGAGATCGTCACCGCGATTGCGATGACCGAGCCCGGCGCGGGATCGGACCTGCAGAATATCAAGACCACGGCCAAAAAGGACGGCAACGGCTACGTCATCAACGGCTCGAAGACCTTCATCTCGAATGGCCAGACCGCAAACCTGATCCTGGTCTGTGCGAAGACCGACCCGACCAAGGGCGCCAAGGGCATTTCGATCGTCTGTGTCGAGACCGACGAAGTCGAAGGCGAAGGCGGTTTCCGCCGGGGCCGCAACCTCGACAAGGTCGGCCAGCACGCGGCCGACACGTCGGAACTTTTCTTCGACGATGTGAAAGTGCCCTCCAGCAACCTGCTCGGCGAAGAAGCCGGCAAGGGTTTCATCCAGCTGATGCAGAAACTGCCGCAGGAACGGCATATCATTGGCTTGCAGGGCATCGGGATGATCGAGCGGGCGATCCACGAGACGGTGGAATACGTCAAGAACCGCAAGGCCTTCGGCGGCACGATTTTCGATTTCCAGAACACGCAGTTCAAACTGGCCGAAGCCAAGACCGAGGCGACCGTGGCCAAGGTGTTCGCCGATCATTGTACGGAGCGCCTGCTCAAGGGCGAACTCGACGCGGCGACGGCCTCGATGTCGAAATACTGGATCAGCGACCTGCAGTGCAAGATTATCGACGAGTGCCTGCAGCTGCATGGCGGCTTCGGCTACATGGACGAATACCCGATCGCGCAGATGTACGCCGATGCCCGCGTCCAGCGCATCTATGGCGGAGCGAACGAAGTCATGAAAATGCTGATCGCGAGGACGCTTTAAGTCGATGCCTGACAGCCACCTCATGTTTGAGCGTTATGGCAAGCCGAGCCCGTCCTCGACCTCACTCGGGTTCGTGCTGCTGTCGCTCGACATGAAACTGCTGACCACGCGGGTACGCTTCGAGGGCCGGCCGGAATTCTGCAATCCCGCAGGTGTGATCCAGGGCGGCTATCTCGTCGCCATGATGGATGATACGATTGGCATGCTCGCCGGAATGAAGGCGGGCAAGACGAAACTGCCCTCGACGGTCGACCTGCACACGCATTTCCTGCGCCCTGTGCGCCAGGGCGTGATCGAAGTGGCGGCGCGCATACGCAATACCGGCCGCGCGATGTTGTTCGCCGAGGCCGAGCTCTACGATTCCCGCGGCAAGGAAGCAGCCCGTTCCACCGCGAGCCTGACCCTCAACCCGGTCCTCAAACCGGTCACCTGACACACGATAGACAAGGAGCCTCTCCCCATGACTGAAGCCTATATTTACGACGCCGTCCGCACCCCGCGCGGCAAGGGCAAATCCTCCGGCGCGTTGCACGAGATCACGGCACTGAGCCTTGCCACGCAGGTCTTGCAGGCGATCCGTGAACGGAACGATCTCGACACGTCCAAGGTGGACGATGTCGTGTTTGGCTGCGTCAGTCCCGTCGGTGAACAAGGGGCGGACATCGCCCGCGTCGCCGTGTTGAATGCCGATTACGCCGAGACGACCGCAGGCGTACAGGTCGACCGCTTCTGCGCATCCGGCCTCGAAGCTTGCAACATGGCCGCCTCGAAAGTGATGACCGGCGAAGCCGACATGGCCATCGGCGGCGGCGTCGAAAGCATGAGCCGCGTGCCGATGGGGGCCTCCGGCGGCGCCTGGTCAACGGACCCACAGGTCGCCCTGAAAACCTACTTCACCCCGCAAGGCATCGGTGCCGATACGATTGCCACCAAATACGGCTTCAGCCGCGATGATGTGGATGCCTTTGCTCTCGAGAGCCAACGCCGCGCGGCGCAGGCCTGGAAGGAAGGCCGTTTCAAGAAGTCGATTGTCCCCGTGAAGGACCAGATGGGCGGCATCCGCCTCGCGCACGACGAGCACATGCGCCCTGACACGACGATGCAGACGCTCGGTGCGCTTGAGCCGTCCTTCGCCGGCATGGGCGCAATGGGCTTCGACGAAGTGATCAAGCAGCGCTATCCGGAACTCGAGAAGATCAACCATGTTCACCATGCCGGCAACTCGTCGGGCATCGTGGATGGGGCGTCGGCCGTCCTGTTCGGATCGAAGGAAATGGGCGAGGCCCTTGGCCTGAAACCCCGTGCCCGCGTGCGGGCCATGGCCTCCATCGGTTCCGAACCCGGCATCATGTTGACCGGCCCGACCTATGTGACGCAGAAGGTCTTGAAGAAGGCTGGCATGAACGTGGGCGACATCGACATCTATGAACTGAACGAGGCTTTCGCCTCGGTCGTCATGCTGATGATGAAGCTGCTCGGCATCCCGCACGAGAAGATGAACGTCAACGGCGGCGCTATCGCGATGGGCCACCCGCTCGGCGCCACAGGCGGGATGCTTGTCGGCACGGTGCTCGATGAGCTTGAGCGGACGGACAAGGAAACCGGCCTGATGACGCTCTGTGTCGGCGCTGGCATGGGCACTGCGACAATCATCGAACGCGTCTAGGCGCCGGAGACAGGTTCACGCGGCAATGGCCTATAGCGAGCTCCAGCCCGAGAAGATCGAAAGCACCGCGCGGGAGCTCGCCGTGCGTGTGGCGGAGCGATTTCCGGACAACGGTATTTCGCGGATCAGCAGCGCGCTTGCCGGCCTCAGCGCCGAGCATATCCAGTACGCTCGGCGGGCTGGCAAGCGGAGCTGGCCGATGCAGATCGTCTCCGTGCTGATCGTTCTGGCCGGGCTGGCTGTTGCGGGCTGGGGGCTGTGGCAGCTGCTTCAATTCTTCGGAATGGACGCAAGGGAGATTGGCAGTGTTCAGGGCCTCGATTCGGTCCTGAACATCATGATTGTGACAGGGGCCGCGATCTGGTTCGTGCTCAATCTTGAAACCCGCCAACGCCAGGCCCGCGTGCTGGCGCGTCTGCATGAGCTGCGCGCGCTGGCGCATGTGATCGACATGCACCAGTTGCGCAAGGATCCGACCACGTACTACCGCGAACCGACACCGCATTCGCCCAACCGCGACCTGACCGAGTCGGCCCTGATGGCCTATCTCGACTATTGCGCCGAAATGCTCGCCATCATCGGCAAGCTCGCAGCGCTTTACATGCAGAACATGAGCGACGCCGTCGTGATTGATGCGGCCAATGACATCGAAGCGCTCACGAGCGGCTTCTCTCAGAAAATCTGGCTGAAGATCAACGTTCTTCAGCCTCTGGCTGACGCTGAGCGGCGCGCCGCCGCCGCCAGCCCACCCCCTTTGTCCTGATACTGATGGAGTAAGACAGATGAACCTCGAAACCTTCAAGTTTGACATTGACGCCGATGGCATCGCGCACGCGGTCTTCGATGTGCCGGGCCGCAGCATGAACACGCTGACCGGCAAGGCGGTCGCCGATATTATCGCGATCACCAGGGAAGTCGCCACCAACGATGCCATCAAGGGCCTCGTCTTCTCGTCCGGCAAAGCAAGCGGCTTCTGCGCCGGCGCCGACCTCGGCGAGATGAACGAGCGCGCAGGCGGTGGTGGAGCCAAGGCAGAGAAGACCGAAGCGGAACTCAAGGCCGAGCAGTTCGATGCCGGATTTTCCCTGAACCGTACGCTGCGCCAGCTCGAAACCTGCGGCAAACCGGTGGCGGTGGCGCTGAACGGCCTCGCTCTCGGCGGCGGCCTCGAAGTGGCGCTTGCCTGCCATTACCGCGTGGCAGCAAATGACAATCCGAAGCTGCAATTCGGCCTGCCGGAAGCCAAGATCGGCCTGTTGCCGGGTGCCGGCGGCACACAGCGCCTGCCGCGGCTCGTTGGTGTCCAGGCGGCGCTGCCTCTGATCCTGCAGGGCGAGAGCTTTACGGCCGAACAGGCGAAGTCCATGGGCGTGGTCCAGGAACTTGCTCCGTCCACGGAGACGGTCGACCGGGCGAAAGCCTGGGTGAAGGCGAACCCCAAGGCCAAGGCACCGTGGGACGAGAAGGGCTACACGGTTCCGGGCGGCGTGCCGCACAAGTCGCCGGGCGCTGGCCAGGTGGCCACCATGGCCAACATGATGCTGGCGTCCAAGACCTACGGAAACTATCCGGCACAGAAGAATATCCTGTCGTGCATCTATGAGGGCATCCAGGTGCCGATCGATGCCGGCCTTCGCATCGAGACGCGCTATTTCATCAACACGCAGCAGCGCCCGGAAGCCAAGGCGATGATCCGCTCCCTGTTCCTGTCCATGCAGGAACTCGGCAAGGGTGCCAATCGCCCGGCGGGTCATCCGAAGACGGAGTTCAGGAAGATCGCCGTCATTGGCGCCGGCCTGATGGGCGCCGGCATTGCCTATGTGCAGGCAAAGGCCGGCATCCCGACCGTGCTGGTCGATGTGTCGATGGAGAATGCCGAGAAGGGCAAGGACTATTCGCGCAAGCTGGTCGAGAAGGACGTCTCCCGCGGCAAGACGACGAAGGAAAAGGGCGAGGCATTGCTGGCCCTGATCACTACGACGGACTCCTATGAGGATGTCAAAGGCGCGGACCTTGTGGTCGAGGCGGTGTTCGAGAATGAAGAACTGAAAGCGAAGATCACCCAGATGGCCGAGGCCGTCCTGGATGAGAACGCTGTTTTCGGGTCCAATACCTCGACGCTGCCCATCACCGGTCTTGCCAGGGCCTCGAAGCGTCCGGCCAATTTCATCGGCATCCACTTCTTCTCGCCAGTGGAGCGCATGGGCCTTGTCGAGATCATCTCCGGCAAGGAGACCAGCGAGGCGACGCTGGCCAAGGCGATCGACTATGTCCTTGCCATCCGCAAGACGCCGATCTCGGTCAACGACCATCGGGGGTTCTACACCTCGCGCTGTTTCGGTACGTACACGCGCGAAGGCATGGAAATGCTCGCCGAGGGCATCAAGCCGGCGATCATCGAGAATGTCGGGCGCCAGGCCGGCATGCCGATGGGGGCGCTGGAAGTCTCCGACTCGGTCGGACTTGACACAGCGCTGAAGATCGGACGGGCGACGGCCGAGGCAACGGGCGTTGATCTGCAGACGGACGGACGCACCAATTTCCTCGCATGGCTGGTTGAGGATCAGGGCCGTGTCGGCCGCAAGGCGGGCAAGGGCTTCTACGACTATAACGAGAAGGGCAAGCCGGAACGCCTCTGGCCCGACATCAACAAGATGATCGAGGTCAAGGTCGATGAATGTCCGCCGGCCCTGAAGAAGGAACTGACCAACCGCTTCCTGGTGCGCCAGGCGATTGAAGTCGCCCGCTGCTTCGAGGAAGGCGTGATCACCGATGCACGCGACGCCGATGTCGGCTCGATCCTCGCCTGGGGCTTTGCGCCGTTCACCGGCGGCTGCTGTTCCTATGTCGACCTGATCTGGGGCATCAAGCCCTTCGTCGAAGAGGCCGACCGCCTTGCCAGGAAATACGGCGACCGGTTCGAACCGCCGAAACTCCTGCGCGACATGGCCGCCAAGGGCGAAGGGTTCTATGACCGCTTCCCGCCGGCCGGATCGAAAGCGAAAGCCGCAGCCTGAGAGGCGTGATCTTCCCGAAATGAAGAAAGGCCGGAGCATGGCTGCTCCGGCCTTTTTGTTTGGCGGCTCATCTCGCCCGGATATTTCCACTCCGGAGGTTCCATTGCTATTACGCAGATTTGGAGGTTCTTTTTAAGGTTGACCTTCGGCCGATTTCCCGAAACATGGTATCGCGGTCATCAAGGCCGTGGGGAATTGAGGGATAGCCATTATGAAGAGAATCTTGCTCTGCGGAGCAGCCTTTGCCATGCTTGCAGCGACCGCATGCACATCGACCGAGAAAGTGGCGGTCGAGCAACCGACGGATTTCAAATTGACCTGCACGGAGATTGAAGGCGAATTCGCCAAGCTCGACGCAGTCATGGATGACGCTTCTGATGACAAAGGGGTCAACACCGCGAACGTCGCGGCCGTTGTGTTCTTCTGGCCTGCTGCCGTGGGCAATTACATGAATGCTGCTGATGCCGAGAAACTGGTGGAAAAGCGCCGCACGCACCTGATGGGTCTTTACAAGGACAAGGGTTGCACCGCGCCTGAGTAAACCTTGCCTCGAATCGCAATTGAAAAGGCCGGAGCATCACTGCTCCGGCCTTTCTTTTTTGGAGGCCGGTCGGCCTAATTTTTTCCGCGGTTCCACCAACCCGTGCGGCGGGGCTTGGCGTCCTCGGTCTTGGCAGGTTCCGGCCGGGCTTCCGGTTCCGGAGGCGCCGCTTCGGCCATCACGCGTTCCGGCGCAGGTTCCCGAGCGGGCGCAGGG
>JBGSKI010000150.1:0-4129 GCA_041741315.1 Hyphomonas sp. | reverse complement strand
TCGGCCTTGGACTAAACCGCTGGCGCGGTAGGTGCCCGGTTTGAGAGTCGGCGGGCGGGGTTCCGGCTTGGGCAGATAGTCTGGATGACGGCGGGTCGGGTTCACAGGAAGCTCCAATGGGAGAACGATGGAATTGCTGTTCGCAGCATTTCCCTCAATCCCGAGAAGGAGCTTTGCCATGACACCGCTACGTCAGCGGATGCTCGAAGACATGGGCATTCGTAATCTTGCCGAGAACACCCAATCCGCCTACCTGCAGCAGATTGCCGCGTATTCCCGTTACTTCAACCGCTCGCCTGATCAACTCGGGCCGGAAGAGATTCGCACCTACCAACTGTATTTGATGGAGGTCAGAGCGCTGACGCCAAGCAGCATCTGCGTCGCGACGGGGGCCCTTCGCTTCCTCTACAAGGTCACCCTGAAACGCACCTGGGCGGTCGAAGAGATTCCGATGCCCAAACGCCCGCGCAAGCTCCCTGAGATTCTCAGTCCCAAGGAAGTGATGCACTTCCTGAACGCGATCACCAATCACAAGCACCGAGCGATTCTCATGACCGCCTATGCGGCCGGCCTGCGCGTCTCTGAAGCCACGCACCTCAAGGTGACCGACATCGACAGCCAGCGCATGATGCTCCGGGTCGAACAAGGCAAAGGGATGAAGGATCGCTATGTGATGCTCTCGCCACGATTGCTGGACGTCCTGCGCACCTACTGGAAATCCGCCCGGCCGACCCGGTGGATGTTTCCGGGCGAGGTGCCGGGTCAGCCGATCACTCGTGAGGCCGTCGGACTCGCCTGCCAGAAAGCACGCCGTGACGCGGGCATTACCAAGCCGATCACCCCGCACTCGCTGCGTCATGCCTTTGCTTCCCACCTGCTCGAATCGGGTGCTGATTTGCGTACCATCCAGCTCCTGCTGGGCCATCGTAGCCTGGCCACGACGGCGCGTTACCTGAAAGTCGCGACCAGTACCGTGTGCGCCACAGCGAGCCCCTTCGATCTGTTGCCCACGTTTGACCCGCCGCCGACACCGACTCCGCTCATGCATTTCTGAGTTCGGCCCTTGCGTGCCATCGGGCTCGAACTGGCGGACATCTTCCACCAGGCCGGCCCTGCCTACCGTCAGGAACACGGCGACTCGCTCAGCCGTGGTCAGCGCTGCGTCATGAGCGCGATCGAGCGTTGCCGCACGGCAGTGCTCGGCGGCCATGTCGAACGGTGTGATGCCTGTGGCCACCAGCGTATCGCTTTCAACAGTTGCCGCAACCGGCACTGCCCGAAGTGTCAGTCTCTGGTCCGGGCGCAGTGGCTGGATGACCGGCGGGCAGACCTGATTCCTGTTGCGTATTTCCACGTCGTGTTTACGCTGCCGGAAGAGATTGCCGCGATTGCTTACCAGAACAAGGCCGTGGTCTATGACCTCCTGTTCCAGGCGACGGCCGAGACCTTGCGGACAATCGCTGCCGATCCCAAGCATCTGGGCGCCGAAATCGGCTTCATCGCCCTGCTGCATACCTGGGGGCAGAACCTGATGCATCACCCCCATCTGCACTGCGTGGTTCCTGGCGGCGGCCTGAGTGCCGACGGCGAGCGCTGGATTTCCTGCCGCCCCGGTTTCTTCCTGCCGGTACGGGTGCTCTCGCGGCTCTTCCGTCGTCTGTTTCTGGCGCGGTTGCAGCGTGCGTTTGACGCCGGCGAGCTTCGCTTCTTCAATCGCCTTGAAGCACTTTCTTCCCCTGCTGCGTTTGCCCGGTATCTGGCGCCGGTCAGACAGGCCGAGTGGGTGGTTTACGCCAAGGCACCGTTTGGTGGTCCCCAGCAGGTTCTAGAGTACCTTGGCCGTTACACGCATCGGATGGCGATCGCGAACAGTCGTCTGATCGACTTTGCCGATGGCAAAGTGAGCTTTCGCTGGAAGGATTACCGCCACGAATCACAGCAGAAGGTCATGCATCTCGACACTACCGAGTTCATCCGTCGCTTTCTGCTGCATGTGCTTCCGAATGGCCTGCAGCGAATTCGGCACTACGGCTTCCTCGCCAACCGTTATCGTGCGGTCAAACAGGCGCGATGTCGCGAACTGCTCGCCGAACCTGTCGTCAGCCTTTCCGTGGCGCCAGCCGACTATCGCGACCACTACTTGCTGCTCACCGGCACATCGCTCCGTGACTGCCCGCAGTGCGGTCGTGGCCACATGGTGTGCATCGAAAGCTTCCCGGCGGGCTCGATGCCACGTGGACCACCACGCGATCACTGATGAATGCCATCACACCACGCCGAGTCAATGCACGTTCCCTGAGACATTTCGCGAAACGGCGGGATCACCTGCGCGACACCTGGCCAATTCCAACGTCTTGCCCCCTGGCGACCCACTGTTCACTTATCGAACTGCGCAGATCCCCCAAGAATGCCAAGCATTTGGCCGAAAAACCGACAAACCGGCTTCTTTCGAAGGCGCTTGCTCAGCGCACGCGCCCTTGGTTGGCGACACCGCACTGATTCAATCCCCATAGCGTCACCGTCGGCGCGTCGGTTCAGTCCAAAGGGCTTTTTAGCCAACCGGACGCGGAATAGTCGCCGCACCTCCGATCAGACGCCGTGCACCGCGTCCGCTAGGCTAAAAACCCTCTGCATTATGTGGAGCTCCACATAAGGCCGATCAGCTAATGGGATGGTCGCCCCTACCCGAAACGGCATCTAAAGTGCCAAAGTGTGGCGAATGGAAATTCCCACTAAGCGAGAGAGGCGACCGAGATGAAGATTACGACGATTGGTATCGATCTGGCAAAGAACGTGTTCCAGGTGCATGGCGTGGACGAGCGCGGTAAGACAGTGTTGAAGAAGCAGTTGAAGCGAGAGCAGATGGCACCCTTTTTCGCCAATCTGGTGCCTTGCCTGATCGGCATGGAGGCCTGCGGCAGCGCCCACTTCTGGGCCCACAAGCTGCAAAGACTCGGGCACACCGTCAAGCTCATGGCACCGCAGTTCGTGAAGCCGTACGTGAAGAGTAACAAGAACGATGCGGCGGATGCGGAAGCAATCTGCGAAGCGGTGAGCCGACCGAATATGCGCTTCGTGCCGATCAAAAATAGCGAACAGCAGGCAGTGCTAGCGCTGCACCGGGCACGACAAGGCTTCGTCAAGGCGAGGACAGCACAGGCCAACCAGATTCGGGGACTGCTCGCTGAACACGGGATCATCATCCCTCAGGGCATTGGGCACATCGCCAAGCGCCTGCCGGAGATACTCGAGGATGGCGAGAACGATTTGCCGGGCACCTTCCGTCACTTGATCGAGCGCCTCGGTGACCACCTCAAGGAACTCGACCGGCAGGTCCAGGAACTGGAAGTGCAGATCCAGATTTGGCACAGGGAGAATGCGGCCAGTAAAAAGTTGGCGCAGATTCCCGGCATTGGCCCGATCACGGCGAGTGCCCTGGTGGCCTCGATTGGCAATGCGAGAAACTTCGAGAATGGCCGGCAACTGGCGGCCTGGCTGGGCATCGTGCCGCGGCAGAATTCCAGCGGCGGCAAGCAGACCCTGCTCGGCATCAGCAAACGGGGCGATACCTATCTGCGTACCTTGTTGATTCATGGGGCACGGGCCGTGATCCGGGTGGCCGAGCGTAAAGCCCAGCATGCCGGTAGCTGGCTGGCGGGGGTCATGGAACGACGGAACAAAAATGTGGCGTCGGTGGCGCTGGCGAACAAGAATGCCCGCATCGTTTGGGCGTTGCTGGCGCATGACCGGAACTATGAAGACGATTATCGATCGGCGGCATGAACACGGGTTATCCACCGGCCGCTGGCCTACGGTCTAGAAGGGACCTTCGGCCACCAGCCCCGTGGATAACCCTGCAGGATAGCAACACAACGGCAACAAACTTCAAGGAGAACTACCGATTGCACAGGCAATCATGACGTGATGGCAAGACAGGTCAGACCGTGGCCGGCAAAGCCCGTAGAAGTCAGGGCACTTTAAGTGCGTTCTGCTGATTGAGGTGCCGGCCAGCGAATTCCATCAGGGACAGAGGCTGTAGCCTCGATCAAAGTCCGGATCTATGGCTGCAATCTCCACCTTTCTTCCGTCATCGATTGAGGGCTTGGCAAACCGGGGGCGACCATCTATG
>JBGSKI010000149.1:0-11097 GCA_041741315.1 Hyphomonas sp. | reverse complement strand
GCGCGCGTGGTCCCGTTCGCCCATGCCAGCGATGGGGGCGGATCCATCCGTATTCCAGCCAGCACATGCGGTGTTTTCGGCCTGAAACCATCCAGGGGCCAGACACCGATCCGCGAATCCGGCCCGCCTCCGCCGGTCCAGATCTCGGTCAACCACGCCGTCACCATCAGCGTCCGGGACTCGATCAGCCTGTTCCGCGCCGCTCAGGTCAATGACGGAACCTTCCCGCCGCTGCCGGTCCTCGAACCCCTGACCCGCCGCTTGCGCATTGGTTTTTCAACAGATTCTGCCGCAGGTTCACCCGTCGCCGCCGAAACTGTCACCGCGCTCGAGGACACCGCCGCCCTATGCCGCGCCCTCGGCCATGACGTCGTGGCCTTCAAGCCTCCCCTCGACGGCAACGAATTCATCGACAAATTCCTCCTCTACTGGGCCTCCGGCGCCGCACAATTCGCCCAACAGGCCAGCGCCTTCAGCGGCAAGCCAATCAGCCCGGACATCGTCGAACCCTGGACGCTCGGCCTCGCCAACATGTTCCTGCAGCGGCAGGACGAAATCGGCGACACAATCGCCTACCTGCAAGCATTCGAGGCAGCGTATGAGGCGTGGTTCAGCGACATCGACCTGCTGCTGACACCGGTCACGGGCAGCCCCGCTGTGCCAATCGGCGAACAGTCTCCAACGGGTGACTTCGAGAAGGTCAAGGAAAGCGTGCTGACATTCGCGGCCTTCACCGCACCGATGAATGTCGCAGGGGCGGCTTCGATGAGTGTGCCGCTTGGCTGGTCTCCGGCCGGCCTGCCCATCGGTTCGATGTTCTCCGGCAAGCGCGGCGACGACCAATTGCTGTTCGAACTGGCCCTCGAACTTGAAGCCGCCCGCCCCTGGTCCGGACAGATCCCTCCGGTTACAGCAATCTAGGCATCCTGCATGGCTGACCCCGCCGCGAAATCGGCCGCCGCTGCATCCGTCGCGCAACCCGAGACGCAGCTCGGCGGTGAACCATTCCTGTTCGGGTTCGGCTTCGACGCCGAAGGCCATGCCACGCCGCTGACATGGGCCGGTGTGCTCCACGGTGATCACCTGCACTACAAGCGGACATGGCTGCACCTCAACCGGCATTCCCACCAGACCAATGGCTGGCTGATCCGCAAGAGCGGGCTCGACCGGCTGACAGCGCAGGCCCTGCTGCAGGAGGATACCCGGCCGCGCGCAACCCGCCACGGGTCGGGCTTCCTGATCAACCTGCGCGGCGTAAACCTCAATCCGGGCGAAGCGCTCGAAGACATGCTGTCGCTGCGCATGTGGGCCAGCGAGACCCTTCTGATCACGATGCGGTCGCGGCGCATCCAGTCGGCCCGCGATGTCGCGGAGATGGTCCAGGAAGGCATGGCACCGAACTCGACCGGCGGCCTGGTTGCGGCGCTTGCCAATTCCCTGACCGAACGGATGGAGCCGGGCATCACGGCGTTCGACGAGGAAGCAGACCGGTATGAGGACGAATTGCTCGACCCGAAAATCAGGCTCAGCCGCTCCGTCTTGCCGGAATTCCGCCGCCGGGTCCTGCAGGTTCGCCGTTACATCATCCCGCAGCGGGAAGCGCTGACCCAACTCGTCCGGGATGGTGCAACATCCGGCCTGTTCAGCGAACAGGACATCCAATTCCTGAGGGAATCCACCGAACGGGTGACGCGCCTCTGCGAACTGATCGAAAACATCCGCGAACGGTCGACCGTCCTGCAGGAAGAAGTGATACAGGAAAGCACCGAAGAGACCAACAAGCGCCTGTTCGTGCTGTCGATCCTGTCGGCTGTGTTCATGCCGATCAGCTTCGTCACAGGCCTGTTCGGGGTGAATCTTGCAGGCATGCCTGGCGCCCAGAACGCTGGCGGATTCTGGATGCTTTCCGGAAGTCTCGTATGCGTCACTGCGGGCACTTTACTGGCCCTGCGCTGGAAAAAGTGGATATGACCTGCTTTCCCCTAGGGCAGTGATTAATCATACCTGTGTTGGTTTTCACACAGTCGCCTCGAAATTTTGCGTATCTGCAAGCCTATTTGCCTAAGCCAGTCGGATGCGGCGCTTACTTCGGCGACGCGGCTACCTATTTGTGCTACTGCAAACGCCAGAGGCCTCCCGTGAACCGTTCCTCCTACATCGCCATCGGCATTGTCGTCGTGCTCGTCGCCTATTTCGGCATCCGCAGCCTTGGCCGCGGCAGCCTGAGCGATGCCCGGCCCGAAGCCGTCGTGCACGCATCGACGGAAACGCCGCAGGCCGTATTCGAAACGCTGAACGCCGAGCCTCACCCGCTCCGCATCGTCAACAAGGGCCGCACGGCTGCCGACAAGATCGTCTCCGTCAAGGCCGGGACATCGGGCAATGTCGTCTCCACCCCCGCCCGCGAAGGCAGCTTTGTCAAAGCTGGCACCTTGCTCTGCGGCCTCGACATCGAAGCTCGCGCCGCCCGGGTCAAAGAGGCCGAAGCCTATGTCGAATCCGCAAAAGTGGAGTTCGAGGCGGCGCGGGACCTCGCCGCCAAGGGCCTCGCGCCCGCCAACCGCGAAGCGGCAACCAAAGCCTCCCTGGACGCTGCCGAGGCTGCCCTGAACACGGCAAAGGTCGAACTTTCCAAGACGCAGATCCGCGCCCCGTTCGATGGCATCTTCGAAACCCGCATCGCCGAAGCAGGCGACTTCCTGGCCCCCGGCCAACCCTGCGGCGTGCTCGTCGACATGGACCCGGTGATCGTGACCGTTGAAGTGTCCGAAACCGACGCAGGCCGCATCGCCCCGGGCATGGAGGCGACCGCCCGCCTTGCAGATGGCCGTATCCTTCCCGCCAAGGTCCGCTACGTCTCCCGCACGGCGAGCGGCGCCACCCGCACTTTCATTGTGGAAGCCGAACTCCAGACCGGCGACGCCATCGTTCCGGCCGGCATCTCGTCGGAACTGATCGTCCCGTTGGGTGACGTACCAGCAACGCTGATCTCGGCTGGCCTGCTGACATTGTCCGACAGCGGACAGCTGGGCATCCGCTATGTCACCCATCAGAGCACGGTCGAATTCGTTGAAGTGCAGGTGATCGACCAGTCACCCGCCGGCACATGGGTTACCGGACTGCCCGCATCTGCCAATGTGATCACGCTCGGTCAGGATTATCTCAGCGACGGCGTCAAGGTGAAGCCGGTCCGGGCTGGTGGGGCGCAACCATGAACAGCCTGATCGACGGTGCCATCGGGCGGGCCCGCATGGTGCTCGCCATTCTCGTGTGCGCCATCATTGCCGGCACCGCGACCTATATCGGCCTGCCCAAGGAAGCCGACCCGGACATTCCAATTCCGTTCGTCGTGATCACCGTGCCGCTGGCCGGGGTGACGCCGGAGGATTCCGAGCGCCTGCTGGTCAAGCCGATCGAACAGGAAATCCAGTCGCTGGAAGGCCTGAAGGAGTTCAAAGGCTTTGGCGGCGAGGGCGCCGGCACGCTCGTGCTCGAGTTCGAGATCGACATGGACGTCGACCAGGCGGTGCTGGACGTGAAAGACAAGGTCGACCTCGCCAAGCGCTACTTCCCGCAGGACGCGCGCGAGCCGATCATCACAGAGTTCAACGCATCGCAATTCCCCGTCATGGTCGTGAACCTGTACGGGGAAGCGCCGGAGCGCGGTCTAAACGAGATCGCGGAACGCCTGAAGGACAAGCTGGAACGCGATGCCGGCGTTCTGGAAGCCCGCATCCAGGGCCGCCGCGAAGACGTGCTGGAAATCGTCGTCGATCCGGTAAAGCTCGAGACCTACAATATCTCCTTCCAGGAAATCTATGCCATCGTCACGGCGAACAACCAGCTAGTGCCCGCCGGAGAGATCGACACCGGCGAAGGCAGTTTCGCGGTCAAGGTTCCTGGCCTTATCCGCACCGCCCAGGACGCGCTCGACCTGCCTCTGAAGCGCACGGAAAACGCCGTCGTCACCCTGAAAGACGTCGCTGATATTCGTCGCACCTACAAGGACGCCACCGGCTTTGCGACCTTCAATGGGCAGCCGGCCCTGCTGATCGAAGTCGTCAAACGCAGCGGCGCGAACATTCTCGATACGGCCAATTTCGTCCGCGGTGCCATCGCAGAGGAAGAAAAATCCTGGCCGTCGACCGTCAAGGCGACAGTCACATCCGACGCGTCCGAGCAGATCGGCGAACAACTCGGCCAATTGCAGAGCTCCATCGTTACCGCCGTCGTGCTGGTGATGATCATCTGCGTCGCGGCACTCGGCTGGCGTTCGGCACTGCTCGTCGGCATTTCGATCCCCGCATCCTTCGTGATGGCATTCCTGCTGCTCGGATCGTTCGGCTACACGATCAACATGATGGTCATGTTCGGCATGGTGATCGCGGTCGGTATCCTCGTCGACGGGGCAATCGTCGTGACGGAATACGGCGACCGGAAACTGGCCGAAGGGCTTGACCGGAAAGAGGCTTATGCGTTGGCCGGCAAACGCATGTTCTGGCCGGTCGTCTCCTCGACGCTGACCACGCTCGCCGCCTTCGTGCCGTTCCTGTTCTGGAACTCCATGCCGGGCAAGTTCATGGCCTATCTGCCGATCACCCTCATTTTCGTGCTGACGGCTTCCCTTGCCATGGCCCTGATCTTCCTTCCGGTGCTTGGCTCGGTCATCGGAGCGCGTCCGGAAGGCACGAATGAAGACCTTGCGGCGCTGGCGGCCGACGCAGACCCGGAAAAGGCAAAGGGCTGGCTCGGAGCCTACGTGCGCCTTGTCACCTCGCTCGTGGCTCGGCCATGGCTTGTTTCGGGAGTTGCCCTTGCTTCCGTCGTGTTCATCTTCATGTGGTTTGGCTCGACCCCGCACAAGACTGAGTTCTTCCTCGATACCGAGCCCGAGCAGGCCTATGTCTTTGTGCAGGCGCAGGGCTCGATGTCGTCGGCGGAAAAATTCGCCATTGTCCAGCGCGCAGAGCGGGCCGTTACTGGCATTGACGGTATCGAGGCGATTTCCACACGGTCGGGCGCAGGCGGCAGTGGCGGCTTCGGCGACGGCGTAAGCGATGCCCCGGTCGATACTGTCGGTCGCGTCCTGCTCGACCTCGCAACAGATGACGGCGTGCACGATGGCCGGGTGACCCTCGATCGTGTGCGCGAAGCGCTGCGCGCCGTTCCGGGCCTCCGGTTCGAAATCCAGGCGCGCGAACAGGGGCCTCCGGGCGGCAAGGACATTCAGGTCGCACTCCTGTCAGAGCGGCAGGCCGGCCTCGACGACGCCGCGACACGCCTGCGCGCCTATCTTGAAAGCCGCAGCGATGTCCGCGAGATCGACGATACAAGACCCTTGCCGGGCATCGAATACCGGATCGAAGTCGACCGCGCGGAAGCCGGCAAGTACGGCATCGACGTTGCCCAGGTCGGCGCGGCCGTGCAACTCGTCACCAATGGCATCCTCGTCGGCCGCTACCGGCCTGACGATGCGCCGGACGAAGTGGATATCCGCGTGCGCTTTCCGGAAGGCGACCGCAGCGCTTCTGCAATCGACACGCTGCGTATCGCGACCCCGCAGGGCAACGTGCCGCTCGGCCTGTTCGTCAAGCGGACACCTGCCCCGCGCGTCAGCCAGATCGAACGGCGCGATGGACTGCGCGTCATCGACGTGCGCGCCAATGCCAAGGAACAGGGCGGCGGCGCCGCGATTGTCGCCGAAATGAAGGACTGGATCGCGCAGGCGAATTTCAGCCCGGACGTCGAAGTCCGCTTCGAGGGCTCCGACGAGGATAATGCCGACGCGGCGGCCTTCTTCGGCGGCGCCGCGCTCGCGGCGCTGTTCATGATGGCCGTGATTCTGCTCTGGGAGTTCAACAATTTCTGGCAGGTGGCCCTGACGCTGACGGCGGTCATCATTTCGACGGCAGGTGTGTTCGTCGGCATCCAGTTGCTGCTGCCTTATGTGTCGATCCTGATGATCGGTACAGGGATCGTCGCGCTGGCCGGCATTGTCGTAAACAACAATATCGTCCTCATCGACACGTTCAACCGCCTGCGCAAGGATGGCCGATCGCCGGAATATGCGGCGATCGCCACGGCTGCGCAGCGCCTGCGGCCGATCCTTCTGACCACGGGCACGACGATTTGCGGCCTGTTGCCGATGGTGTTCCAGCTCAACATAAACTTCGCGAAAGGCGCCGTCGATGTCGGCAGCGCTTCGTCCGAATGGTGGGTGCAGCTGGCAACGGCCGTCGTCTTCGGCCTTGGCTTCTCCACCATGATGATCTTGCTGGTGACGCCTGTCTGGTTGCTGGTGCCTCATCGGACCGGTAAACTGTTCCGTCGTATCTTCGGCAGTTCGCGGCAGGACTCCGTCAGTCTGCTGACGCATTCGAACATCGACACCGGCCAGGACAATACAAGACCGGACCAGTCCCTCCCAGCCGCTGAATAATCTCGCCTGAACTCAGCGCGGCGGCCGGCAGCATGCCGGTCCTGCAGGCGCAGATACGAAGATATATGTACGGCGATTGAGAATAACGGGCTCTGGCGGCTCGGCCAGATCGATCACCGGTCCGGTCGGCACATAAGTCAGCCCTGTAGCTCCTCCCGGTGTGACGGAGCGCGCCCCGCCACTCGCCCCGTCTGCGGCAATGGCCCGCGTAAACGGCGAGTCTGGCAATGCCGCCGCGGCCGCAGGGCGCGGCTTCTGCGCCATTTTCTGTGACTGCGACACGCAGGCCGGCAGCGCAGCAAACGTCAGAGCGGCAAGGATCAAGCGCGACAGGTGCATCGCTGGTAACCTCCAACCACAAACCATAATCCCGCCCCGCACCTCCGCCACCGAAAACATTGTGCGGGTGCGTTCGCAGCGTCGGGATTCCCCTGACGCGAGCATGAACGGCCCGTTCTGCGTCCATTCGGGCGGCGCCTGCCAAAACCGTCCGGGAGATACGCGTTCCCCTCCCCCCTGACGCCCCGCCTGGCCGCCCCCTGACAGGCCCGTCCCGGCGCTGCATTCTCGATACTGAACCAATTTCCGGCCCGTAGACGCCCATCTTCATTTATGCAACAATTTGCGCAAATACTTGGATAAATGAAATGACACGCCCGCTCTCGTATCTTGGATATCTGCGCCACGGCTTTGTGGCACACTTGGCGGAAAGGCTGGTCGACATGATCTGCTCCGAAACCGCCGCCGTTGCCGAATCGGCCGGCATCGTGGCACCCGTACGCACGCATTCGGCGCTTCTCTATCTCCTCATCAAGGGGCCAGCCACGATGGCGGAGATGGCGCGGTCCGATAACCAGTCCCACCAACTCGTCGCCTCCAGGCTTGGCCCACTGGAGTCACTTGAGCTGATCGAACGGTTTCAGGACCCGGCTGATTTGCGGCGTCGGCCCTTCAGATTGACTCCAGCAGGCCGGAAAGAGGCAGGCAAGGTTCGCGCGGCCATCGACGCGCATGCCCGGGCGCAGCGCGATATTGCAGATGAAACCGGAATCGACCTCTTGGCACAACTCGACATCGCGCTGGAAGCATTTCCCAGACTGGCACTCAGCGACCGGATCCAAAAGCACCTCGCTGACATCTCCAGAAAGGTTGAGCTATGATCCGCGCTCTGTTCAGGGCAATGATCGCCTCTGCCATACTTGGTGGGTGCACGACACCTTCCCCGGCTGCCACGCCGATTCAGGCTGCGTCATGTGCCATAGGTTACTATTCGCTCGGTCGAACCGATGGCGTGGACATCGGCTATTCAGGTGAAGACACCCTGCGCTGGCGCCGTGCCGACGGCACGTCCGGTCTCATGACGCCTGACGCAGGCAGCGCTTGGGTCAGCAGTCGCGGATGGACGGGCCAACCGGACGATGTGGCCGTGGACACGACAGATTGTGCCGAAGGCCACATCATCTTCGATGGCATTCGCGGGCAGACCGTCCCCCTGATGTCAACGGAAACTGCCTTCACCAGCGACGGCACTCGGCTGGCCGGGCGGCTGGTCCTTCCTGAAGGGTCAGCCGCGGTCCCAATCATTGTGCTCGTGCACGGTTCGGAAGATTCTTCCGCCCTCCGGGACTATGCGCTTCAGCGTATCCTGCCCGCGCGCGGTGTTGGCGTGTTCGTCTTCGACAAACGCGGCACGGGAGACTCCGAAGGCATCTACACGCACGACATTCCCCAACTCGCTCGCGACGCTGCCGCAGCGTACGGCGAAGCGCGCCGCCTGTCCGGTCACCGCCTGTCGCGGATCGGCTATTACGGGATGAGCCAGGGCGGCTGGACCGCACCGCGGGCGGCAACGCTGAGTGGCGCCGACTTCGTCATCGTCGGCTATGGCCTCGCCGTATCGCCAATGGAAGAAGACCAGGAAGCGGTGGCAGTGAACATGCGCGACGGCGGGTTCGGCCCAATGGAAACCGAAAAGGCGATGGAAATTGCCCGCGCCGCAGAAGCGATCATCCTTCAAGGGTTCCAGTCGGGCTATTCCGAACTTGTCGCGAAGCTCGACCAGTACGCTGGCGAGCCATGGCTGCCGTATGTTCGCGGAAACATCACGCACGTGATCATTTCCACACCGGAGGAGTACCTCCGCCAGGAAGGCCCGCGCCTCCTGAACGGCGTGATCCCGGACTACGACAGCCTGCAGGTGCTGCAGTCCTTGGACGTACCGCAATTGTGGATGCTGGGAGGGAGAGACATCGAGGCACCACCAGGAGAAACCATCCGCCGCCTGATAGACCTGAAGGCGGCCGGCCACCCCATTGCCATCGCTGTGTTTCCGAATGCCGATCACGGGCTCTATGAATTCGAGACGGTTGACGGCGAGCGCCTCTCGACACGTCAGCCAGCGTCTGTCGTGCCGATGCTTGTCGAATTCGCGAAACATGGGCGGCTGGACGGCACCTATTCCGGCGTGGACATCCTGTCCTGACTCAGGCCTGTGTCACGAAGGTGGCGATCACTTTCTTGCGGCCGGACTTCTCGAAATCGACGGTCAGTTTGTTGCCTTCGGAAAACGCGACGCGGCCATAGCCGAACTTGTCGTGGAACACCCGGACACCGGTCTTGTAGGTTTCCGGCCCGCCGCTGGTCGCAGTCAACTGGTCGGCATCGCGCGGCGGGCTCGAGGCGTATTTGCCTGCATTTTCCTTCAGGCGTTTCCAGCCGGGGCTCTGGTAGTTCGAGCGCTCGCCAAGGTCCTCGACCGTTCCTGTGAAGCCCGTCTCGCCTCCCGGCATGCCGGAATAGCCGGTCTCCGATACGACTTCGACATGTTCGTACGGCAGTTCGTCGACGAAACGGCTCGGCAGGACGCTCTGCCAGCGGCCATAGATCTGGCGATTGGCGACAAATGAGATGTAGGCCCGTTCGCGGGCCCGCGTGATGCCGACATACGCCAGGCGACGTTCCTCTTCGAGGCCCTTGAGGCCGCTCTCGTCAAGCGCGCGGCGGGAGGGGAAAACTTCCTCCTCCCAGCCCGGCAGGAACACGCACGGCCATTCGAGGCCCTTGGCACCGTGCAGCGTCAGTATCTGGACCTGGTCCTCGCCCGCCCCGCCGCTGGAGGCGTCCATCACCAGTTCGACATGTTCGAGGAAGCCGGCCAGCGTGTCGAACTCGCCCATCGAGCGGACGAGTTCCTTGAGGTTGTCGAGCCGCGTCTGCGCCTGTGGGCTACGATCCTTCTGCAACATGTCGGTATAGCCGGATTCCTCGAGGATCATCTCGGCAAGCTCCGTATGCGGCATGCCGTTGGCCAGCTTGTCGCGCCACAAGTTGATCAGGTCGATGAACCGGGTGAGGCCGCCCTTGGCCGCGCCGCGGATCTCATCCGTCTGCAGCACCATCGGTGTCAGCGTGTACAGGCTGCGGCCATCCTGACGCGCATAGGCCTGCAGCTTCGCAAGGGTCGTATCGCCGACACCGCGCTTCGGCTCGTTGACCACCCGTTCGAAGGCAAGGTCGTCATCCGGCGAACGGATCAGGCGGAGGTATGCCATCGCATCGCGGATCTCGGCGCGCTCGAAGAAGCGCGGCCCGCCGATCACGCGGTACGGGATGCCCAATAGAATGAACCGTTCCTCGAAGGCCCGCATCTGCCAAGACGCGCGCACCAGCACGGCGCACTCGTCATGCTTGCCACCGCCACGCACCCAACTCTCGATATCGTCCGCAATCAGACGGCTTTCCGCCTCGCCATCCCACAAGCCGCGCACCTTGACCTTGCCGGCATCAATATTCTCGACCGCATTGTCGTCGCCGACATACAGTGTCTTTCCGAGGCGCCCCTTGTTGTGGGAGATCACCGACGAGGCCGCTGCAAGGATGTGCCTGGTCGAGCGGTAATTGCGCTCCAGACGGATCACTTTCGCGCCAGGAAAGTCCTTCTCGAAGCGCAGGATATTGTCCACTTCCGCACCGCGCCATCCATAGATCGACTGGTCGTCATCGCCGACGCAGCAGATGTTCTGCGAGCCCTGCGCCAGCAACCGCAGCCACAGGTACTGCGCGACGTTGGTATCCTGGTATTCGTCCACAAGGATGTAGCGGAACTTGGAATGGTAATCCTTCAACAGGTCCGGATTGTTCTGGAAGATCGTGATATTGTGGATCAGAAGGTCGCCGAAATCGCAGGCGTTGAGAACCTTCAGCCGCGCCTGATAAATCTCGTAGCATTTGATGCCTTTGCCGTCGGCGAACTGGAAGGCCTCGTCGGCCGGTACGCGCTCCGGAGTCAGGGCCCGGTTCTTCCAGCCGTCGATCAGGCCGGCCAGATAGCGCGGTGTCCAGCGCTTCTGGTCAATGTTCTCGGCCTGGATGATCTGCTTGCACAGGCGCACCTGGTCGTCGGTGTCGAGGATGGTGAAACTCGACTTCAGGCCGACCAGTTCGGAGTGCCGGCGCAGGATCTGCGCACTGATCGAGTGGAACGTCCCGAGCCAGCGCAGCCCCTCGCCCGCATCGCCGATCAGGCGCAGCGCCCGCTCGCGCATTTCCCGTGCGGCCTTGTTGGTGAAGGTCACCGTCAGGGTCTGCGACGGCCAGGCGAGACGGGTGCCGATGATGTGCGCAAGGCGCGTGGTCAGCACGCGCGTCTTGCCCGAGCC
>JBGSKI010000148.1:0-6801 GCA_041741315.1 Hyphomonas sp. | reverse complement strand
GTGCGGCGGGCGGGCAGCCAGCTCCTGACGACGTTGGCGATGGCGCTGGCGCTGGTCTACGTGGCGGCGGTGGCGCTGTATTTCGTCGAAGGCGTCGGCGGCAAGCATCAGGAGACGTTCGCGTCGATCCCGCGGGCGATCTGGTGGGCCATCGCGACGCTGACCACGGTCGGCTATGGCGATGTCTATCCGGTGACGCCGCTGGGGCGGATGTTCGCCTCGATCATTGCGCTGGCCGGGATCGGCGTGGTCGCGCTGCCGGCGGGTGTGTTCGCGAGTTCCTTCTCGGACGAATTGCGGGAGCGGCAGGAACGCAAGCTGCACGCCGAGATGCATGCCCTGTCGGCGCAGGCTGAGCGCCTGCCGGGGGATATCCCGCCGGGCGGTATGCCCGGCGACGATTAGGCTGTTATCCCGCGCGGGGGCGGGTGGTGACGAACAGGGCCCCACAGGCGATCAGGCCGAGGCCCAGGGCGAGGGGCAGGGGATCGCGCCACAGGGTGGCACCGACAATCGCCGCCGCGATTCCCATGCCGGTCAGGGCAGCGGTCTTGCCGGCCCGGCTGAGCGCGCCGGTCTCGACAAAGGTGCGGATCTGGGGGCCGATCCTTGGCCGCGAATAGATCCATTGCGCCCAGGCGGGGTTCGAGCGGGCGAAGGCGAGCGCTGAAATGATCCAGAAAACCGTTGTCGGCCAGACCGGCAAAGCGAGCCCGATCGCACCGAAGGCGAAGGCCACGATACCGAGGATGCGCCAAGTCCACATGCGCCCCGACCATCGCGCCTCCGGTGTATGCGTGCAAGATGACGGGCGGTCTGGACCGGTAAAAGCAGGAAATTCTTTGAATATTGTTCGAATTGACAAATTCGCGCCCTGTTCGTGCCGCGCCGAAGATGTGTAAGAATGTACACAAAGAATTAAGGAGAGGGTTCATGCTGCACTTCAACTCGGGCCGGAGGGGTATCGGCAAGGCGGCACTCGTCGCATTGACACTCACAATCCTGGCGGCGTGTGGAGGCGGCGGCAAGGCGGACAAGACCAAACCGGCCGGTGGCGACACCGACGGCGTCGTCGTCCAGATGTCCCCCTCTGAAAGCGTCGCAGCCCGGCAGCGCGAGAAACGCCGCCAGCAGGCCCTCAAGGCGCAGGAAACGGAATTCTCGTATTTCCGCTACCGGATCGACACCAGCGCCGACCAGCCGCTCGCCTGTTTCGTGTTCTCTGCCGCGCTTGATCCGAAAGCCGACTATACTCCCTATGTCGAGTTCCGTCCGGCCTTCCGGCCGTCGCTGAGCGTCGAGGGACGCGAACTGTGCGTCGGCGGGCTGACCTTCGGCTCCGAACGCACCGCGAAGCTCCTGTCCGGCCTGCCATCGGCCGATGGCCGCACGCTGAAGCGCGAAGAGACGATTCCGATCGAATTCTCCGACCGGCCGCCGTATGTCGGTTTCAAGGGCACCGGCGTGATCCTGCCGCGTGAGGATGCCGACGGCCTGCCGATCGAGACGGTCAATGTCGACACGGTGCGGGTCACCGTGTCGCGCATCAATGACCGGGCGCTGGCCTTCAAGCGTATCAGCGAAGGCGAGACGACCGCGCAGGGCCGCTATTCGTGGAACTGGGGCGAAGACGATCCCGGCGATGTCGAGCAGCAATTGTTCACCGGCACGATGAACATCGCGCGACTGCAGAATGCGCCGGTGGTCTCGGTCTTCCCGCTGGAAACCGTGATCGGCACGCTTGAGCCCGGCGCCTATTTCATCCAGGTCACCGATGCCGGCGAAGTCAGCGATGCCGAGGGTCCGCCGGCCAGCGCCAATCGCTGGATCATGCTGACGGACCTGGCGATCACCGCCTATGAGGGCGGCAATGGCCTCGACATCACCCTGCGGTCCCTGAAGGACGGCAAGCCGGTGTCGGACACCGCTGTCCAGCTGGTCGCCATGAACAATGACGTGCTCGGCGAAGCGCGCAGCGATTCCCAGGGCCATGTCGCCTTCGGTGCGGAGCTGACCAACGGCACCGGCACGATGACGCCGAAGCTGATCCTTGCCTATACGGCCAAGGGCGAACTGGCGGCGCTGGACCTGACCCGCGCGCCGGTCGACCTGTCGGATGAAGCGGTCGGCGGCCGCGCCACGCCGGGCCTTGTCGACGCTTACCTCTATACCGACCGGGGCATCTACCGGCCGGGCGAGACGGTTGAACTGACCGCCATGCTGCGCGACCGGACCGGCAAGGCGATCACCGATCGCGCCGGGGACCTGATCCTCTACCGTCCGAACGGCCTGATCTCCGAAAAGATCCGGTTCGAGGCGCCGGAGAGTGCATCGGTCCTGCATCCCTTCACGCTGGCCAAGGGCGCCTCGCGTGGCGAATGGCGGGTGGCGGTGCAACTGGACGGCCTGCCGGCCGAATCCGGGTCGGTGCGTTTCTCGGTCGAGGACTTCGTTCCGCAACGCATCGCGGTCGACCTGAAGGCCGACGAGACCACGCCGGTGAAGCTTGGCGGAACGCGGGACATCCAGGTCGCCTCGCGCTTCCTGTATGGTGCACCCGGTGCCGGCCTGACCGTGAAAGCCGAGGCGCGTGTCGAGGAACAGCCGAACCCGTTCCCGAAATTCGATGGCTTCACCTATGGCCGCCACGACCAAGCCTTCCAGCAGCGCATCCTCGAACTGCCGGATGCGACGACGGATGGCGCGGGTTCGGCCATGGTCCGGCTGGAGCCCGGCAATGCCGGGACCGGCTCGGGCGTTCCGCTGCGGCTGAACACGGTGATCAGCGTGCTGGAACCGGGTGGCCGGGCCGTGACCGAAAGCGTGCGCGTGCCCTACCGGCCGGAGCCGCTGTATCTTGGCGTGAAGCGCGGGTTCGACTATTCGGTCGAGGAAGGCGGCGATGCGGTCTACCAGGTCGTTGCGGTCGACTCGGACGGGGTTGCCGTGCCGCGCAAGCTGAACTGGAAGGTCCTGGCGATCAATTACCACTATGACTGGTACAATGATGGCGACCAGTGGCGCTGGCGCCAGTCGCGCACCGTGGCCACCGTCAATGAAGGCGTCCTGTCGACGCCGGCGGGCGGTACGGGCGAGATCAAGGTCAGCGGCCTCGACTGGGGCAGCCATGAACTGGTCATCGAAGGCACAGGCGGCGACGCGTCGGTCTCGGCCAGCGACAGCTTCTATGTCGGCTGGGGCGGGTACGTCTCCGAAGACGGCACAGAAGCGCCAGACCGCGTGAAAGTGATCGGGCCCGAGAAATCGCCGGCCACCGGCCAGACGGCCGAAATCACGATCATGCCGCCCTATGACGGGCAGGCACAGGTCGTGGTGGCAACCGACAAGGTGATCTCGGTGCAGAACATCTCGGTGCAGGAATCCGGCACGCGGGTGACCCTGCCGGTCAGCGAGACCTGGGGCGAAGGCGCCTATGTCATGGTGTCGGTCTATACCGACCGCGACCCGGTTCTGCGGGCCAAGCCCCGGCGCGCCGTGGGCGTGACGCATATCCCGGTCAACATGGCGCAGCGCACGTTCAGCGTGGCCATCGATGCGCCGAAGGTTGCCCGTCCGCGCGGCGAGCAGGTGGTCGAGGTGTCGATTGCCGACGGTCCACGCGAGCCGGTCTTCCTGACACTGGCGGCGGTGGATGAAGGCATCCTGCGCCTGACCAAGTTCAAGAGCCCGGACCCGGTGTCGTATTATTACGGCAAGAAGGCGCTCGGCGTGTCGCTGTACGACGACTACGGACGGTTGCTGGACCCGAACATGGGCCTGCCGGCGGAGGTCCGCAGCGGCGGTGACCAGCTCGGCGGCGAAGGCCTGACCGTGGTGCCGGTGGAATCGGTGGCGCTGTTCTCCGGCCTTGTCGATGTCGGCCGGACCGGCAAGGCGAAGATCACATTCGACCTGCCGGCCTTCAACGGCGAACTGCGCCTGATGGCGGTAGCCTGGTCGAAGACCGGCCTCGGATCGGCGGAATCCTCGATGACCGTGCGCGACCAAGCACCGGCTGACATGGTGATGCCGCGCTTCCTGGCCCCGGGCGATGAAGCCGTGCTGACGGCCAGTATCGACAATGTCGAGCTGACCTCGGGCGAATTCTCGGCGGTGGTCAAAGGCGGCGACGGGATCAGCGTGGCCGAGGAACGGCTGACACGGACCCTGCAGACCGGCCAGCGCGCCGAC
Source organism: Hyphomonas sp. (assembly GCA_041741315.1). Classification (GTDB taxonomy): domain Bacteria; phylum Pseudomonadota; class Alphaproteobacteria; order Caulobacterales; family Hyphomonadaceae; genus Hyphomonas. The sequence continues at coordinate 2,610 of JBGSKI010000148.1, read as the reverse complement.
ATGCCGGTGCGCGTTGAAGCAGCGGGCGAGGGCATATCGAGTGTCCGGATGACCGTCGAGGGACCGGGCAAGTACAGTGTCGACCGGACCTATCCGATCCAGACCCGTTCGCCCTACCTGCCGGTGACGCGCGTGACGCGCCAGCTGATGCAGCCGGGCGACACGTTCGTGGCGGACGAGAGCCTGCTGGCTGGGTTCGTGCCCGGGTCGGCTTCGGTGTCGGTCGGCTATTCGAGCCTGCCGATCGATGCAGGCACGCTCTACGCCTCGCTCGACCGGTATCCGTATGGCTGTACCGAGCAGACGACCAGCCGCGCGCTGCCGTTGCTCTATTCGGAACAACTCGTCGCGATGGGCGCCAAGGGCGTCAAGGACGATCCGAAGACCAAGGTCCAGACCGCGATCAACACGATCCTGAACCGTCAGGGCCCGGATGGTGCGTTCGGCCTGTGGCGGGAAGGGGATGGCTATGCCTCGCCCTGGCTCGGGGCGTATGCGACGGACTTCGTCTATCGCGCCAAGGAGGCCGGCTATGCCGTGCCGCAGGAAGCGCTCGACCGCGCCTATGGCTCGCTGCGCGCGATTGCGACGGGCGACCAGTGGCGGGTCTATGGCTACGACACGGACGTCTATGAAAGCCGGTATTCGAACGACACGGTCGACCAGATGATGAAACGGTCGTCGGCCTATGCCCTCTACGTGCTGGCCAAGGCCGGCAAGGCGGACGTGTCGCGGCTGCGCTACCTGCACGACCGGGAACTGAGTTCGATCGACAGCCCGCTCGCACGGGCCCAGATAGGCGCAGGCCTTGCCGCCCTCGGTGACCGGGCCCGCGCGGCCTCGGCCTTCAAGTCGGCAGAGGAGAAGCTCGGCTACAAGAATACCGGCGACTATTACCAGACGCCGCTGCGCGACGAGGCTGCGATCATCGCGCTCGCCGCCGAAGCCGGGCAGACGGGCACACTGGAGCGGCTCGCCGACCGGCTGTCCAAAGAGGCACCGGATGCCGAAAGCCTGACGACGCAGGAAAAATCCTTCCTGCTTCTGGCTGTCAACGACCTCAACAAGGGCGAGGACGGTTTCCGGATGAGCGTCGAGGGCCTCGGCCGTGGCAATGACAATGACCGGCAATACCCGGTCAGCGAAGTGCAGGCCAAGGCCGGCGTGACGTTCAAGTTGCAAGGCAAGGCACCGATGTTCCGTACCGTGCTGGTCAGTGGCGCGCCGGACAAGGCTCCTCCGGCGGATGCTTCCAAGCTGAATGTCGAGAAGGCGATCTACACGCTGTCCGGCGGCAAGGTGGACCTCTCCCGCGTCACGCAGGGCGACCAGATGGTCGTCAAACTGGTGGTGCGGCCGCAGGAACGCCGGCTCAACCCGGTGATCGTGGCAGACCTCCTGCCAGCCGGCTTCGAGATCGAGACGGTGCTGCGCCCGGCGGATGGCAGGAACCAGTACGGTACGTCCGGTGCCTTCGCGTTCCTTGGTAACATCAGCCATACCCAGACGGCGGAGGCTCAGGACGACCGGTTCGTCGCGGCGGCCAATGTCTATGGTGACCCCGTGACCCTGGCCTATGTTGTGCGGGCGGTGACGCCGGGCGACTTTGCCATCCCGGGTGTCGTGGCCGAGGACATGTACCGTCCTGAGGTGTTCGCCCGCTCGTCCGCCGGACGGGTGACGATCGCGCCGGCCCAGGGAACCACTGCCGGAGGCCGCTAAGGGAATGTTCCGTCCCCGTGCGATCCTGGCGGGCCTTGTTGCGGCGGTGGGCCTGTTGCTCGCCGCCGACTTGGCGTTTCCGCCGCCTCTGGAACGTGCCGGACGGATGTCGGCCCTCGTCACCGACCGGGAGGGCAAGCCGCTGCGGGCCTTTCCGACCGATGACGGCAAGTGGCGCTTCGCGGGGGACCTGAACCGGATCGATCCGGAATTTGTCACCGCGCTGCTGCGGGTCGAGGACAAGCGGTTCTTCGAGCACCATGGCACCGACTGGCAGGGCATGGTGCGGGCAGTGGTCGATTCGGCGCGGGCCGGGCGGATCGTGTCCGGCGGCTCGACGATCACCATGCAGACCGTGCGGATGCTGGAGCCCCGGCCCAGAAACATCGGCTCGAAACTGATCGAGATCGTGCGAGCAAACCAGCTCGAGCGGCGGCTGTCGAAGCCCGAAATCCTTGAACTCTACCTGTCGCTGACGCCGTATGGCGGCAATCTCGAGGGCGTGCGGGCGGCGAGCTGGAGCTATTTCGGGCACGAGGCCGACCGGCTGTCGAATGACGAGATCGCGCTCCTGATCGCCCTGCCGCAATCGCCGGAAGCCCGCCGGCCGGATCGTCACCCGGAACGAGCCGCCCGGGCGCGGGACTGGGTGGCGACCAAGCTCGAACGCTATGGCGTGTTCCGGACCGAAGACCTCGCCGAGATTGCCTCCTCGTCCGTACCCGGACGGCGGCGGGACTTTCCGGATCGCGCCTGGCACGGCACCGCCAAGGCGCTGAGCGACGGGGCCTATGGCGACGTGCGTTCGACGCTGGATGCGGGGTTGCAGGCCGAGGTTGAAAGCATCGCGCTGACCCGCGCCGAGGCGGAGGGGCCGGACGTGCAGGT
>JBGSKI010000147.1:0-5087 GCA_041741315.1 Hyphomonas sp. | reverse complement strand
GGTCGATCCGGCCATCCACACCTCTGCCGATACCGGCGATGAACCGCTGATGCTGGCGGCCACTGGCGAGTCCTGGATCGGACGCGACCGGGTCGCCGCCGCGCGCGCCATGGCCGCTGACGGCGTCCAGCTCATCGTCATGGATGACGGCCACCAGAACCCGTCGCTCGCCAAGGATCTTTCCCTTGTGGTGATCGACGCCGCCGCGCCGTTCGGCAATGGCTTCGTCCTGCCCAAAGGTCCCTTGCGCGAGCCGGTCGCCGACGGCCTCGCCCGGGCCCATGGCGTCATCCTGATGGGCGAGGGCAAGGAACTCTCGGACATCCAGCGCTCCGGCCTGCCGGTCATCCGCGCACGGCTCCAGCCCTCCGGTACCCCGCCCTCCGGGCCGCTGCTCGCCTTTGCCGGCATCGGGCGTCCGCAGAAATTCTTCGACACCCTTGCCGCCGCCGGCGGAGACGTCGCCGAGACCGTTCCGTTCCCGGACCATCACCCCTATTCCGCCGGCGACCTGCGCGACCTGCACGCGCTCGCCCGTGCGCGCTCCGCCCGCCTGATCACCACGACGAAAGACCATGTTCGGCTGCCGCCTGCCGAACGGCAGGAGGTGCTTGCCTTCCCGGTCGAAGCCCGCTTTGAGGACGAGGCGGCGCTCCGCGCGCTGCTCGATCCGGTACTCCAGCCCGCACGACCATGAGCGACACCGAACCCCAGCCCGGCTATGTCCGCCCGAAGGACATCGACAATCGCGCCTCCTTCTGGCAGCGCGTTCAGTGGCGGCTGGAAACCCTGGCCTGGGACTGGATCTACTGGGCCCCGGTCAAGGCGCTCGGCCCGGATCGCGCTTCGGATTTCGGCGGCTGGCTGATGCGCCGCATCGGCCCCCGCCTGTCGCAGCACAAGACGACGAAACGCAACCTCCGCCTCGCCTTCCCGGACTGGACCGGCGAACGGGTCGACGCCACCGCGCTCGCTGCCTGGGAATCGGCCGGCCGCACGGCGGGCGAAATGCCCCACCTGCCCAGCATCGATCCGTACACGTCCGGCCGCGTCGAGATCGTCGGCCTCGACGTGCTCGACCGCATCCGCGACAGCGGAAAGGGCGCCGTCTTCATCTCCGGCCACTTCGCCAATTGGGAAATCATGCCGGCCGCGATCACCAAGCGCATCCCGCATGCCGTGATGACCTATCGCGCCCTCAACAACCCGCACATCGACAAGCGCATCTCGAAACTCCGCCACGATTACGGCACGGCCATCAATGCCCCCAAGGGCATCGGCACGCGCGAACTGATGCGGGCGCTCGCCAAGGGGTCGCCGATCGCCCTGATGAACGACCAGAAGTTCAATGAGGGCATCCCGGTCCCCTTTTTCGGTCATGAGGCGATGACCGCCCCCGGCCCGACGCGCCTCGCTCTCAAGTACAAGGTGCCGCTCATCCCGGTCTCGACAACCCGCACCGGTCCGGCACGCTTCCGAATCGAGTTCCACGCGCCGATCCTGCCCGAAGACACCGGCGACACAGACGCCGACATCCTGCGCACGGTGACCCGCATCAACCAGTTCCTCGAGGCACAAGTCCGCGCCCATCCCGGCCAATGGTTCTGGCAACACCGCCGCTGGCCGAAGGAAGCGTGGAAAGCCTGAAGCGCAACAGAACCAACTCAGCCAGTCCTACTGTCCCTCATGTTGAGCTTTCCACTGAGACTCTCAGCGGCGAGAAAAAGAAATCACTTCGAACACAGCTATTTCATACTCACGAAGGGCCAATCTTCCGAAACTGCGTGGAGGATGGGCGATTGCCTTGCAAAACCGTCGTGCCAGCGGACTTCGCCGATGCACGGGTATTGTCCAGTATCCGGATTTGGGCATCACACCCGGTAACCTCAATCTGGTCCATGGGCACGATTCCTGAGTCACCGGTACTCAGATTGACCGAAAAGGCATCAAGCCTCTGGAAGGCATAGTCTTGGAAGGTCCAGACGATTGTGCCGACCAGGCTTCCATCCGATCGCGAGTAACCGCCTCGAAGGACATAGGCAAGATTGTCGCCGTCATAGTCCTGGCCGGCTCCACTCACCTCCACGGACGAACTGACATCTTCATTCAGATCAAGCTTGGCTTCCAACAGGAAGGGCTGCGCCTGACAACCAAGAAAGACAGTCCATTTCGACTCTCCGGATGGCTTCGTTGTCGCACACAATGTCCTGGAGAATGGCGACTGGTTACCCGCTGCATCGTACGCGGACAAACGGAAGCAATACTCGGTGTTTGGCTTCGGAACTTCCAGCCGGAGCGTGACGTCTTCACCGCCCCGATCCTGCTTGGAGTTGGACCACATATAGCCTTCTGGCGTGCTGGTTTCGATCAGGTAGTTGTGCAAGCCTCCGTTCTCGACCGGCGTGTGGTACGTCAGTTCGACGGCCGTGGTCGACAAGGCGACTGCGGAAATGAAGTCCGGTGCAAGCGGCGCGTCTTCATCCTCTTCTTCTTTCGTCGAGGCGCACGCAAACTCGAGAGGAATCGTTGATTGGTTTTTTGCAGCGTCAGTAGCGATGACATAATAACAATAATTGGTCTCTGGTTCGAGGCCGGAGTCCTGATACTCGGTGGCGGGCGTTTCAGCGACCTGATGAGGACGACCGCCATCGGTGTCCCTGCGCCAAACGCTGTAAGTTGCGACGGCAACATTGTCGGTCGATGGCTGCCACGAAACGGCGATCTGTTTGTCGTCGATGGCGACTGCCGCAACATCGGTTGGTGACGTAGGCGCTTCAGTATCTTCGTCACAAGCAATCGGAGAAGAGCCAAGTGTCCTTTCGATGAATATTGGATTGGTTTCGATAGCTAACCGGTAAGACAGAAAGCGCATTTCCCCGCCGGCAGTCGCGCGCGCGCCAGCAAACGCGGACCGTGAAATTGGACACATTTTGGTGGGTTCGACTGTTACGCTACCGCCGCCATACAGCGAATAGCGCATGAATGGTCCGGCGATTCCATTCCACAAAATCGTAGGCTTGATACCGGCCCCAAGCTCGAACCGCACTGAGGCTTCGACCGTATCCGGGAACTCAACGCCGGCGTCAAAATCCAGCGCGCTTAGGTTCGTCCAACCCGACGATGCATGCCATTGCAGTCCCAACTTCATGACTTGTCGCAATGTTGCGCGTGGCTCGACCGATGCGCCGAGCGCCGCCTTTAGAGTAACGAACGGTTGGATTTCTACAACCGCAAAGCCGAAGTTTGTAGGGACGGCCCTAACGATCCGGAAGTTGAGATCGACCGCTTTGTCGATTGAGAGGCTTTTAATTTCTCCGCTTACGTTCAAACCTAAACTGCCGTCGATCAGCCCCTCACCAGATATTCGAAAGCTGCGTAACAATTCCGTAGAATCACCGAAGTCAAACGCAAGTTCTGGGTGAAAATCGATGTCGACACGCCCAGTGGCGGTAACCTGAACCCCACCGGCGGAATAAATAACCAGACCGGCGATGTTGACCCTCTCGGCGGAAGTTCCACCGCCAGCCGCCGATGTAGTCGATTTCGAACGTGCAGACCCGTTCGCAGCCGCAGACGCATCAAAATCCGCCGGCTTGATGATCAGCGTTCCGCTTTCGATCACTTCTTCAAGCGGCACGTCCAGGGTCTCTACAATAGTTGTTGAGCCGCTCAGAAAAATTATGTTCGTGACACGCCGGGAAAAATAAATGCCTGAGCTTCCGCGACCATCCGCCAAAATGACATTGCCGATTTCAATCCCGGAAAGGTCTGTATTGGGTGCGAAGAACAGAATATTTGAAGTAGCATCATACCGTTGGATCGCGAGCACCTGCGCAACACTCAGCGTCACAACACCGGCCCGAACCGTCAATGGGTCCATGCTGGACGCCGTTGAGTAGACCAGTTGGTTAGCCGCAACACTTATCGTGCACTTGTTTTGATCTACGCTGTCGCAGCCCCTCCAGTATTCGAAATTCCACCCAGGTGCCGTCGTTGCAGAAAGCGTCAGTTCCGTACCCTCTTCGAAATAGCCTCCGCAAAGATCCTTGGTCGCATTGCATTCAAGCGTCGTCCCGTCGGCCAAAGTAAAACTGGCATCGCCAAACGAGCTCACATCGACTCTGTATTTCCGTGCACTAACTGTAACGACACGTGTTGCAGTTGCGGAGTTTCCGGCGGAATCTCTCGCCGTATACGTGATAGTGTATTGTCCGGGCGTGAACGTGTCGACGCTTCCTGTAACGCTGACTGGAACGACACCATCCTTGTTATCGACGGCCGAAGCACCTGCGTCTTCGTATGCAGATGCGTAATCAACCGTGAGATTTGATTCTGCGCTTACGGTGATGACTGGCGCTGTGGTGTCAGCGATGACCTTCGGCTCGGAAGAATTACTATCGCCTCCGCTGCAAGCTACCGTTGCAAGAAAAAGCACAGCGGCAATTACCGACGAACACAAACGCATTGAGCGATTCCCCCATGAAAATACCCGATATTCACCCGTTCCCGAGCGTACACGGAAGTATTTGTTCCGCAACCCATTCTTGAAATATTCACATCGCCATGATTTTGGAGGCGGCAGGGCAGAATATCCGCTGCCCGGTTTTCAGGCAGCCTGACGCCCGGCAGCGCAGCCCGATGAAATTTTCATGAACAGGCAGGATCAGGCCGGGACAGATCCGCCCGAATGGGCTACACGACCGTCCATGACCCAGAATGCCACTGCCCAAGTCGTTCTCGTTCAAAATCCCGTCCGCCAGCATGTCATGCTGTGCCTGCATGCGCTGGTGCTGATCGCGGCCTCGGTCTTCCTCGCCAACGGCCTCGGTCTGGACATTCCGGGCCTGCCGGACCTTGGCCAGTCGCACCCGATCACCCTGGCCTTCCTGGCCTACCTGCTGGCCGGTGCGGTATTCGACCTGTTCAATCTTGCCAGCGAGATCGGCGGCACCGCACCCGTTCTGGTCATCGACCGGAACGGCCTGTCGGTTCCCGGCGGCCCGAAGCTCGTCTGGAACGACATCGCCGCGCTGGCGATTGGCCGCCACGGTGGCCTGACCGTGCGGTCTGCCGATGCCCGCGTCGCC
>JBGSKI010000146.1:0-5046 GCA_041741315.1 Hyphomonas sp. | reverse complement strand
TGGTGCGGCTCGGCCGGACGCGGCAGGTGTTCGCGGTGACGCACAGCCCGCAGGTTGCGGCGGCGGCGCAGACGCAGTGGCTTGTGGAGAAGGTCAATTCCAAGTCTGGCGGCACGCGTGTGCGCGGGCTAGACGATGCGGACAGGCAGGAAGAAATTGCCCGCATGCTGTCCGGCGCCGAGATCACGGCGGAAGCCCGCGCAGCCGCCGGGAGGTTGTTGGAGGATGCATGAGCGCGGCCAGTCCAGTCGAGGCCCTGACACGGGCAGAGGCCGAAGCGGAGCTTGAACGCCTTGCGCGCCTGATCGAGGAAGCGGATGCGGCCTATTACCAGGAAGACGCGCCGGTCCTGACCGATGCCGAGTATGACGCCGCGCGGCTGCGCAATGCGGCCATCGAGGCGCGCTTTCCGGACCTGAAGCATGAGGACAGCCCTTCGCTCAGGGTCGGGGCGCCGGCGCATGACGGGTTTGCCAAGGCGGCGCATGCCGCGCCGATGCTGTCGCTCGAGAATGCGTTTTCCGATGAGGACGCGGCGGAGTTTGTCGAGCGTATCCGGCGCTTCCTCGGGCTTGGTGCGGACGAGACGGTGGCGCTGACGGCCGAACCGAAGATCGACGGCCTGTCGCTCAGCCTGACCTATGAGAAGGGAAAGTTGAAACGCGCGGCGACGCGCGGCAATGGCGACACCGGCGAGGACGTGACGGCGAATGCGCGCACGCTGGGTGACATTCCGGAGACGCTGGCCGGGAAGGGCTGGCCGGAGACGATCGAGATCCGCGGCGAGGTTTACATGACCAAGCCGGATTTTGCGGCGCTGAACGCGCGCGAGGCGGCGGCCGGCCGCAAGACATTCGCCAATCCGCGCAATGCCGCCGCGGGCAGCCTGCGCCAGCTCGACGTGGAGATCACCAAAGCGAGGCCATTGCGTTTTTTCGCCTATGCCTGGGCGGCGTCCAGCGCGCCATTTGCCAAGACGCAGGGCGAGGCGGTCGAGGCATTCGCGGCCTGGGGGTTTGAGACCAATCCGATGATGGTCCGTACCGAGACGGTTGAGGAATTGCTGGCCGTCTATCGCGATATCGAAGCGCGGCGGGCGAGCCTGCCCTATGATATTGACGGCGTCGTCTACAAGGTCGACCGGCTCGACTGGCAGCAGCGGCTCGGCTTTGTCAGCCGGGCGCCGCGCTGGGCCATCGCGCACAAGTTCCCGGCGGAGAAGGCGACCACGCGGCTCGAGGCAATCGACATCCAGGTCGGGCGGACGGGGTCATTGACGCCCGTGGCGCGCCTGCAGCCGGTAACGGTGGGCGGGGTCGTCGTGTCGAACGCGACGCTGCACAATGAGGACGAGATCGCCCGGCTGGGCGTCAAGCCCGGCGACACGGTGGAGGTCCAGCGGGCCGGCGATGTCATCCCGCAAGTGCTCCGTGTCGTGACGGATGGCGGCGGGCCGGACTGGACGATGCCGCACCAGTGCCCGGTCTGCGGATCGGACGCCGTGCGCGAGATCGACGACAAGGGTGTTGAGGATGTGCGCCGGCGATGCACCGGCGGCCTCGTGTGCCCGGCGCAGGCAGTGGAGCGGCTGAAGCATTTCGTGTCGAGGAAGGCACTCGATATTGACGGGCTCGGCATCAGGCAAGTGCAACTGTTCCAGGAGCGCGGCGTGGTGCGCGCGCCGCAGGACATTTTCCGGCTGCGGGAGCGGATCGCGGCGGAAGGCCTGCCGCCGCTGGAGGAATGGGACGGGTTCGGCCCGGCCTCGGCGAAGAAACTGTTCGATGCGGTGGACGCGCGGCGGAAGGTTCCGTTCGCGCGTTTCCTCAACGGGCTCGGCATCCGGCATGTCGGGCAGACAACGTCGCAGATGTTCGCGCGGCATTTCCTGAACTGGGCGGCGTTCTGGACGGCGGTCTCATCTGCGGCGGAGGCGGGGGAGGGGAGCGAGGCCTGGCAGGAGCTGTGCGGCATAGACGGGATCGGGGCGGCGGCGGTCGGGGCATTGTGCGATTTCGACCGGGAGGCGCACAATCGCGAGATGCTCGCCGAATTGCTGGCCGAAGTGACGGTCGAGGATGAAGTGCGCGCGGCCTCGGACAGTCCGGTCGCCGGCAAGACGGTGGTGTTTACCGGGACACTGGAACGGATGACGCGGGACGAAGCGAAGGCGCGGGCGAGCGCGCTCGGGGCCAAGGTCGCCGGATCGGTGTCGGCCAAGACCGACATCCTTGTGGCAGGTCCGGGGGCCGGTTCAAAACTGACCAAGGCCCAGGAACTCGGAGTGCGGACGATGACCGAGGACGAATGGTTCGACCTGGTCGGAGCGCTCTGACCGTCGGCGCCTATTTGCCGCCGGGCAGGAGTTTCTGGATCAGCGTGCGCTTCGGCGTCGCCTCGGCTTCCGGGTCCATGCCTTCATCGGTCAGGAGGCTATAGCTCATCTTGTACCAGTCGGAATCCGGGTAATTGTAGCCGAGCGTTGCGCCGGCTTCGAGCGCCTGCGCGTGCAGGCCGAGCGTCAGGTAGGCCTCGACGAGACGGTGCAGCGCCTCCGGCGAGTGCGACGTCGTATCGTAATCGTCGATCACGGTGCGGAAGCGGTTGATCGCGGCCAGCGTCTGGTTGGAGCGCAGGTACCAGCGGCCGATTTCCATCTCCTTGCCGGCGAGCTGGTCATTGACCATGTCCAGCTTGATCTTGGCATCGCGGGAATATTCGCTGTCCGGGAAACGGCGCATCACGTCGACCAGCGCGGCTTTCGCCAGCTCGGTCGTCTCCTGGTCGCGGCCGACATCGACGATCTGGTCGAACTGGCTGAGCGCGACGAGGTAATAGGCATAGGCCGCCTCGGTGCCGCCCGGGTGCAGCGAGATATAGCTGCGCGCGGCAGAAATGGCCTCGTCATAGTCGCGCGACTGGTAATTGGCATAGGCCGTCATCACCATGGCCTTGCGGGCCCATTCCGAATACGGGTGCTGGCGCTCGACCTCGTTGAACAGCAGGATCGCCTTGTCGTACTGGCGCTTGTCCAGTTCGCCGGCGGCCTGATTGTACAGCTGTTCGACAGGGCGCTCGACATAGGCGAGTTCCTGCTTGCGCTTGTCCTTGTTCTGGCAACCGGTCAACGAGAGGCTGGCAGCAAGGATGACGAGGGCGATCGGCTTGGCGGACAACATGGCAGGGCGGGCGCTTTCTGCAGTGATCTGGTCCTTCTGCTTAGCCCGAACCCGGGACTGTTTCCAAGGAACTTTCACAGGCTTGCCGCATGGAAAGACCGGTCTATTTCGCATTTGTAACGAAGGCGCACAAACGGGCCCTCGGCGGCCGGGAACAACGGACATGGCAGGATTTGACACAGAAGGAGCCAGCGCCATGGATCGCCGGGTCGGCGAACGCATCCGGCGGCGGCGCATTCTGCTGGGAATCACGCAGGACCAGCTCGCCGATGCGTTGGGGATTTCATACCAGCAGGTGCAGAAATACGAGACGGGGGCCAACCGGGTCAGCGCCGGGCGCCTGGCGGGCATCGCCGCTGCGCTGGACATTCAGGCGGGTTGGTTTTTCGGGGAAAGCGAATTGGCAGAGGAAGCAGGGGACGAGCCGTCCTCCCGCCTTGTCATGGACCTTGTCCGGAATTTCTCGCGGATCCGGGACGAGCGGATCAAGGCGAATGTGCTGTCGCTGGTGCGGTCGCTGGCCGATGCATCGGTTGCGGCGGCGGGCCCCGATGATGGCGATGAAGTTCCTGGGCGCTTGCGCAATTAGAGGCGCGAGGCCCGGCTGACAGGCTCAGAGCGCGGCGCTGACGCGGACGGCGCTGACCGGAGCGTCCGGGACGCTGGTTTCCCAGCACCAGGCCGACGGCGTATCGAGCAGCTTGCGGACCAGCGCATTGTTGAGGGCATGGCCCGGCTGCACCGCATCATAGGTGCCGGCAATCGGTGCGCCAGCGAGCATCAGGTCGCCGACCGCGTCGAGCATCTTGTGGCGCACGAACTCGTCATCCGAGCGCAGGCCTTCCGGGTTCATGATCGCGTCACCGTCGACCACGACAGCGTTTTCGAGCGATCCGCCGCGGGCGAGGCCCATGGCGCGCAGCATGTCGACATCGCGGGCAAAGCCATAGGTGCGCGCGAAGGCGAGGTTGCGGGCGAACATGCCGGGGGCAAGGCGCAGGGCCATCTGCTGGATGCCGATGACATTGTTGTCGTATTCGATGCGGGCGCGCAGGGTCAGATGGTCGCCGGCGGAAGGGGACAGGGTGGCGCGCTTCGGTCCATCCACGATCTCGACCGTTTCGAGGATACGGATGCGGCGGCGCGGCAGCGACTGTTCGCGCAGGCCGGCCTGCAGCAGCAATTCGCAATAGACAGCGGATGAGCCGTCCATGATTGGCACTTCGGGGCCGTCGATCTCAATCAGGAGATTGTCGATACCGAGGCCGGACACGGCGGCCATCAGGTGCTCGACCACCGAGACGGAGACGCCGTCTTCATTACTGAGTGTGGTGCCAAGGCGGGTGTCGGTGACATTGCCGGCGACAGCCTCGATCAGCGTGTCGCGGCCGGTAATGTCGGTGCGGCGGAACATGATGCCGGTGCCGGCCGGAGCGGGTTTCAGCACGAGGCGGGATTTCTCGCCGCTATGGACGCCGACGCCGGCGCACATGGCGGGGCGCGCGATGGTCTGCTGAAAGTCAGGCTGGGATTGGGTCACGGGCACGCTCCAGATACTCGGGCTATCTGGACAGGGCAGGCCGCAAGATCAAAACACGGCTTGTTTCCCTGTGTTACAGAATGGGCCATGGATCGCTCCATGGCCCTGAATAGTATGGGAATTTTCTGTAACAAACGGCGTGACCGGCGCTGTAAAAAGGCGGTCTTTCTCCGTGCCTGCCTTAGTGGTTGGCGGACCGGCGCAGGAAGGCCGGAATTTCGAGGTCAGCATCGTCGAAGGCGGCCGCACGGGGCAGGTCCTCTGCGGTGGTGACCACAGGCGCAGCCGGCGGGGCCGGTGGCGGCTGATCGTCATTCTCGCCCTGCG
>JBGSKI010000145.1:0-9391 GCA_041741315.1 Hyphomonas sp. | reverse complement strand
CCATGCGGACGACCAGGCCGCGCGCCTCGCGCGTGTCGACCAGTGCCGCCGGCGCCGTCATCACGAACAGGGTCAGCAGGGTCAGCCAGTAGACGCCGCCAATCGAGGCCGCCTGCGAGATCGCCCCGCCCGGGACCCAGGTCGTGCCGGGCAGGTTCCAGGGGAACCCTCCGAACAGGTGGCCCCGCGTCCATTCGGCAAGGGCGAAGAAGAAGGCGAACACGAACACACGTGACGGCGAAGACGACCAGAAGGCCCCCGCCATAGCGCCGGCGACACCCCAGATGATCGCCATGCCGCCGGGCAGCAGGACCAACGGCATCCACAGGAACATCGCAGTCTTGGCCGGATCGACAAGGAACGGCGAGGCGGTCCAGTGCATGCTGACCAGGAAGAACCCGACCCCGAACGCCCATGTGCGCAGGAACACCGCGCGGCCCCAGCGGCGATGGCTGCGCGCGCCGTCGATCATCCAGATCAGGCCGGTGAAGGACAGGACAAGGACGGCGCTGAAATTGAACGGCGCGAAGGCGACGGCCGAAAACCCGCCAAGTAACAGTGCAACACCCGCCGCAGCCCAGCCGGAGAGCCGCGCAAATGCCTCGTGAAGGGGTCCAAGCGCAGTGAACCCGTGGCTTCGCACCGAACTGCTCATCGACTAGTCCTTTGGCTGGGGCGCCGGGAGTATTTCAGGCGTTCGCAGGCGGACCCGCCGGATACGCCGGGCATCGGCTTCGAGGATTTCGATCTCGACGCCGGTCGGGTGGCGCAGCACTTCGCCCCGGACCGGCACCTTGCCGGCCAGCGCAAAAGCCACGCCGCCGAGGGTGTCGAAGTCGGCATCGTCGTCCTCAAGCTCGAGATCAATCCCTGTTTCCTCGGCAAAATCATCGATTTCCGTTCGCGCATCCGCTTCCCACACGCGGGCGCTGCGCCGAACGAACATCGGCTCTTCATCGTCATGTTCGTCTTCGATGTCACCGACGATTTCCTCAACCAGGTCTTCCAGCGTCACCAGCCCGTCAGTGCCGCCATACTCGTCGACAACCAGCGCCAGATGGATACGCGTCGATTGCATTTTGACCAGCAAATCTGTCAGCATCATTGATGGCGGAACATACAGCACTTCGCGGTGCAGGCGTTCGAGCGGATGCTTCTGGGGCTCGCCGTCCCGGGCCAGTTCGCTGACCACGTCCTTGATGTGGACGAACCCGATAGGGTCATCGAGAGATTCCCTGAACACCGGCAGGCGCGAGTGCGTGCATTCGGCGAAATATTTCAGCAAATCAGAGAGTTCCATGCCGACTTCGACCGCCTTCACTTCGGCGCGGGCGACCATCACGTCCTCGACCCGAAGCTCGACGAACTCTGCCACACGCAGCCGCATTTCGTGCGGGTTCGTCTGGGCTTGAAGATCAGGCCCTTCGGTTTCGGATGTGACCGGTGGCGATTTCCTGCCGCCCAGCCGGAAGAGTCTTCTCAGGCGGCTGCCGGACGGCGCGTCGGATGGGTGGGGGTCGCTCATCGGTCAGGGGACTCAGTTGCGGTCATATGGGTTGGGAATGCCGATCGATGCAAGCGCCATTATTTCCAGGCCCTCCATCTGCACGGCTTCGGCGTCAGTTTCATGATCATGGCCGAGCAGGTGAAGATATCCGTGCACCAGCAGATGCTGCAGGTGGTCGGAAAGTGGAACGCCCTGCTCCATCGCGTCGCGCGAGGCCATGCCGAGCGCCACGGCAATGTCGCCGAGCAGGGGCCGGTCCATTTCATGTGCGGGAAACGACAGGACATCGGTCGGCTTGTCCTTCCCGCGAAAGTCGCGATTCAGCTGTTGGAGCGCGGCATCGTCCGCCAGCAGGAGGGACACGGTGCCGGTTGCCGGCGCGACCTTCCGGGCGGCCTCGAAGGCGCGGTCGCAGAGGTCGGAAAGCTCCGCCACGGCGTCCCAGCCGCCATCCTCCACAATCAGGTCGACAGTGATCATGGCCGTCCGTTCACGCCTCGCCGGAAGCGGCATAGGCATCGATGATCCGGCTGACCAGGCCATGGCGCACCACATCTGCTGCTGTCAGCGTGTACACTTCGATCCCCTCGACGCCCGACAGGATCTGCAGCGCATGCTTCAGGCCCGATGTCTGGCTGCCCGGCAGGTCGACCTGTCCCGGATCGCCGGTGATCGTCATCCGGCTGTCGCGGCCGAGCCGGGTAAGCACCATTTTCATCTGCGCGACGGTCGTGTTCTGCGCTTCGTCGACGATGACAAAGGCATTCTTCAGTGTACGGCCCCGCATGAAGGCAATCGGCGCAACCTCGATTTCTCCGCGCGCCATCCGCCGTTCCATCTGCTCCTGCCCCATCAGTTCACGCAGCGAGTCCCAGATCGGCAGCATGTAGGGATCGACTTTTTCCTCGAGCGTTCCGGGCAGGAAGCCAAGCTTCTCGCCCGCCTCGACCGCCGGACGGGTAACGATCAGGCGCTGACGCGCACCTGACAGGAGTTCGGCTACGCCGGCAGCGACCGCCAGGAAGGTCTTGCCCGTGCCCGCCGGACCGACGCCGAAGATCATCGCATTGGCCGGATTGACCAGAAGGTCGATATATCGCGCCTGCCCCTTGGTCTGCGGCACGACCGGTTTGCGCAGACCCTTGAAACCGTCGAAGTTTTGGGCCGGCGTCATTGCGGCCTCCAGCGCGCCGCCAAGATCGAGGTCAGTGATTTCCCCGCCATTGCGCATCCGGCGTTCGAGTTCCGCCAGCGCTCCCTCGGCAATCGACACACCTTCGGCGATCCCTGCCAGAAGGATGCCGCCGCCCTGGCTTTCCGCCCGCAGGCCATAATCCTTCAGGCGCGCCTCCAGCGCATGCAGGTTGCGATGATGTGGCCCGCACAGGTCCCGCAGCCGCTCCGCATTGGCGACTTCATAGAACCGGCTGACGGGGGCCGAGGGCGACAGGGGCGCGCGACGCTTTCCCGTCACAGGGCCGCCTCGCGGATGCGCACGAGGTCGCCATTCAGGGAATTGAGGCTCGCTCCATCGACGCGTACCTCGACGATCTGGCCGACAAGGTCTTCCGGCCCTTCGAAATGCACCGATTGCAGCCAGGGCGAACGGCCATGAGCCTGTCCCGGCAGGCGGCCCTTGCCGGTCACCAGCACGGGCACGACTGTGCCAATCTTCGAGCGATTGAAGGCTTCCTGCTGCTCGCGCAACAGGGCCTGAAGGGTCTGCAAGCGGGAATCCTTCACCTCTTCGGGCACCTGAAGCGCCATTTCGGCCGCCGGCGTGCCGGGACGCCGGGAATACTTGAACGAATAGGCGATGGCATATTCCGTCTCGCGGACCAGCTGCAGGGTCGCTTCGAAGTCGGCGTCGGATTCGCCCGGAAAACCGACGATGAAGTCGGATGCGATGGCAATGTCCGGACGCGCCTCACGCACCTTGCGGATGATTTCGCGATAATCGTCAGCGACATGGCCCCGGTTCATGGCCTTCAGGATGCGGTCCGATCCGGATTGCACCGGCAGGTGCAGGAAGGGCATCATTTCGGGCGTGTCGCCATGCGCGGCGATCAGGTCGGCATCCATGTCGCGCGGATGGCTTGTCGTGTAGCGGATGCGGTCGATCCCGCCGATCCTGGCAATGTGACGGACCAGCTGGCCAAGCGTCCAGTCGTCGCCGCCCGGCACGCGCGGCGCACTACCATGAAACGCATTCACGTTCTGCCCGAGCAGGGTGAGTTCCCGGACGCCCTGGCCCGCGAGGTTGCGCGCCTCGAACACGATATCGTCGACGCTGCGGGACAATTCGGCCCCCCGCGTATAGGGCACGACGCAGAAGGTACAGAATTTGTCACAGCCCTCCTGCACCGACAGGAAGGCCGTCGGGCCGTCTGCTTCGCGGGCCTTGGGCAGGGCGTCGAATTTTTCCTGGGTGTCGAAATCGGTTTCCAGCCGGTCGCCAACGGCGCGGCTGGCCCGTGCGATCATTTCCGGCAGCTTGTGATAGGCCTGCGGACCCAGCACGAGGTCGACGGCGGGCTGGCGGCGCATGATCTCGGCGCCTTCGGCTTGCGCGACGCAACCGGCGACGGCGATGGTCATGCTTCCGCCCCGCGCTTCCTTCACCCGCTTCAGCCGGCCAAGGTCGGAATAGACCTTTTCGGTCGCCTTCTCGCGGATGTGACAGGTGTTCAGGACGACAAGGTCGGCATCTTCCGCGCTGTCCACCGGCGCATAGCCGAGCGGGCGCAGCACATCGCGCATGCGCTCGGAATCGTATTCATTCATCTGGCAACCGAACGTCTTGATAAAGACGCCCTTGGCCTGCCGGGAAACGGGGGTATCGCTCATTCGCGGGCTTATGCCTGAAAACCAGCCTGCCTTCCACAACCGATTGTGCAATTGGCACAGCGCCGGCAGCCGCCTGCGACTAAGGCTTCCCATGCTGGCAAAGCTGGATAGTGTTCCGGAAGGGAAACACAAGGAGCCGGGGAGGCCCATGGAACAGTTCGAGACAGCATTCGCCCAGTTTGAGGCGTGGGTGAACAATTTCAGCGGCTTCATCTGGGGCGGTGAATGGTCAGGCAACCAGGTCCTCCCGGTGGGGCCAATTGCAGTCCTCCTGCTCGGAGCGGGTCTGTATTTCATGATCCGCCTCGGAGGCCGGCCGCTTTACCGCTTCTTCCCGGCACTTGTGGAGGTCTGGAACGGCCGCAAGGGGGACGGAAACCCGGCCACAATCACCCCCTTCCAGGCGCTTTCAACCGCCCTTTCCGGCCAGGTCGGCACCGGTAACATCGT
This sequence comes from Hyphomonas sp., assembly GCA_041741315.1. Taxonomy (GTDB): domain Bacteria; phylum Pseudomonadota; class Alphaproteobacteria; order Caulobacterales; family Hyphomonadaceae; genus Hyphomonas. The sequence goes on along the minus strand of JBGSKI010000145.1, from coordinate 4,587 downwards.
CGGCGTCGCAACAGCCATTACAGTTGGCGGCCCCGGCGCGATCTTCTGGATGTGGATGACGGCCATTTTCGGCATGGCCCTCGCCTTCGCCGAAAGCTCTCTGGCCATCAAGTACCGCGAAATCGACGAATATGGCCGCATCAATGGCGGGCCGATGTACTATATCAAGAACGGCCTCGGTAAGGGCTGGGGCTGGCTGGCCATCCTCTTCTGTATCGGAACCCTGATATCGGCTGCCGCAACAGGCGGCATGGTGCAGGCCAACGGCATCACCCAGAACCTTGTCGCCGAGCTCCAGCCCTTCGGGATCAACGCCCCGACCTGGCTGATCGGTGCAGTTCTCGCCGTGTTCGTCTTCATCATCATCGGCGGCATCAAGTCGATCGGACGCGTTGCGGAACGTCTCGTCCCCCTGATGGCCACCGTCTATGTCCTGTCTTGCCTGACTGTGCTCGTCGTCGACTACAAGGAGATCCCCCACGCCTTCGGCATGATCTTCGCCTCGGCCTTCGGCCTCAAATCGGCCGTCGGAGGCGTTGCAGGATACGCCATCGTTGCCGCAATGCGGTTCGGCGTGTCACGCGGGCTGTTCTCCAACGAGGCGGGCCAGGGCTCGGCACCCATCGCGCACGCTGCCTCGCAGATGCGCAATCCTTCCGTGCAAGGCGAGATTGCTATGATCGGTGTGTTCATCGACACGCTGGTCCTCTGCACGATGACCGCGCTGGTCATCCTGACAGCCGAAGGCTCGTGGCCGACAATCGAGAGCGCCCGCGCCATGGTCGGCGATACGACGACGCACATCTGGCTGGCCGAAGGGGCGAACCCCGCAACGCTGACCAACCAGGCCTTTACCGATGCGCTTCCGGGCCCGATCGGCGGCTGGATGGTGACCGGGTGCCTGGCGCTGTTCGCGTTCACGACGATTATCGGCTGGTCGTACTATGGCGAACAGGCACTGACCTATCTGGTCGGCGAGTGGGCCACGACGCCCTTCCGCGTCATCTGGGTAGGCATTATCTTCATCGGCGCCATTGCGAAGGTGAACTTCGTCTGGCTGTTCGGTGACATTGCGAACGCGTCGATGGCGGTGCCGAACCTGATTGCGATCCTGTTGCTGTCAGGCGTGGCGATCGCGATCCACAAACGCAATGGCGACCCCGATACCGAAGATGGCAACAGCATTATTCCGGTCGTCGGCAAGGACACTCCGCCTGCTGCCGAATAAGTGAATCGTCGTTCCGAAACAGCCCCGTCTGGTCATCCGGGCGGGGTTTTTTCTTTGTCCGAGATACCATGGGAACGAATACCCTGTTCCGTCATGCGCGGTTTTCTGGTCTATTGATGTGGGGACGAACGGAAGGCCAATTGCCATGTTTTCGAGATTTGCACTCGCGTCATGCGCCGCCGCGCTGCTTGCCGGCACCGCATTCGCCGACGGCCGGATTGCCCTGGTTATCGGCAATTCGGACTATCGCCAGTCGGGCTGGGACCTGCCCAACCCGGCGAAAGATGCGTCGCTGATAAAGACTACGCTCGAGCGCGTGGGATTCGAGGTCCAGCTGGTCACCAATGCGACCGAAGACCAGATGGAAGAAGCCTTCCAGGCATATGGCGACAGGTTGAAGGCCGCTGGCCCGGATGCGGTCGGCGTGTTCTATTATGCCGGCCACGGCGTCCAGTCTCAGGGACTGAATTACCTCGTTCCCGTCGATGCCAATGCGCGGACCGAACAGGATCTCTGGCGTCAGGCGCCCCGGCTCGGCGACGCACTTCAGTATATTGAGGCGGCCGGAAATTCGGTGAATTTCGTTATCCTCGATGCTTGCCGAAACAACCCGTTGCCGAGTTCCAGCCGTGACCTGTCCGGCGGCCTGGCTCCGGTCGGCCGTGCGCGGGGCCTGCTGATCGCCTATGCGACGGAGCCGGGCTTTACCGCGCTGGATGGCGAGGAAGACCACAGCCCTTTCACGGCTGCCCTGGCCGCTGTCCTGCCGATCGACGGACTGATCGCCGAACAGGTGTTCAAGCGCGTCGCAGACCGGGTCTCGACCGCAACCGAGGGCGCGCAGACACCGTTCTACAATTCGGGGCTCGTCGGCGAGGACATCTGTTTCGGCAGCTGTACCAATACCGGTGCCATCACCAGCGCCGAGCAGACCGTCTTTAATCTTGCCTCCTCACCCTGTGAATATGCAGCCTTCCTCGACCAGTATCCGTCGAGCCCGCTGGCAGCGATCGCCCGGACACGTGCAGCGGCCTGCAATACAACAGGCGCAAGCGACGGTCGCGACCTGGCCGGCCCGATAACGGTGCCCGAGGAGGACGGCGCACAGGAATGGACGCCGACCGAGGTGGCGGAAGGCTCGGACATTTCCGCTTCGCTTGCCTGCATCTCCGACTATGCGAGGGCCGGGCAATGCCGTCCGGAGGACTGGAGCAAGGTCTACACGAATTGCCGGACCAGCGATCATGCCTTGCTGGATGATGGCAACCTCTTGCAGGACATTGCCGACGGCCAATGCACGGTCGAAGGCTGGCCAGCCTTGCTGAAGCGCTACACATGGGAAGCCCAGAACGAAGCTGACTTCCGCGCCAAATACGCCGCCGCACCCGGTGACTTCCAGTCGGCACTGACCTGCGTCGATGCCTATGCCCGCACCGACCGGTGCACAGACCGCCGGTGGAGCGAAATCTATGAAACCTGCCGGACCTACGATCACGACAGGCTGAATGACGGTACCCTGTATTCAGCGGTGAAAGCCGGACAGTGCTCTGCGAAAGGCTGGGGCACGCTGCAGATCCGCCTTGGAGCCGTCAGTGGCCTGCTCGAACAGAGGACAGTAGTTCCCTATGTGCAGGAGCAGAACATGAAGAAGGGTAACTACCAGATTCAGGACCCGGTCCAGAAATCCCCGCCGGTACAACAGGAACTGATGGATCCGGCAATCCTCTTCCAGGATATCGAACCAGTGCAGAAGCAGAAGGACTGAGAGCTACCAGGCGCCGATATTCGGGGCGGACGCCCAGGGTTCCTGCGGCATCAGCGGCTTTCCTTGCTGCAGCAGTTCGACGGAAATGCCGTCCGGCGACCGGATGAAGGCCATGCGTCCGTCGCGAGGCGGCCGGTTGATGGTAACACCGAGGCCGGCAAGCCGTTCCACAGCGGCGTAGATATCCCCGACCGAATAGGCGAGGTGGCCGAAATTGCGGCCGCCCTGATAATCTTCCGGCTCCCAGTTGTGGGTCAGCTCCACCATCGGAATATGGGTCTCGGTCGGCCGCGCACCGTCCGGCATGCCGCCGAGGCGCTCCAGATCATCCGGCGAAGCCAGGAAGACCAGCGTAAACCGCCCGGCTTCGTTGGATACCCGGCTGACTTCCGTAAGGCCCAGTCCGTCGCAGAAGAATTTCAGGCTGGCGTCGAGGTCCGATACGCGAACCATTGTGTGCAGGTATCCGATACTCATCTGGCGGCTCCGTTGAGGTCGCGCAGGACCTGTTTAAAATTCGGCGGGGCGAGCGCGTGGTAGCGCCGCATGGCGGTGGCCAGCAAGGCGACGGTCGTGCCGAAGTAGGCGAGGAAAATCGAGAAGGTATGGATAAGCGTTCCGGTTTCGAAGACGGGCGACTGGCCCGTCATGACCCAGAGGGCAGTCCAGATCGCGTTGAACGCCGCCACGAACGGCGCGAGCAGCAGCAGGACGATGGCGGCGCAGACGAACAGATAGGTCATGCCGCGCGGGCCTTCGCTGCGCAGGTAGAGGTCCTGGAATTCATCCGGGGAGACTGACGCAGGAAGCTCGCCCTCCTTCTGCTTCACCGCCAGGACTTCATGGGCGAAATCGCGCGCCGACTTCCACCGCCAGGCGACAAAGCCTCCCCAGGCCACAAGAGCGGCGAGCAGGACAAAATAGGGTAACATGCGGCGGCTCCGGTCACTGGGTGTGCCGGCGGCACCGATCAGGCAACGCAGGCGCGTTCGAGGGTCAGCATGGCGCGTTTGCGCGCCACACCCCAATGATAATTATGGAGCCGGCCATCCGCCGCAAGGGCGCGGTGGCAGGGAATGAACCAGCTGACGGGATTTGCACCGACGGCTGCGCCGACCGCGCGAGCGGCCTTGGGATGCCCGCTGGCCGCCGCAAGCTGGCCATAGGTGCGCGTGGTGCCTGCCGGAATGTCTAGCAGGGCACGCCAGACCTGCCGCCGGAACGTCGTACCGTACAGAGCGACCGGCAGCGGTTCTCCCTGGTCGAAGACCTGCGCTGCCATTTTCCGGGCGGCAGCGTCGTCGCGCCTTATGTCGGCATCAGGGTAGCGCCCGGCAAGGTCCGCAAAGGCTTCCGGTTCGCTCCGGCCCTGGTGTTCGAACCCGGTCCGTTTCGGGGCGCCTTCATCGATAAACCCAAGCCCGGCGAGGCCGCGAGGCGAAATCAGCCACACGCCGTCTCCAAACGGGGTCGGTGCACGCCCGATAACGAGGTCTGCCCCGCGGCCACCCGCCTTCGCCTCACCCGGCGTCAGGCCTTCATGGGCGATGAACAGGTCATGCAGCCGCCCTGGGCCGGACAGGCCCGACTCGTA
>JBGSKI010000144.1:0-3130 GCA_041741315.1 Hyphomonas sp. | reverse complement strand
TCCGCGCCGCCCGCGCGCTATCTCCCCGCCATGGCCCAGCCCCCCGTCATCACGCTCACCGATGTCCGCCTCTCGTTTGGCGGCGGGCCCCTGTTCACGGGGGTCACCTTCTCGCTGTCCAAGGGCGAGCGCGCGGCGCTGGTCGGACGCAACGGGGCGGGCAAGTCGACCCTGATGAAGATCATCTCCGAACAGGTCGAGGCCGATTCCGGCGACGTCTGGCGCCAGCCCGGCATCACCTATGCCGCCGTCGCTCAGGAACCGCGCTTTGATGGCTTCGCCACCGTGCTCGACTATGCCAGCGAAGGCCTCGAGGGCACCTATATGGCCGAGGCTGAACTGATGGAATTCGGCGTCGAGGCGCAGGCCGATCCGAAAACCCTGTCCGGCGGCCAGCAGCGCCGCGCCACGCTCGCAAAAGCCTTCGCCCGCGACCCCGACGTGCTGCTGCTCGACGAGCCGACCAACCATCTCGACGTGCCGATGATCGAGGCGCTGGAAAAGCGCCTGAAGGGCTTCAACGGCGTCGTTCTCGTGGTCAGCCACGACCGGCGCTTCCTAGAAACGATCTCGACCAACACGCTCTGGCTGCGCCAGGGCAAGGTGCTGAAAAGCCCGGACGGCTACGTCAAGTTCGACGAATGGGCCGAACAGATCGAGGTTGAGGAAGAGCGCCAGATGCGCCGCATGACGACGCAGCTGAAAGACGAGCAGCACTGGCTGGCGCGCGGCGTCACCGGGCGGCGCAAGCGCAACCAGGGCCGACTCGCCAAGCTGAAACAGATGCGCGTGCAGCATGCCCAGATGCGCTCGGCCCTCAATGATCGCAAGGCCACCGCCGAGATCAGCGCCGGGGCCGGCGAGTCGATGAGCAAGAAAGTGATCGAGGCGGTCAACGTCTCGAAATCCTTCGACACGCCGGACGGCCCGCTGGTCATCGCGAAGGACCTGTCGCTGAAAATCCTGCGCGGCGACCGGATCGGCATCATCGGCCCGAATGGTGCCGGCAAGACGACGCTGCTGAAATTGCTCCTTGGACAGATCGAACCGGATACCGGTAGCATCCGCCACGCCCGGACGATGGAAGTGACCTACCAGGACCAGACGCGTGATACGCTGAATGCCGGCGACTCGATCTGGGAAGCGCTCGCCCCGAATGGCGGCGACTCGATCATGGTGCAGGGCGGCCAGCGCCACGTCGCGGCCTATGCCAAGGATTTCCTGTTCAAGCCGGAACAGCTGCGCCAGCCGGTCGGCGCGCTGTCGGGCGGCGAGCGCAATCGGCTTGCCTTGGCGATTGGCCTTGCCAAGCCGTCGAACCTGCTGGTGATGGACGAACCGACCAACGATCTCGACATGCAGACGCTCGACCTGCTCGAAGACATGCTGCTCAATTATGAAGGCACCCTGATCCTGGTCAGCCACGACCGCGCCTTCCTCGATTCCACGGTGACCTCCTGCCTCTGTCCGCTCGGCGACGGCGAATGGATCATCACCGCCGGCGGCTGGACCGACGCACAGGAACAGCTCAAAGGCGTGCGCACCAGGGGGCGCAACGTTCCGAAGGCGGACAAAGCGCCGGACACGTCAAACGCGCCGAAACCCAAACCTCAGACCAAGCTCTCCTTCAAGGACGAGCATCGGCAGAAAGAGATCAACGCCCTGATCCCGAAACTGCAGGCCGAGATCGCCGCCATCGAAGCCGCCCTGTCGGATCCCGGCCTCTATGCCAGCGACCCGGACTCCTTCAACCGGAAATCCCTCCGCGCCGGCAAGGTTCGCGAGGAGCTCGACGCCGCCGAATTCGAATGGCTCGAGATCGAGGAAAAGCGCGACGCGCTGGCCAGCTAGAGCGGCGTGCCGAAAAGTGGACCCGGTTTTCGGGAACACGCCGCGACCATATAAGAAACCTGAAGCATCGAGCTGATTCCTTGAATCGGCTCGATGCTTTAGGGCCTCTATTCCTCTGCCTGCGGATCGGGCGCCGGTGTCTGGGCGGCGAGGAAATCGTTCGTCCGCATCCAGTGCATGAACACATCGAACCATCCGGTGCTGGTCTTGCCCGGATTGCCGAGCCCGAACCCGTGGCCGCCATTCTGGTAGAGGTGAAACTCGACCGGCCGTCCGGCCGCCTGCCAGGATTCGATCAGGCCGAAGCCGGTTCCGGCAAACAGCGGATCGTCCGCCGCCAGAACGACGAACATCGGCGGCGCATTCTCCGGCACCTCGACAGGGCCCATTCCGCCATAGACCGGGCCGATGAACAGCGGCTTCGTTTCCGGCGCCTGCAGGGCCGTGCTCAGCGTCGTCATCGCGCCAGCGGAAAAGCCGATCATCCCGATCCGCTCCGGGTCGACATGCCATTCTTCCGCATGCTCGCGCACCAGCGCAAAGGCGGCTTTCGCATCCTCGACCGGCTGCGTCACGTCAAACCTGGGCCGGCCCTCTTCCCCGGGTGCAGGGGGCTTTCCGGCACCGGCGAACATCTGGTTGATATCCTCGAAAAACGTGTCGAGGTCGCCCGGCGTCGGCTTCAGGCGATACTTCAGCACGAACGCGGCGATGCCCTGTTCCTTCAGGCGCTCGGCCACTTCCCAGCCTTCATTGCCCATCGACAGCATCATGAACCCGCCGCCCGGCGCAACGATCACGGCGGTTCCCGTCGCCTTGTCCGGGTCGGGCAGGAAGGGCGTCAGCGTGGCGGTGGAAACGTTCCGGGTGAACGGGTCGCCCCACTGGTTGAACCAGGACTCAGGCGCGGTGGAGCCTTCCACCCCGCCGGTGCCCAGCGGAATGGCGTCCGGTTCGGCCGGCGTGTCCATCGGGTACATCGGGGCCTGCTGGGCCCATGCGGGACCCATGCCGGCCGCAAGCGTGATGGCAACGGCGGCGCCCATCCGGCGAAACAGCTTCAGTTTGGACATTTTCGGCTAACCTCCCATGGCTTTTGTTAGCGCTCACTTCACACCAACAGCGAGGAAAATTCAAGCTCACGCCATTCCCGGCCGCCACGCGTCCCGCACGTGCAGCGGCAGACGCCACGGCGCGAGCGCGACGATGTCATACCGCCAGCCATGCTCTGCATACTGAGGGCGCTTCGCCATCCAGCTTTCCGCGGCGCGGGCGATCC
>JBGSKI010000143.1:0-4212 GCA_041741315.1 Hyphomonas sp. | reverse complement strand
TCCGGGGCGATGCCGAGCCGGTGGTGGCCATGCTCGGCACGCAGGAATTCGAGGTCGTGAGGGGCAAAGTCGACGATCAGCAGCCGTCCGCCCGGCACCAGGATGCGTGCGGCCTCGGCCAGAACGCGATTCGGCGCGTCGACGAAGTGCAGCACCTGATGGATGATCACAAGGTCTGCCGACTGGGTGTCGAACGGCGTCGCCATCACGTCGCCCTGACGAACGCGGGCCGATGCAATGCCGGCTTGTTCGAGGTTCGACCGCGCGACGGTCAGCATATGATGGCTGAGATCGAGGCCCTCGGCTTCGTCGGCGCGGTCAGCGAACAGGGTCAGCATGCGACCGGTGCCGGTGCCGAAATCAACGACCCGGCGGAACCGGCCGGGGCCGGCAAGGTCCAGCAGGGTCTGTTCGATGGCTTCGTTCGGGTAGTGGAGCGACCGGACGGTGTCCCAGGTGCGGGCGACGGAGGAGAAGTATTCCTGCGCCGAGGCGGCGCGCGCGGCGCTGACTTCTTCCAGGCGCCCCTTGTCGCGGACGAAAGACGGCTCGTCCGGGTCGATCTGGGCGAACAGCGTGTCGAGGAACAGCTGTCCATCGCCGCGATTGGCGGCGCGGTAGAAGACGAAGGAGCCCTCCGGCAGACGCTCGACCAGGCCGGCGCTGGTCAGGGCCTTAAGGTGGTGCGACAGGCGCGGCTGGCTGAGCGACAGGACCTGCACGATCTCGCCAACCGACAGGTCGCGTTCCCGCAGCAGGGCGAGTATCCTGACGCGAGTCGGCTCTCCCGCTGCGCGGAGGCGTTCAAGGGTCAGGGAAAGCACAGGCTTCATACGAACATATAAACAGCAGTTTATATGTTTTGGCAACAAACCAAAGCCACCTTCTGCGCGTATCGTTTACGAAATGGTGTGTTGCGGATGCGAAGATGAGCGACCATCTAGCAATCCGCATATTCGGGAAGTCATCATGAAATTCGCAAATATCGGACTCGCCTTCGCTGCTACCCTTGGCGCCTGCGCCACGACCCCCGCCACAACCAATGCCACAGCCGAAAGCGACCCGTATGAGGGCTTCAACCGGCAGATGTTCGCCTTCAACCAGCAAGTCGACACCTATGCCCTGTCGCCTGCCGCGACCGCCTACAAGACGGTCACGCCGGTGTTCGCCCGCGACCGCGTCGGCGATTTCCTGAGCAATCTCAAGGAGCCGGTTGTCTTTGTGAATGACGTGCTGCAGGCCGAGCCCGACCGGGCGGTCGATTCCTTCTTCCGGTTCACGATCAATTCGACCTTCGGCATCGCCGGCCTGTGGGACGCCGCGAATCATATCGGCATCGAGCCGCACACCGAGGATTTCGGGCAAACGCTCGCCGTCTGGGGTATGGAGAGCGGGCCCTACCTCGTGATGCCACTGCTCGGACCGACCACGCCGCGGGACCTGTTCGGAACCGGCGTGGATGTGGCTTTCCAGCCACTCACCTGGATAGAATTTGCCGGCCAGCCCGATCTGGACACCCAGATCGGCATTGGCCGCGGTGTGCTCGGCGGGCTCAATGCCCGTGTCGAATACGATGACCAGATCGACCAGCTGAATGCCCAGCCGGAACCCTATGTGGCCCTCCGGCGTATTTATTCATCTCAGCGTCAGGCTGACATCCGTAATGGAGAGCCAGCAGACTCAGGAACGTACGACGATCTCCCTGATTTTGACGAATTTGAAGAATAAACGCCGGACACAGAAGTAAGCAGGAGCCTCTCTTGAAACGCCTCATCCTCCCCGCACTGGCCTCCGCTGCGCTGCTTGCGCTGGCCCAGCCGGCTGCTGCGGATGCAAAGACCGAAGCCTACGTTCAGAAGAATGCCAGCGACGTGCTCGCCTCGCTGAACGATCCCGCCCTCACGGCCGCGCAGCGGACCGCGAAGTTCAATGCTTACATGGACGAGTTCACAGATCTCGAGTCTGTCGCAAATTTCACGATCGGCAAATATTCGCGCCGGTTCACCCCGGACGAGCTGACCCGCTATCACAAGGCGTTCCGCGACTACGCCCTGGCGGTCTATGAAGTCCAGCTCGACGCCTATCGCGGCAAGGCCGTGGTGGTGAAGGATTCCGTCGACCGGTCGGCAACCGACTCGATCGTCAATACGGTGATCAAGCGCAGCGATGGCAAGGACATGGATGTCCGCTGGCGGGTGCTGACCCGTGACGGCGAATACCAGGTCGTGGACGTTGCGCTGAATATTGATGGCAACCTGATCTGGCTGGGCATCCTGCAGCGGGAGCAGTTCCTGTCGCTGCTCGACCGGTCGAACGGTTCGGCGGACACACTGATCGCCAAGATCGACTCGATGACGAAGGACATGAAATCCAAGTCTCGCGCCTGACGCGCCACAAGACCTGAAACGAACGGCCCGCCCTGGAAGTCCGGAGCGGGCCGTTTGTTTTAGTGGTGGTGCGGCGGATGCGGGTGCCAGCCCATGACCAGCATCAGGACGGCGAAGCCGATGATGTAGGCGAGGATGACGAACCAGCCCTTGGTGACCCAGTTCCAGACCGATTTGGCTTCCGGGAAGATGTTCGAGACGGCGACGCCGGCGGAGGAGCCGAACCAGATCATCGATCCGCCGAAGCCGACGGCATAGGCGAGAACGCCCCAGTCATAGCCGCCCTGTTTGAGGGCGAGTGCGGTGAGCGGAATATTGTCGAACACGGAGGAGACGAAGCCGAGGCCCATCGCCGTTTCCCATCCGGCTTTCGGCAGGCTTTCGACCGGCATCAGCGACGCGGAGGTGACAAGGCAGAGCAGGAAGAGCGTGCCTTTCAGCGAGGCCGGGACAATTGCCCAGTCGGGCTTGCGCAGGATCGCCGTGACGACGATCGCCGCCCAGACGCCGATACCGATGACCGGCAACTGGTCGAGCAGGGCCGGGAACCGGATGTTCGCCATGACATTGGCACCAATGGCGGTGACCAGGATAATGACGACGACGAGGACGCGCATCCAGTCGATTGACAGGCCTTCGGTCGCGGCCTTCTGGATCGGCTGGTATTTCTGCTGGACCAGCGCGGCCGGGATGGCGAGCACGGCAAGCGCGGCGAAGGCACCGACATAGGCGTGGACCACATCGAGTGGGCTGATGCCGTCGATCCACATCATCGTGGTGGTCGTGTCGCCGACAACCGAGCCCGAACCGCCGGCATTGGAGGCGGCGACGAGGGCGGCGAGGAAGCCGATATGGACCTTGTTGTGATAGACGTGCTTGGCGACGACGCCGCCGATCAGGGCGGCGGCGATGTTGTCGAGGAAGCTCGACAGGACGAAGACGAGGACGAGCAGGACGGCGCCGCCGAGCCAGCTGTCCGGCAGGAGGGCGGGAAGTTTTTCCGGTGCGTTCGAGGCTTCGAAGTGGCGCGAGAGAACCGCGAAGCCGAGCAGGAGCAGGAAGAGGTTCGCGATGACGACCCATTCGGCTTCGACATGGCCGGCGAAGCCGGCAATCCCGGTGCCGTGCTTGAAGCCGGTGACCAGGAATTTCCAGGCGAGGATGGTGGCGAGGCCGGTGACCGCGACGGTGAAGGTGCGGTGATGGAACAGGGCGACGCCGAGCAGGGTGCAGGCGAAGAGGATGAAATCCACGGGGATCGGACCAAGGGTGGCCGGGATAGTGCCGGCGAGCGGGCCACCGTCGTCTGCGAAGGCCGGACCGGCGGCGATCAAAGCGATAGACGGGAGCGCGAGGGCACCCTTCACCAGCCGGTTTGGCTGCGCGCGCGCAGCCACGGAACGATACCCCATCAGACCCTCCCCTGAGAAAACGGGTAAGGCTTATTCCTCTAAAGGGGCGAATAATAACTGCATTTCCGCATGGCGGATTGACTTTACCATGCCTTTTTGCAGCACCAATGACCGGCGTGGCCAGAGCCGTCCGGTCAGGAATTCAGCGTTGGGACGAAGTCTGCATCCTAGGACGCATCCGGCGCGCGGACGCCGGAGATGCCCGGAAACCTATCCAAAAATCCCCGGAAACAGTCCATAAAGTGTCCGGATAATCCGGGCATTTCCGGGCAGGCGCTGCAGGGCCGCAGGCCGAGCCGCCGGAGGTGTGTCGCCATGCGGCGGGACCAGGCGTCCGGATCGTCCAACGCGGCTCGCAACAGGGCGAGGCGGGACTCGAGTTCGAAGGAGTTGCGAAGCGGCCGGAGCCGGGC
>JBGSKI010000142.1:0-6803 GCA_041741315.1 Hyphomonas sp. | reverse complement strand
GTAAGAATTGTCTTCGACGCGCTTCATGGCGCCGCCCATTGGTCCACAATCTGGTCCCAATTTGGTCCACAGATTCCGGCCATTTTACGCAACGAGATCCAAACGGATCCCGAAAATCCGTTTGAAATCAAGTGCTTATTAGGAGTTCATTTCGTGAGAAATGGCGCGAGTGACGGGACTTGAACCCGCGACCTCCGGCGTGACAGGCCGGCACTCTAACCGACTGAGCTACACCCGCGCATTTTCCGACCGCCTTGCGGCGAGCAGCCTCTTTATGCGCGGGCTTTGGGTGGGTCAAGCGGGGAACTTCAGGCGGAATCAGGCGATAGTCCTTTTCAGCAGCCGTTCAGACGCCACATTCAAGGGATAAGCTGCGGCAACCCGGTTGGAGACCCATCGATGAAGCGCATTTTCCTGATTGCCGGCGGCGTTTTCGCCTTGCTGGTCGTGGCGGCCATGGTCGTCCCCTTCCTCGTGCCGAAGGACGTGTACAAGGCGCAGATCGAAAAGGCCGCGTCCTCGGCCCTGAACCGGGACGTGGTGCTGACCGGCGATGTCGGCATTTCGGTCTTTCCCCGCATCTCGGCCAGCATTGGCGGCGTCACCGTGGCCAATCCGGAGGGCTTTGCCTCGCCCAGCATGATCAAGGCTGGCGAATTGCGCGGGTCGGTGAAATGGCTGCCTTTGCTGCAGAAGCGGGTGGAAGTTCAGGAAATCTCCTTCGTCGATGCCGATGTGCAGCTGCAGAAGCTGGCGGATGGAAGGGTCAACTGGGAATTCGGCACGGGCGAGGACACGCAGGCCGAAGACGGCGGCCCGTCAGGCAGTGTGGATGCCGGCGTGGAGCAGGCCCGCCTGAAGAATGCCTCCCTCACCTATCGCGACGATGCCACCGGAACGGTCTACGAACTGAAGGATCTCGACCTCGAAGCGTCCCTCCAGTCGCTCGACAAACCGCTCAAGGCCAAGGCGAACGGCCTGTTCCAGGACCAGACGTTCGATGTCGCCCTGACCCTCGATTCGCTGGACGCCATGTCCGCCAGCAAGCCCGCGAGCCTCAAGCTCACCCTGGAGTCCGACATGGGAAAGGCCCGGTTCGACGGAACGGTGACGCTTGGCGACGCCGGCACGATGGACGGCACGTTCGATGCCTCGTCCGATGCGCTCGACGCCGCCGTCCGGTTCGCAAAGCTGGATCTGCCCTATGACCTGTCCAAGCTCGGCAAGGTGTCTGCCGAAGGCGCGGTCTCCGGCCCGCTGGCCGCCCTGCAGGTCCGTCTCGACAAGGTCACGCAATCGTCCGGCCTGATGAAGACGGATTTCGCCGGCACAGTCACGCTTGGCGAGGCTCCGGTCGTCGACGGTACGCTGTCGCTCTCCGCTCCCAGCCTTGCCGATGTCGCGACGTTTGCCGCGATCGACATGCCATACAACCTCTCGCCGCTGGGAGCCGCGACGGTCAAGGCGGCGCTCAAGGGTCCTCTCGACAAGCCAGTGATACGTTTCGACTCCGCCGGGGTAAAAAGCAGCCTGATCGATGCCAGCTATACCGGTGCCCTGACTCTCGGCGACGCTCCGGCGCTCGACGGGACCATGAAGGCCTTGCTGCCGAATACCGGGGAACTGGTGAAGCAGCTCGGAATAGACATTCCGGCGGAAGATGCGCTTGAGCGTGTGCAGGTGTCCGGCGCCCTGAAAGGCGCGGTCGACCAGCTTCGTCTCACGGGGCTCGACTTTACCCACTCCGGCGCACTCATGGACGCTGCGTTCAAGGGCAACGTCGCCCTAGGCGGCGACGGCCAGATCAATGGCACGATCGACGCATCGAGCAGCGAATTGCGTGCCCTCCTCAAGGCGGCCGATGTCGAGATGGAGCCCGGCGACACGCTGCAGACTTTCTCGGCAAAGGGTGGCATCTCCGGCACGTTCAAGACGATCGCCTTCACCGCCCTCAACCTGACACTCGACAATATCAAGGCGACCGGCAATGCCGGGCTCGACCTGTCCGGTGCCAGGCCCCGCCTGACCGGAAAGCTCGACATGGGTGCGCTCGACCTGTCGCCCTTCCTCGGCGCGTCGGACCAGACGAAGAAGCCGGCCCAACCGATGACAGGCTGGAGCAAGGAGCCGCTCGACCTTGCCGGTCTGAAGTCCGTCGATGCGGACCTCAGCATCACCACGTCCTCGCTTGTGCTTGGAAACGTGACGCTGACCAAGGCGAGCGTCGTCACCGCGCTGGACGATGGTCTCCTGGTCGCCGACCTGCCAGCGTTCGCCGCATTCGGCGGCAACTGGTCGGGCAAGATGTCCGTCGATTCGCGTCAGGCGACCCCAGCCGTGTCGTTCGCCATGTCCGGCGACAGCATCGCCATGTCGAGCCTGCTGGGAACCCTCGCCGGTTTCGACAAGCTGACGGGTGCCGGCGGGTTCACCGTGAATGCCAGCGCCAGCGGCCAGTCGATCGACGAGATCATGCGCGGCCTGAATGGCCAGCTCTCCACCAAGCTCGCCGATGGCACGCTGAAGGGCCTGAATGTCACGCAACTGGTCCGCAGCGCACAATCGCTGCAGACGGCCTTCACCACGGGCAGCCTTCAGAACCTCGATTTCGGCTCGGTGCTGTCGCCTGCAGCAGAAACTGAATTCACCAGTTTCGACGCCGTGCTCAAGATCGAGGACGGGGTTGCCAAGGTTGACCTGATGAAGCTGCTCAATCCCGTGCTCGGCATCGACGGAACCGGAGTCATCAATCTTGGCGGCCAGAGCCTCGACCTGCGCCTTGCGACAAGCATCGACAAGAAGGGCACCGGCGCAGGCAGCGTCGTGCAGCTCAACGGCATTCCGGTGCCGGTGCGTTTGTCCGGGTCCTGGTCCAAGCTGAAAGTGTCGCCAGACTTCTCCGGCGTGCAGGCCGCGCTCCAGGCCGAGCTTGGCGCACGGGTGGTCGACGGACTGACTGGCAAGCTGGGCGGCAACGGTTCGGGCGATCTCGGCGGTACGCTGGGCAATGCCATCGGTGGCGCGCTCGGCCTGCCGGCGAAGCCTGCTACCACGCCATCCGGAACGGCACCCGAAACCACACCGGACGCAGCGGCGGAAACGGCGGCTCCCACGCCTCAGCCAACACTGGAAGATGTCGCCAAGGAACAGGCCCTCAAGGCGCTGGGCGACGCATTCGGCTCTAAGGAGAAAAAGCCGGCGGACCCAGCACCAGCGACCGATCCGGAGGCCCCCACCGAAACTCCCGCCAGCGATCAGCCCTGACGAAGCGAACGGGCGATCAGGATGCCTTGGCGGTCCGGACCTCATCCTTTGACGAAACGATGCGCGGGCCAATCCGGTCCATGACATCCTCGTTGGTATCGATCGACGGCGCGATGTCGATCAGGTGGACAAGCTTGTCCAGCGGCTGCGCGCGGCTGATGAAGAAGCCCTGAAGCTCGTCGCAGCCATGGTCGCGCAGGAAGTCGGCCTGGAACTGCGTCTCGACGCCTTCGGCCGTGCACCGCATGCCCAGCGTCTTGGCGAGGTTCAGCGTGGCAACCGTGATGGCGCGGCTGTCGACCCGCGATTCCAGATCGGTCACGAAGCTCTTGTCGATCTTGATCTTGTCGAACGGGAAGCTGCGCAGATAGCTGAGCGAAGAGAAGCCCGTTCCGAAATCGTCGAGCGCGATGCGCACGCCGAGATTCTTGATCTGGTGCAGGCGCTGCAGCGTGAATTCCGTATCGGACATCAGCACGCTTTCCGTGATCTCCAGCTCGAGCCGGCTCGGATCGATATTGTTCGCGGCAATCGCCTGAACGATGGTCGAGACAAGGCTCGCGCTATGGATCTGCAGCGGCGAGATGTTGACCGAAATCCGGACATGCTCGGGCAGGCGGCGGGCCTCTGCCAGCGCGGCGCGGATGACCCAGTCGCCCATGCGCGTGATCAGGCCATTGTCTTCGGCATGCTCGATGAACTCGCCAGGGAAGACCAGACCGCGTTTCGGATGCTGCCAGCGCAGCAGCGTTTCGCAGCCGATCATTTCATGGGATGTCGCATCGACCAGCGGCTGGAAGTAGACGCGCAATTCGTTCTGGTCGAGCGCGCGGTGGAGATCGTGCTCGATCTGCTGGCGAGCGCGGGCCCTGTCGTCAAGTTCGCCGGTGAACATGCACCAGGTCGCCTTGCCCTGCTTCTTGGCCTGGTACAGCGCCAGGTCGGCATGCTTGAGCATCTGGCGGGTATCGGTCGTGTACGCATCAAACAGACGCACGCCGGCCGAGGCCGAGCAATTGGCGGTGGAGCCCCAGAGATCGTAGGGCTGCGCCATGCGCTCGGTAAGCTTCTCGAGGAAGGCTTCGAGGCCACCCGGCGCCGGACGTTCGACAATCATCGCGAACTCGTCGCCGCTGATGCGGGCCACCACGTCCTGATCGATGCACAATTCCGACAGGCGGGCCGATGCGCTCTGCAGCAATTCGTCCCCTGCCGGGTGGCCGAGCGTATCGTTCACCCATTTGAAATTGTCGAGATCGAGCCAGATCAGCGCGCGTTCAACGCCCGCCTGCAGCGGACGGCGCGTCGCCTTTTCCAGGTATTCCTGCATGGTCATGCGGTTGGGCAGGCCCGTCAGGCCGTCATAGTGCGCCATGTAGGCGATGCGGTCCTCGATTTCCTTGGACTGCGTGATGTCTGCAGCGACGCCGCGGAAGCCCTTGAAGACTTCGTTCTCGAAGGTTGGCTTGCCGGTCACCGACCACCAGCGCTCGTTGACCGGGTCGTCGGCCTTCACGCGCAGTACAAGGTCGCGGAAACCCTGGCGGCGTGACAGGCTGGTCTCAAGCACCTTGAGTGCCTCGTCCGGCTGGAAGAGCGACACGAGCGGGGTGCCGGCCTTCATCACATTGTCGGTATCCACCGCGCCATCGAAGACCAGCGGAATGTCCTGCAGGCAGCCCTTCTGGTTGGTCTGCCAGAGCCAGTCGGATGTGCTTTCCTCGAAATCGCGCAGCAGCAGGCCGATCAGCTGCGATTGTTCCTGCACCGCCGCCTCGTTGAGGTGCTGCTCGACGAACTGCTTGTGCGTCAGGCGGACCGCCAGCATCAGGATGCCGAGGTAAACGATGGCCAGCACGGAGACATATTGCGATTGCGGGTTCTGCTGGAACTGCATTGATATCACCATGCCGATGCCAACCGGCGTGATGAACGACAAGGCGGCATCCGGAACGCGCGAAAGCAGGAACGCGCCAGCGAACATCATGCCGGCGAGGATGATCCCCATGACCATCTGGCCTTGCGAATCCGACACGTTCATCACGATGATCGGCGCAATTGCCCAGATCAGACCACTCAGCGACGATCCGCGGGCGAACTTTTCAAGTTCGCGCTGCGAGGTGACATCGGTGGGCCCCTTCGCGCGGACGGCGCGCATCTGTGCCAGAATGCCGATGGCACTCGCCATGACGATGGCGAATCCCCAGATGTACAGCAGGCTGTCGACCGCTGTACCCCGGAACGAAAGCATCACGACAGCCGCGTTCAGCAGGTTGGCGACAACCATGACGAAGGTCATCCGCTGGACCATTTCCAGCTGTTTGGTCCGTAGCGTGCCGGCGTACTTTTCAGGGACCTGAACGTCTTTGATCAAATCAGCGATCGACCAGACGCTACCTGACTTTTTCCTTTCGGAAACCATGCCGCAACACTCCCACCCCCCACACGGGGCATTGTCCACCCGGAGCTTTTACAGGGGATAGGTAAATCGCAGAAAATCAGGATCGGTGAAATTTTACGGATATTGCCATCCTGTCGCGTCCGGAGGCCAGTTTTTGCGTGGCGTGTGTCGCGCCTCTGATTGAAAATCATGCTGGCGGATGGATCAATAAGCCTGGTCCAGGACATATTCGATATCCTGTCCGCGCGCACTGAAGGCCAGCTTCACCCAGCGGCCCGCATCGTCATACCAGAGCGTGACGTCGATATCGGAGTCCATCAGGTATTTGTTGGCCCGGATCACCTGTCCGCCTGCGAGGACATCCTCCGGACCCTTGTCGATCACATCCACCTTGATCAGCCGGCCGTCTTCTGTTGACAGGAGGCGGTGCGCGTCGGTCTGCGCCTCGTTCCAGTGGCTCGCCGGCAGGATACTTTCAGGCACCGCGCCGTCGAATATCGTCCCGTCGACGACCAGTTCATCGCCGTCACGGGTCGCGACGACATCACCCTTGCGGCCGTCATCATTGACCTTGCCTTTCAGCGCGACCAGTTCACCATCTTTCCAGGTTTCGGTTGCGGCGAGATCATAGTTGAAGACCGTGATCGGCCCGAGCCCGGCTTTCAGTTTCACCCTTGTTGTCGCTTTCAGTGTACCATCCGGGTCGACATCGAAGGTCACGACATGGGTTCCGAACGGACTGCCCTTGCGCAGGACCTTGAACCGGATCTCGTCTCCGTCTTTCGGGGTCCATTTTGCAGGTCCGCCTTCGGCCGGAGCACGCGCATCGTCGGCAAAGGAAGCCGGCAATCCCGCAAGCAGGATGGAACTAACGATTGCTGCAACCCGCCACAGCCTCATGCGCGCCTCCGGAACCGGTGCGGCGCGGTCGCAACGTAACAGATGCAGGTCTGCGAGCCCGTCGCGGCCGGCTTGTGGCGCTTGCCTGGCCCCGCGATGACCAAGTCGCCGCGCCGGTATTCGCCGTGCCCGTCGGAGAAGCACCCATGCAGCACCACCGTCGCCTCCAGCCTGCCGTGCCCGTGCATCGGGGCTGTTTCGCCGGGCTCCAGTTTCATCAGCTTGCCGCCATCGACGC
>JBGSKI010000141.1:0-10501 GCA_041741315.1 Hyphomonas sp. | reverse complement strand
TAGATTCTGTACTCATAAACAGGATTCCTGTTGAGGCCGAAGTGTGATTCAATCTCCATTTTGACAGGAGGTTGTCGATGGCCCGTTTTGATCTTTCGGATGCGGAGTGGCGGATTATCCAGCCACTTCTGCCTGATAAGCCGCGCGGCGTGGCCCGGGTGGATGACCGGCGCGTGCTGAACGCGATCTTCTTCATCCTGCGCACAGGCTCGCCCTGGCGCGACCTTCCGGAGCGCTATGGTCCGTACACAACAGCCTACAACCGCTTCAACCGTTGGGCCAAGGCGGGCGTCTGGGTGAGGATCTTCGAGACGTTGGCGGCGAAGTCGCCTCATTCCATGGCCCTGATCGACTCATCGATCATACGCGCCCACCAGCATGCAGCCGGTGGAAAAAAGGGGGCCCAGATCACGCCATCGGTCGTTCTCGTGGAGGACTGAGTACAAAGATCAATGCGCTGGTGGACGAAAATGGTCTGCCGGTTCGCATCATTCTCACGGCAGGCCAGGCGCATGACATCACCGCAGCACCAGCCTTGCTCACCGGCCTCGCCTGCCGCCACGTGGTCGCCGACCGGGCCTATGACGCTCATGCCTTCCTGGACCTCATCCGCGCCTCAGGCGCAAAGGCCTGCATCCCCACGCCACGTGACAGGATCGTCCAGCGCTCAGTCCCGAAGCGCATCTATCGACAGCGCAACAAAGTCGAACGCTACTTCTGCAGGCTGAAGCACTTCAGGCGCGTCGCCACCAGGTTCGACAAGCTTGCGCGGAACTTCCTGGCAAGCGTCCTCCTTGCTTCAACACGCCTTTGGCTCAGAGATTATGAGTCCACAACCTAGACCAGTCCGGCGTCCTTTGCGGCGCTCTGATGGGTCCGGGACACCGGGGCTTCCTTACCGGATTTCAGCTTCAGCACCGGCTTGCCATTCTCCCGCACGGCATCGCCAACGCCTGACCGGGCGACCCACCAGGACCGGTGCACCTGCGCACCTTCGACGCCGGCGAGTTCTTTCAGCGCATCCGACAGCCGCATCAGGATCAGTTCTTCGCCGCGACTGGTGTGGACGCGCAGGTAATGGTCCTCGGAGCTGACGGCCCAAAGCTCGGCGCCGCGGTACTTGACCGGCAGCCGTTCGAGGAAGCGCGTCGCTGCGCCGGCATCCGGTGAAGCGGAATGCCGGGCCGGCGTCACTGCCCTGTCGATCAACAAGCCGCCGATTGTCATGACCAGGCAGATCGCGAAAACGTAGACGAATTGAAGGGGCAGGTCCGCGACCGGCACCCAATAGCCGAGCAGGCCCATCAGGCCCACCAGCGCCGCCAGCACGGGCACGGCGATCAGGGCGGCCGCCACGGCGACCTGCACCGGCAGCATCTCTCCTGCGACCTTGCGCTCGAAGACCAGCGGCACGGCGACCTGGGCAGACACGCTGCCGACTGCGATCGTCACCACCCACATGAGGTATCGTGCCCATAGGGCGCCATTGTTGCCGTACACGCCGAAAAAGGTGAACGCCGCGGCCAGGCCGAGGATCACGGCGGCCTCGCGCAGGCGGCGTTTCAGGATGTCCGGCATGTCCGCTCCGTGCATTTCGCGCTTCGTGAAGCGTTCTGGCCGTATTTCGCGAAGGATTCCAGCCTCTCCACGTAGTCGCGGTGGCGGTTCGTCCGCCCCGGCGTCAGTCTTGGCTCTTCAAACGACAGGAGACACGACATGACATCGCTTTCGATCAAGACCCCCTCTGCGAAGCCGCGCCGCTTTCCCTCCTTCCGTCCCTCAAACCGGACGGTGATTATCGGGGCTGTCGCGGCCTATGCCCTGATTTCGTGGCTGATCATCCAGTCGAGCGGCAATCCGCCGATCCGGTTCCGCATCGATGCGACGCGGTTCGTGCAGTCGCCGGTGGTCCTGAAGGCCCACCTGTTCGGTGCGCTCGCCGCTTTCGGGATCGGCGTTGCCCTGCTGCGCGGCGTGAAGGGCAGGGCCCTGCACAAGCGGCTCGGGTACACTTGGGTTGCGGCGATGGCAGTGACCGCCATCAGCTCGTTCTTCCTGACCGGACTCAATGGCAACAATTTCAGTTTCATCCACGGCCTTTCGGCCTGGACAGTGATTGCCCTCCCGATGGGTGTAGCCGCCGCGCGGCGGAAAGATATCGCCTCCCACCGCAAGGCGATGACCGGCATGTTCACCGGCGGCCTGATGGTGGCGGGGCTTTTCGCCTTCCTTCCGGGCCGCATGCTATGGTCAATTTTCTTCGCCGCCTGACGCGTTTGGCCCTTACTGCCCCTGTGAATCCCCGTTAGAGACGAAGGAGCGGCATTCCGGAGGGCAGGAAATGAAGCGCACTGTAGCGTTGGCACTATTGATCGGTCTCGCAGCTTGCCAGGCAGCGGGACCGATTTCGATTCCCCTGATCACTCACGCGCCGAAAAGCGCCGAAGAGGCACTGGAGGCATACTATCGTACGCTTCCGGACGATTTCTTTCCGGTCGCTCCGGCGGGCTTGGCCCTGCCAGAACCGGACGCGGTGCTGACGCGCATCCTGTTCGGTTCCTGCCTCGACGAGGAAAAGGGCGACAGTTCCGCCCTGCGCGAGATCGCCAGCGAGAAGGCCGATCTGTTCCTGATGATCGGCGACAATGTCTATGGCGACCGTGACGGCTCTGTCACGGTTTACAACCAGCCGGACCTCGACGAATTGCGGCAAAGCTTTGCCGACCTCGCCGCAAGGCCGGACTTCAAGGCGGTGCGCGCGGCGCATCCGATGATGGTAGCCTGGGACGATCATGATTACGGAGCGAACGATGGCGGACGCGATTTCGTCTTCAAGCGCCTGTCGGAACGGATTCACGAGCGGTTCTGGGGCCTGGAGAATGCCGATCTCGGTGCCTGGCCCGGCACCTATTATGCCCGGATATTCGGACCGGAGGGCAAGCGCACCCAGATCATCGTGTTGGATACGCGCTTCTTCCGCTCCGACCTGATGCCTACGGACGAATTCAATGTGAAGGGTAAGGAACGCTACATTCCGTCCACGGCGAGCAATCAGGACATGCTGGGCAATGACCAGTGGACATGGCTGGAGAACCAGCTTCAGGAACCGGCCGACCTGCGTCTGATCGTATCCTCGATCCAGGTCATGGCGACGGCGCATGGCTATGAGTCCTGGTCGCGCCTGCCGAAGGAACAGCAGCGCCTCTACGACCTGATCCGCGACACCGAGGCCAAGGGCGTGGTCTTCCTTTCGGGCGACCGGCATGCCGCCTTCCAGTACAAGTCCGAAACCCTCCTGCTATACCCGGCGAACGAACTGACCGCATCTTCCTTCAATGTGTCGTTCGCCACGACGCTGGACGAGATGGACGCGGTGCAACTTGGCGCGGCCTATCCGATGGAGAATTTCGGGGCGGTGGAGATCAATTGGGAAGAGGGTGGGGTGGAATTGTCCATCAGGGACGCCGCCGGTCAGACCGTTTCGGCAATCCAGGCCAAATTCAGATAGAGTAGGGGATGAGCAGTCGCTCGCTGCGGAATGCAGGACACGCGTAACGTATTCGTTCTTATTGTTTCGGTGATGATCCTGCAGATTGCGGGTGGCCTCACTGGAGTGCTGACGCCGCTTGGGCTCGAGGCCATGGGCACCGGGCCGCAGACGATCGGCGTGATCGCCGGCCTGCACGCAACCGGCTTCATGTTCGGGGCATGGTCTGCTACCCGCGCGCTGGCCATGTTCGGCAATATCCGGTTGTTCGCAGCTGCGTCGGCGATCAACGCCGTTGCCGTGCTCTCCCTTTCGCTCTGGCATGAGGCAGCGTTCTGGGCCCTGATCCGGATCGTGATGGGGATCGCCTTCGCTTACATGTTCACCAGTATCGAAAGCTGGCTCGGCGAAGCGGTGCCGGAGAAGTCTCGCGGAAACGTGATGGGCATCTACCATACCGGCGCAAAGCTTTCCCTGATGATTGGACCGTTCTTTGTGGCGGGCCTGTCGCCACTCGACAGCCGGGCCTATTCCTGGGCGGCGGTGTTCCTGACCCTCGCGCTGGTGCCGGTCTGCCTGACCCGCCAGAAGGAGCCGGCCCCACCAGAGCGCAAGACCATGCCGGTCGGCAGCCTGTATGCGATGGCTCCCGCGGCGGTCTGGGGCGTGCTGCTTGCGGGCGTGGTCAATACTGGCACCCTGGCGCTGCTGCCGGTCTATTTCGAGAAATTCGACCTCGCCGGCGGTGGCACTGCGGCGGCCGCCATTGCGCAGGCCTCGGCATGGCTGGGCGGACTTGTCATCCAGTGGCCTGCAGGCCGGTTATCGGACCGGATAGAACGCAGGCTCGTGATCGCCGGAATGTGTGCACTTTCGGCACTGGCGGCCCTGCTGATCGCCGTGTTCGGCACGGCGTTGGGTGAGATTGGCGTGATCCTGGTGCTGGCGTTCTGGGGGGCGGGATCGCTGTCATTCTATGGGCTGTGTGTCGCGCATGCGATCGACAGGGCCCCCCGCGGCCAGATCCCGCAGGTCATGTCGGGACTACTGTTCATCTGGGCGGGCGGTTCGATTATCGGCCCGCTCCTGTCAGGTTTCGCGATGCGTGGGGCGGGCAGGTTCGGCCTGTTCGGGCTTGCGGGCGTGCTGCTCGTGGTGCTGGCTGCGATCATGGTGTGGCGCACGCAGGTCCGGCCTGTCCCGCAGGATTCCAAGCAGGAAGACTGGAATCCGATCCTCCCGACGCCGCTGGCAAGCGTCGAGATCGACCCTCGCACGCCGGATGCCGGCGAAGTGTCAAAAACCTGAGTCACAACATTCATACCCAGCCAGTTGCCGCATCAGGTGAGGCTGCTATATAGCCCGGCACAAAGCGCGGGCAGGGGCCCCCGTTGGCGCCGGTTCCGGCATCAGAGGCAAACGCAGAATGAACATCCACGAATACCAGGCCAAGGCCGTGCTGAAATCCTTCGGCGCGCCGGTCGCGGACGGGGTTCCCGTCCTCTCTCTGGACGACGTGCAAAAGGCCGTCGACACGCTTCCGGGCCCCCTCTGGGTGGTCAAGTCGCAGATCCATGCAGGCGGCCGCGGCAAGGGCAAGTTCGTGGAGAAGGAAGCAGGCGAAAAAGGCGGCGTCCGCCTGGCGTTCAAGAAGGAAGACGTACTCGTCCATGCCAAGGCCATGCTCGGCCATCACCTCGTCACGGCCCAGACCGGCCCCGCCGGCAAGCAGGTCAACCGCCTCTACATCGAGGACGGCGCCGACATCGAGAAAGAACTTTACCTGTCCATTCTCGTCGACCGTGGCACGTCGCACGTCTCGTTCGTGGTTTCGACCGAAGGCGGCATGGACATCGAACAGGTTGCCCATGACACGCCGGAGAAGATCGTTACCGTCGGAATCGACCCTTCGACCGGCGTGACCGATGCCGACTCGAAGAAACTGAATGCTGCGCTGAACCTGTCCGGCACGGCGGCAGACGACGGCCTCACGCTGTTCCCGATCCTCTACACGGCCTTCACCGAGAAGGACATGTCGATGCTCGAGGTGAACCCGCTGATCGTCATGAAGGACGGACACCTGCGCGTCCTCGACGCCAAGGTCAGCTTCGACGGCAACTCGCTGTTCCGCCATCCGGACATCGTCGCCCTGCGCGACAAGACCGAGGAAGACGAGAAGGAAATCGAGGCCTCCGAATGGGACCTCGCCTATATCGCGCTCGACGGCACGATCGGCTGCATGGTCAATGGAGCGGGCCTCGCCATGGCCACCATGGACATCATCAAGCTCTATGGCGAAGAGCCGGCGAACTTCTGCGATGTCGGCGGCGGCGCCGGCAAGGAGAAGGTGGCAGCGGCCTTCAAGATCATCATGAAGGACCCGAACGTGAAGGGCATCCTCGTGAACATCTTCGGCGGCATCATGAAGTGTGACGTGATCGCCGAAGGCGTGATCGCAGCCGTGAAGGAGACAAACCTGCAGGTGCCGCTCGTCGTGCGCCTGGAAGGCACGAACGTCGATCTCGGCAAGAAGATCATCAAAGAGAGCGGCCTGAACGTCATTCCCGCAGACGATCTCGACGATGCCGCCCAGAAAATCGTTGCTGCGGTTCGCAGCTAAGGAACGAATAGATGTCCATTCTTATTGATAACAACACCAAGATCCTCACACAGGGCATGACCGGCAATACCGGTTCGTTCCACACCAACCAGGCGCTGGCCTATTACGGCACCAAGATGATCGGCGGCACGCATCCCAAGCGCGGCGGCGAGATGTGGAAGGCCGACAATGGCCAGGAATTGCCGATCTTCGCGACGGTCGCCGAGGCGAAAGCCAGGACGGGTTGTGACGCCTCCGTAATCTACGTGCCGCCACCAGGCGCAGCAGCAGCCATCGAAGAGGCCATCGACGCCGAAATCGCGCTGATCGTCTGCATTACCGAAGGTGTGCCCGTGCTCGACATGGTGCGCGTGAAGGCCAAGCTGCAGAAATCCAAATCGCGCCTCATCGGCCCGAACTGCCCGGGCGTCATCACCGCGAACGAGTGCAAGATCGGCATCATGCCGGGCTCGATCTTCAAGAAGGGCAATGTCGGCATTGTCTCGCGCTCCGGTACGCTTACCTATGAAGCTGTGTTCCAGACCACGCAGGTGGGCCTTGGACAGACAACCGCCGTCGGAATCGGCGGCGATCCGGTCAAGGGAACGGAATTCATCGACATGCTGGAAATGTTCCTTGCCGATGACGAGACGAAGTCGATCATCATGATCGGCGAGATCGGTGGCAGCGCGGAAGAAGATGCCGCGCAGTTCCTGATCGACGAGGCAAAGAAAGGCCGCAAGAAGCCGATGGTCGGCTTCATTGCCGGCCGCACCGCCCCGAAGGGCCGCACGATGGGCCACGCTGGCGCCATTGTCAGTGGCGGCAAGGGCGATGCCGAGTCAAAGATAGCGGCCATGGAAGCCGCCGGAATCCGCGTTTCGCCGTCGCCTGCGCGCCTCGGCACAACGATGGTTGACGTACTGAAGGGCTAGAAAGCCCGCAAATTGAGCCAGGACGGTCCGCCCGGACCAGGTCTAGCGTGGCCAGGATCTGACCCCGCGACGGTCGTCCTCGTACAGTGCCCGGTAACAACTGGGAAAGCATTGCGTTCCAGCGTGCAGTGGAACGGTAGTCGCAGCAGACGAGAGACGACATGGCAGACGATGGCAGCCCGATGAATGGTTCGCGCAGCAAGGGCAACGCGGCCTTGCTCGACACGGCGTTTCTGTATGGCGGTTCGGCCCAGTGGCTGGAACAGATGCAGGCGGCCTATGCCAGGGACCCGGCCTCGGTTCCCGAAAGCTGGCGCAGCTTCTTCTCGGATATGGGCGACGACGCGGCATCTTCCGCCCGCAATGCCGGCGGGGCCAGCTGGAAGCGCGCCGACTGGCCGCGCCCGGCGATGGACGAACAGATCGCAGCTTTCGACGGCAACTGGGCCCTGCTCGAGCCGAAGATCGAGAAGAAGATCCGCGACGCCAAGCCGACCGCCGCCGCCACCGACATCAATCAGGCCGTCAAGGACTCGATCCGTGCGATCATGATGATCCGCGCTTATCGGATGCGCGGCCACCTTGCCGCGCAGCTCGACCCGCTGCATCTCGATCCGGTCGAAGCCCAGCCGGAACTCGATCCGGCCACGTACGGCTTCGGCCCGGCGGACATGAACCGCCGCATCTATATCGACGGCTATCTCGGACTCGAGCACGCCTCGGTCGCTCAGATGCTTGAAATCCTCAAGCGCACCTATTGTTCGACGCTCGGCATCGAGTTCATGCACATTTCCGACCCGGAAGAGAAATCCTGGCTGCAGGAACGCATCGAGGGACCGGACAAGGGCGTTGCCTTCACGCCGGAAGGCAAGAAAGCGATCCTGGCCAAGCTGATAGAGGCGGAAACCTTCGAGCGCTTCCTGCACAAGCGCTATCCCGGCACCAAGCGCTTTGGCCTCGACGGCGGCGAAGCGGCCGTGCCGGCCTTGGAACAGATCATCAAGCGCGGCGGCGCGCTCGGCGTGAAAGAAATCGTCGTCGGCATGCCGCACCGCGGCCGCCTCAACATGCTCGCGGCCGTGATGGGCAAGCCCTACGAGCAGATATTCCACGAATTCCAGGGCGGCAACACGCAGGGCGCCGAGAAGTTCGGCTCGGGCGATGTGAAGTACCACCTCGGTGCTTCCTCGGACCGTGAGTTCGACGGCAACAAGGTTCACCTGACGATGAACGCCAACCCGTCGCACCTCGAGGCGGTCAATCCGGTCGTGCTCGGCCGGGCGCGGTCGAAACAGGAAATGCGCCATCGCGAGACCAAGAAGCTTGATCGCGGTGTCGTTCTGCCGCTGCTGCTGCATGGCGATGCTGCCTTTGCGGGGCAGGGGGTGGTCGCCGAGTGTTTCGCGCTGTCCGGCCTGACCGGGTATCGCACCGGCGGTACGATCCATTTCATCGTCAACAACCAGATCGGCTTCACAACCAGCCCGATCTATTCGCGCTCCTCGCCGTATCCATCGGACGTCGCCCTGATGGTGCAGGCGCCGATCTTCCACATCAATGGCGATGACCCCGAAGCTGTCGTCTACGCCGCCAAGGTTGCGACCGAGTACCGGCAGAAATTCGCCAAGGACGTGGTCCTCGACATGTTCTGCTACCGGCGGTTCGGCCACAATGAGGGTGACGAACCGATGTTCACCCAGCCGGTCATGTACAAGTCGATCAAGGACCATCCGTCGACCCGCGAAATCTATTCTAAGCGCCTCGTCGCCGAAGGCCTGCTCACCGCCGAACAGGTCGATGCGCAGGTCGCCGATTTCGAAGCCTACCTCGATCGCGAATTCGATGCCGGCAAGGCATTCGCAGCGAAGAAAGCTGACTGGTTGGACGGTGAGTGGAAGGGCCTCGGCCTGCCGGAGGATGATGAACGCCGCGGCAAGACCGGCGTCACCAAGAAGCGCCTCCAGCAACTCGGCGACGCGATCACCCGGGTTCCGGAAGGCGTCGATATCCACAAGACGCTGGCACGTGTGATCGAAGGCCGGTCGCAGGCCATTTCGAAGGGGCAGGGCCTCGACTGGGCGACCGCAGAACACCTCGCCTTTGCGACCATGCTGGACGAGGGTTTCCCGATCCGTCTGTCCGGCCAGGATTGCGGTCGCGGCACCTTCTCGCAGCGCCACAGTCATATTGTCGACCAGACGACCGGCGAGCGCTACACGCCGCTCAATCACCTGCCAGACCAGAAGGTCAAATACGAAGTCATCGATTCGCTGCTCTCGGAAGAGGCGGTGCTCGGCTACGAATACGGCTACTCGCTTGCCGACCCGAATACGCTGACCCTGTGGGAAGCGCAGTTCGGCGACTTCGCGAACGGTGCGCAGGTCTTCTTCGACCAGTTCATCTCGTCGGCCGAGCGCAAATGGCTGCGCATGTCGGGCCTCGTCTGCCTCCTGCCGCACGCCTATGAAGGTCAGGGCCCGGAGCATTCCTCCGCCCGCCTCGAACGCTTCCTGCAGATGTGTGCGGAAGACAATTGGCAGGTCTGCAACCTGACCACGCCGGCAAACTATTTCCACGCCCTGCGCCGCCAGGTCCACCGCGACTTCCGCAAGCCGCTGATCATCATGACGCCGAAATCCCTTCTGCGTCACAAGCTGGCGACGTCGGCACTGGACGATCTCGGCGCGAAGTCGTCTTTCCACAGGGTCCTGTGGGACGATGCGGAAACGCCGGGCCGCGAAGGCAAGGTGAAGCTGGTCAAGGATGCCAAGATCCGGCGCGTCGTTATGTGTTCCGGCAAGGTCTACTACGACCTGTTCGAAAAGCGCGAGGAACTCGGCATCGACGACGTCTACATCATGCGCATCGAGCAATTCTATCCGGTGCCTCGCAAGTCGATGATGACGGAACTGGCCCGGTTCAAAAATGCCGAAATCGTCTGGTGCCAGGAAGAGCCGCGCAACATGGGCGGCTGGACCTTCATCCGTGACGAGATCGAATGGTGCGCAGTTCAGGTCGGCGCAAAGAATCCGCGCCCGCGCTATGCCGGCCGCGCGCCCTCCGCCGCGACCGCCACGGGCCTCCTGTCCAAACACCAGGCGGAGCAGGCAACATTGCTGAACGCTGCCCTCGCCGCCGATTCGGTCGATGACCGCATCGTTTCTCCATGATGACACCTCTGATACGCATACGGAACATGCCATGACCGACATCACTGTCCCCACGCTGGGCGAAAGCATTTCAGAAGCCACCGTTGGCCAATGGCTGAAGGCCAAGGGCGACGCGGTCAAGAAAGACGACGTGCTCGTCGAACTCGAAACCGACAAGGTCTCGGTCGAAGTGTCTGCCACCGAAGACGGTGTGCTGAGCGAGATCGTTGCCAAGGCGGGCGACACGGTCGAGATCGGTGCCGTGCTGGGCCGTATCGGCGGGGCAGGAGCGGCGAAGGCCGCGCCAGCGCCAGCAGTGGCTGCCAGCCCG
>JBGSKI010000140.1:0-6826 GCA_041741315.1 Hyphomonas sp. | reverse complement strand
GTGCCGCCGCCGGCCTTCGCCAGAACCATCGTGATCGCCGCCGTCAGCGTCGTCTTGCCATGGTCAACGTGACCAATCGTGCCGATGTTCACGTGCGGCTTTGTGCGTTCAAACTTTGCCTTGCCCATCGGGCTACTCCTTCATTCTTGGATTTCGGACCGGTGTTCCGGCCGGATTGGATTACGAACCAGCGACTTCCGCGATGATTTTCTGTGCTTCGGCACGCGGAACTTCGTCATAGTGGTCGAAGATCATCGTGAACTGGGCCCGGCCCTGCGACATGCCGCGCAGGTTGGACACATAGCCGAACATGTTGACCAGCGGCACGAAAGCCTTGATCGCGGTGATGTTGCCTCGCGGCTCCGAGCCCTGGATCTGGCCACGGCGGGAGTTCAGGTCGCCGATCACGTCGCCCATATAGTCTTCCGGGGTGACGACTTCGACGGCCATGATCGGTTCCATCAGGCGCGGGTCACCCTTGCCCTTCAGCTCCCGGAACGCCGCGCGGGCTGCAATTTCGAAAGCCAGCACGGACGAGTCGACGTCGTGGAATGCGCCATCGACCAGCGTGGCCTTGAAGTCGGTGACAGGATAACCGGCCAGTAGGCCGTTTTCCTTGGCGAGGTCGAGGCCCTTCTGGACGCCCGGCACGTATTCCTTCGGAACGGCACCGCCGACGACCGCGCTCTCAAAGATGAAGCCCGAACCGGCTTCAAGCGGTTCGAACTGCACCTTGATGCGGGCGAACTGGCCGGTACCGCCGGACTGCTTCTTGTGCGTGTAGTCGATCTCAGCCGCGCGGCCGAGTTTCTCGCGGTACGCCACCATCGGCTGGCCGATATTGGCTTCCACCTTGAACTCGCGCTTCAGGCGGTCGATCAGGATGTCGAGGTGAAGCTCGCCCATGCCTTTCATGATCGTCTGGCCGGATTCGAAGTTCGTCTCGACACGGAAGGACGGGTCTTCTGCTGCAAGACGCTGCAGGCCGACCGACATCTTTTCCTGGTCCGCCTTGGTCTTCGGCTCGACCGCGATCTCGATCACCGGCTGCGGGAACGTCATGGTCTCGAGCACTACCGGCTTGTTAGGATCGCAGACCGTATCGCCGGTCGTGGTTTCCTTGAGGCCGGCGAGCGCCACGATGTCGCCTGCGAAGGCTTCCGTGATCTCGTCCTGCTTGTTGGCGTGCATCATGACCATGCGGCCGACGCGTTCCTTCTTGCCCTTGGTCGAGTTCATGAAGCTGTCGCCTTTCGACAGCGTGCCGGAATAGATCCGCGTAAAGGTCAGTGTGCCCATGTAGGGGTCGTTCATGATCTTGAAGGCAAGACCCGAGAACGGGTCGCTGTCAGAGGCCCGGCGCTCGATGTTGCGGGTCTCGGTTTCGTCACCAGGGGCAAAGCCCAAGTAGGCGGGCACGTCGAGCGGACCCGGCAGGTAGTCGATGACGCCGTTCAGCATAGGCTGGACGCCCTTGTTCTTGAACGCTGAGCCGCACAGGACCGGCACGAACTTCATCGCCAGCGTACCCTTGCGGATCAGCTTGCGCAGCGTTTCCATATCCGGCTCGGTGCCTTCCAGGAAGGCTTCCATGGCGGCATCGTCCATTTCAACGGCGAGTTCAACGAGGTGCGCACGCATCTCTTCGGCCTGTGCCTTGAGGCTATCGCGGATCGGCTTCAGCACCCAGGTCGCACCGAGGTCCTCGCCTTCCCAGACCCATTCCTGCATGGTCAGCAGGTCGACATGGCCCTCGAGATGGTTCTCTGCGCCAATCGGCAGCTGGATCGGCGCGGGGGTCGCACCGGTGCGGTCCTTGATCATGCGGACGCAATTGAAGAAGTCGGCGCCGATCTTGTCCATCTTGTTGACGAACACGATCCGCGGAACCTTGTAACGGT
Organism: Hyphomonas sp.; assembly: GCA_041741315.1. Taxonomy (GTDB): domain Bacteria; phylum Pseudomonadota; class Alphaproteobacteria; order Caulobacterales; family Hyphomonadaceae; genus Hyphomonas. The sequence continues at coordinate 4,925 of JBGSKI010000140.1, read as the reverse complement.
CAGCCTGACGCCAGACGGTTTCAGTCTGCGGCTCAACGCCTGCGTTGGCATCCAAAACGCACACGGCTCCGTCGAGCACGGCGAGCGAGCGCTCGACTTCGATGGTGAAGTCCACGTGTCCCGGCGTATCAATGATGTTGAAACGGTACTTGTCGGACAGCGGCGTCGTGCCGTCTTCCGTCCGTTCCCAGAAGGTCGTCGTGGCAGCGGACGTGATCGTGATGCCACGCTCCTGCTCCTGCTCCATCCAGTCCATGGTGGCAGCGCCGTCGTGTACTTCGCCGATCTTGTGCGACTTGCCGGTGTAATAGAGGATACGCTCGGTGGTCGTGGTCTTGCCAGCATCAATGTGAGCCATGATGCCGAAGTTACGATAGCGATCCAGCGTGTATTCGCGGGCCATGGAGGTCAACCTTCGTGTCTTGTTCCGGGAGGAAATCGGGGGCGATTGACGGGCGCGTTACCCGTTATCGCCCCCGAATGCCAGTGCTGATTACCAGCGATAGTGTGCGAACGCCTTGTTGGCGTCAGCCATGCGGTGCGTGTCTTCGCGCTTTTTGACGGCGTTGCCGCGGCCTTGGGCGGCGTCCATCATTTCACCGGCGAGACGCTCGCGCATCGTGTTCTCGTTGCGCCCGGCAGCCGCAGCGGCCAGCCAGCGGATGGCCAGGGCCTGGCGGCGCTCGGTGCGCACTTCCACGGGAACCTGATAGGTCGCACCACCGACGCGGCGCGAACGCACTTCGACGGACGGGGCCACCGACTCGAGCGCCGTGTGGAAGATCTCGATCGGATTCTTCTTGGCGCGGGTTTCGACCAGGTCGAACGCACCGTACACGATCCGCTCGGCGACCGACTTTTTGCCGTCGCGCATGATCTGGTTCATGAACTTGGTGACGATGATGTCCTTGAACTTGGGGTCCGGCAGGACTTCGCGCTTCTCGGCTTTGTGACGACGGGACATGGATCGGACCTCTTATTTCGGCTTCTTCGCGCCGTAATGCGAACGGCGCTGCTTGCGGTTTTTGACGGGCTGCGTGTCGAGCGCGCCGCGGACGATGTGGTAACGCACGCCGGGAAGGTCTTTCACGCGGCCGCCGCGGATCAGCACAACCGAGTGCTCCTGCAGGTTGTGGCCTTCACCCGGAATGTAGCACAGCGATTCGAACCCCGTGGTCAGGCGCACCTTGGCCACTTTCCGGAGTGCCGAGTTCGGCTTCTTCGGGGTCGTGGTGTAGACGCGGGTGCAGACGCCACGGCGCTGCGGGCAGGCCTTGAGGGCCGGGGTCTTGGTCCGCGTGCGCTTCGGCGCGCGCGGCGAACGGATGAGCTGCTGGATGGTTGGCATTCGGGCCTTCTGTCTCTTGGTCATACTGGCCCGATGGGCCGCTAACGAAATGATGTCCCGAAGGCCCAAAAAGGCTTCCGGGACGGGCGAAAACTTGGGAGTCAGACTGGCCGGAACGTACTGAATTCCGGTGCGGCGAAAGGACAAGTGTCCCGGGGCCTCCCTGACGATGGGTGGCGTGTAAGCCGCAAGTAAGCTGGCGTCAAGAGTTGCCTGCTGACTCGCAACAGCAGGCTGGGCCGGCAGACCGCCCGGTCAGGGCCTTGGCAGGCGCTCGTCCAGGCAGGCCTGCTGTTCCGGTGTGTAGGTGGCGCTGGCCGAATACTCGAATGAGGCCATGAATTCGTCGCACCGCGTGATGGCCCAGCTTTCCAGCGAGAGTCCGGCAACCATGGCAATCGCAGTTACCGCCAGGCCAACACCGATCACGTCCGTTCGTTCGAAGGTCATGCCGGAATCTCCTGCCAGAATGCAGAAAAGCCTGCCATGAACGGCAGGCTTTTCCAAGATGTCCGAATGGGGGAACTCCCCGAGCCTATTCCTCGGCGGTCACTTTGTCCGGCGCCGGCAGGCCGGTCAGCGTGACGGCCTCTTCGGCAGCCTTGGCCACAGCGGCATCGCGCCTGGCCTTCAGCTTGACGTCCCGTTCCGCCGCGACACGGCGGTACTGGCGGATGCCGCCACCGGTACCGGCCGGGATGAGGCGGCCGACAATCACGTTCTCCTTGAGGCCTTCCAGCGTGTCCACCTTGCCCTGCAGGGCCGCTTCGGTGAGTACGCGGGTCGTTTCCTGGAACGAGGCGGCCGAGATGAAGCTGCGGGTCTGCAGCGAAGCCTTGGTGATGCCCAGCAGGAGCGGCATGCCCGTGGCCTCGACCAGGTCCTTCTTGCGGGACTTGCGGACCGCTTCGTTGGCCTGTTCGAAGTCGATCAGGTCGATCTGCTCGCCCTGGATCAGCGTCGTGCTGCCCGGATCGGTCACTTCGATCTTCTGCAGCATCTGGCGGACGATCACCTCGATGTGCTTGTCGTTGATCGGCACGCCCTGCAGGCGATAGACCTTCTGCACTTCGTCGATGAGGTAGTTGGCCAGTGCTTCCACGCCGAGCGTCGACAGGATGTCCTGCGGGGCGGGATTTCCGTCCATCAGGTACTCGCCGCGCTTGATGAAGTCGCCATCCTGGACCGCAAGGTGCTTGCCCTTCGGAACCAGGTAGTCGATCTGCTCGCGGCCTTCCTCGATCGGCACGATCGTGACGCGGCGCTTGTTCTTATAGTCGCGCCCATAGACGACCTTGCCGTCCATTTCGGCAATGATCGCATGGTCTTTCGGACGGCGGGCTTCGAACAGTTCTGCCACGCGCGGCAGACCGCCCGTGATGTCCCGTGTCTTTGCACCACCGGTCGTGACACGTGCCAGCACGTCGCCGGCCTCGATCTTGTCACCATCTGCGACGGACAGGATGGCCCCGACCGACAGGAGATAGGACGCGTCCGAGCCGTTCGGCAGCTTGACCAGCTTGCCGCTCTTGTCGGTGATCTGGATCGACGGCTTGATGTCCGGCGATTTCGCTCCGGAGCGCCAGTCGACGACGACGCGCGACGAGATGCCGGTGGCTTCGTCGGTTTCCTCGCGGACCGACACGCCGTCGATGACGTCGAGCAGTTTCGCGATGCCGGAGACTTCCGACACGATCGGCTGTGCGAACGGATCCCAATCGGCGATCGGCATGCCCGGTGACACTTTCGAACCGTCCTTGATCATCAGGCGCGTGCCGTAGCTTGGACGGAACGACTGACGCGTGCGGCCGTCGGCGTCGACGATCTCGACCTGCATCCGGCGTCCGACGACCACGATCGTCTTGTCCTTGCGGGTAACGATCTCGGCATCCTTGAAGCGGACCGTGCCTTCGAAGCTCGCTTCGATCGACGACTGGTCGGCCACCTGGGCCGCGCCACCGATGTGGAAGGTGCGCATCGTGAGCTGGGTGCCCGGTTCGCCGATCGACTGCGCCGCGATGACGCCGACCGCTTCGCCGCGGTTGACCACCGTGCCGCGGGCGAGATCCCGGCCATAGCACTGGACGCAGATGCCGCTCTTGGCTTCGCAGGTCAGGGCCGAACGGGCCTTCACCACGTCGACACCAGCCTTCTCGATCACATCAGCAAGGTCTTCGTCGACATAGGTGTTGGCAACTGCCACCAGTTTGCCGTCGGCACCCTTGACGTCTTCCGCCGTGACGCGGCCGAGCAGGCGCTCGCCCAGCGAGACGACGACGTCGGCGCCTTCCATGACAGCTGAGATGTCGATGCCCTTCTCGGTGCCGCAATCATCTTCGTTGATGATGCAGTCCTGGGCGACGTCGACGAGGCGGCGGGTCAGGTAACCCGAGTTGGCGGTTTTCAGAGCCGTGTCCGCGAGACCCTTACGCGCACCGTGGGTCGAGTTGAAGTACTCAAGAACGGTCAGGCCTTCCTTGAAGTTCGAGATGATCGGCGTTTCGATGATCTCACCCGACGGCTTGGCCATCAGGCCACGCATGCCGGCCAACTGCTTCATCTGGTTCTTCGAACCGCGAGCCCCCGAGTCGGCCATCATGTAGATCGAATTGACCTGCAGCTTGCGGTCGCCCTTTGCCACCTGCGCCTTGGAGGCCGAATCCATCATGGCATCGGCGACCTTGTCGGTGCAGGTCGACCAGGCGTCGACCACCTTGTTGTACTTCTCGCCACGGGTGATCAGGCCGTCAGCATACTGACGCTCGTATTCCGACACCTGCTCCTTGGTCGCATCGACCAGTTTCTGCTTCGCCGGCGGGATGACCATGTCGTCCTTGCCGAACGAGATGCCCGCCTTGCAGGCTTCCCTGAAGCCCAGTTCCATCATCTTGTCGCAGAAGATCACGGTCGCCTTCTGTCCACACAGGCGATAGACCTCGTCGATGATCTTGGAGATCGACTTCTTGGTCATCGTCTGGTTGACCAGGTCCGGCTGGATGCCCTTGGCGAGCGGCAGGATGTTTGCCAGCATGTACCGGCCCGGCGTCGTGTCGATGACGCGGCGCCACGGTTTGCCCTCCGTGTCGACGCCCTGGTACATCGCCTTGACCTTGGCGTGCAGCGTGACGTGGCCATTGTCGAGCGCCTGCTCGATTTCAGCCAGGTCAGTGAACATCATGCCATCGCCCTTCTCGCCCTTGCGGTCGAGCGACAGGTAATAGAGGCCGAGGACAATATCCTGGGACGGAACGATGATCGGCTTGCCGTTGGCGGGCGAGAGGATGTTGTTGGTCGACATCATCAGCACGCGGCATTCCAGCTGGGCCTCGAGGCTCAGCGGAACGTGGACCGCCATCTGGTCGCCGTCAAAGTCCGCGTTGAACGCGGCGCAGACAAGCGGGTGCAGCTGGATGGCCTTGCCTTCGATCAGCTTCGGCTCGAACGCCTGGATGCCGAGACGGTGCAGCGTCGGTGCGCGGTTGAGCAGCACGGGGTGTTCGCGGATCACCTCATCGAGGATGTCCCAGACTTCCGGCTTCTCTTTTTCCACGAGCTTCTTGGCCGCCTTGACGGTGCC
>JBGSKI010000139.1:0-3941 GCA_041741315.1 Hyphomonas sp. | reverse complement strand
GGGGGCGCACAGGCTCGCCGGGGCGCAGGCCGAAACGGTCCGCGCCGACATTGTCGACCGCAATGGCGAATTGCTTGCGACATCGGTTGCCGCCTATTCGCTGGTCGCCAATCCGAAACAGATCTGGGATGCCGGCGAAGTCGCCGCGTCCCTCGCCAGGGTCCTGCCCGATCTTGACGTTGCCGAGCTGACGCCGCGGCTTGCCGATACGAGCCGGGAATTCGTCTGGGTACAGCGCGGCCTGACCCCGCGACAGCGCCAGGCCGTGTTCGATCTTGGCCTCGAGGGCCTCCGCTTCGAGGAAGAGAGCCGCCGGGCCTATCCGCGCGGCACGCAGGCCGGGCATGTGCTCGGCTTCACCAATGTCGACGGCGTCGGCGCCGGCGGCATCGAATACAGCATGGACGACCGCCTGAAGCAGGGCGGGGAGCCACTGCGCCTGACCATCGATAATGGCGTGCAGGCGGCAGTCGAGGCCGAGATGACGGCGGCGGCGGCCGAAGAAGGCTTCGAAGGCGGCGCCGTGATCCTCGTCGAGGCGCATTCCGGTGAGGTGCGCGCGATGGCGAGCTGGCCGCCGTTCGATCCGAACCGTGCCTCGGAAATCTCGATGGACGACCCTGCTCGGCTGAACCGGGCGACCGGCGCCGTGTACGAACTCGGATCGGTGTTCAAGCCGCTGACCATTGCGGCCGCTCTGGAGGCTGGCGCGATCCATCCGAAGGACATGTTCGATGTCCATGATCCTATCGAGATGCGCGGCTACACGATCGGCGACCTGCATCCGATCGGCACGCGGGCCGACGTCACCACGATCATCGCCGAAAGCTCGAATATCGGCACGGTGCGGATCAACCAGCAGCTCGGCCCGCGCCGTCAGCAGGCCTTCCTCAAGACGGCCGGCCTGCTCGACCGCGCGCCGGTGGAACTGGCCGGCAGCGCCGCGCCGATCCTGCCGATCGCGTTCGACGACCTGACCTCGGCGACGGCGTCCTATGGGCACGGCATCGCGGTTTCGCCCATGGCGTTCATTACGGCGTTTTCGGCATTCGCCAATGGCGGCGAGCTTGTGACCCCGACGCTGGTCGCCGACCCGGAGCGGCGGTCCCAGCCGGTGCGCCTGATGTCGGCCCTGACGGCGGACATCGTCAACGTGATGATGCGCGAAGCGGTCGTGAACGGAACGGGCACCAAGGCGGACGTTGCGGGTTACCGTGTGGCCGGCAAGACGGGCACCGCCGAGAAGCCGGTTCCGGGCGGCTATGATGACGGACGCAATATCTCCAGTTTCGCAGCGATTTTTCCGTCCGACCGCCCGCAATATGCCCTGATTGTGACCTTGGATGATCCGAAACCGGGAGAGGTGGGCGGCTCGGTCGCCTCCCAGAACGCGGCCCCGCTTGCCGGGCGGATCATCGAACGTGTCGCACCGCTGCTCGGTCTTGCACCACGCTTCGAGGATATCCGCCCGGCGAACGGCGCGTACCGCTCCCCGACGGACGAGAGGAAAGCGCTGTGACGATCCGCCTGAAAGACCTGTTCCCCGATGCCCCGGCTGGTGACACCCCGATCACCGGGATGACGGCCGACAGCCGCAAGGTGATGCCGGGATACCTGTTCGCGGCCCTGAAAGGCAGCGTGTCGGACGGGCGGGCCTTTGTGGCGCAGGCGATTGCCAATGGTGCCGCGGCGGTCCTGTCGGATGGTGGGGCGACCGGGGTAACCGTGCCGCATGTCGTGTCGGACGAGCCGCGCAAGGCGCTGGCGTTGGCTGCGAAGCGCTTCTACGGCGCGCAGCCGGCGACCGTGATCGCGGTGACGGGCACCAATGGCAAATCCTCGACGGTCGACTTCTGCCGCCAGATATGGGCCCGGGCCGGGTATCGCGCGGCCTCGATGGGCACGCTCGGCGCCATCGGGCCGGAGGGCCGGATCGATGTCGGCCACACGACGCCGGACCCGGTGACGATCCATGAGACGCTGGCGACGCTGGCCGGGCAGGGCGTGACGCATTGCGCCATGGAAGCCTCCAGCCATGGCCTCGAACAGAACCGGCTCGACGGGGTGGACCTGTCGGCGGCGGCGTTCCTCAATTTCACGCAGGACCATCTCGACTACCACTTGACGATGGAGGATTACCTCGACGCCAAGCTTCGCCTGTTCCGCGACCTTGGCGGGCCCGGCATTCCGGCCATCGTCAATGCCGACAGCGACCAGGGCGAGGCCTTCGAGGCCGCCGCGCTCGGGCGGCAAATGCCGATCGTGTCATTCGGCTGGCGCGGCGAGGACCTGTGGATCGACGAGATCATGCCCAAGGCGACGGGGCAGGTGCTGAGCCTGTTCTGGCGTGATGTGGAGCAGAAGCCGTTCGAACTGCCGCTGATCGGTGAGTTCCAGACCCTCAACGCGCTGGCAGCGGCGGCGATCTGCCTGTCGCTGGGCATGACGTTCGAACAGGCCGCCGACGGCATGGCGCACCTGCAACCGGTCAAGGGCCGGATGGAATTCATCGGCAAGACGCCGACCGGCGCAGCCGTGTTCGTCGACTATGCCCACACGCCGGACGGTCTTGACGTGCTGCTGCGCGCGGTTCGTCCGCACACGGCCGGGCGCCTGAAGGTGATCTTCGGCTGCGGCGGTGACCGCGATGCCAAGAAGCGTCCCCTGATGGGCGAGATCGCGCAGCGCCAGGCCGATGATGTGATTGTCACCGATGACAATCCGCGCACGGAAGACGCCGCTCTGATCCGCAAGGCGATCCTTGCCGCCTGTCCGGACGCCCGCGAGATCGGCGACCGGGCCGAGGCGATCCGCACCGTGATCCCCGAGATGAAGAAGGGCGACACCTTGGTGATCGCCGGCAAGGGCCACGAGACCGGCCAGATCATCGGCAACGAGGTTCATCCTTTCTCGGACCAGGAGACGGCGCGCGCCGCACTGGAGGCGATCAGCGCATGACCCTGCCATTGTGGACCTCTTCGGACATTGCGCTCGCCACCGGCGGCACCGCGACCGCGCCGTTCACGGTGACCGGCACGGTGTCGATCGACACGCGCACGCTGAAACCGGGCGATCTGTTCGTGGCCCTGCAGGACCAGCGCGACGGGCATGATTTCGTGCTTGCGGCATTCCATGCCGGAGCGGCTGGTGCGCTCGTGTCGCGGCAGATGGGGCAGGGGCCGCAAATCGTGGTTCCGGACACATTGTCTGCCCTCGAACAGATGGGCATCGAGGCGCGCGTGCGCTGCGGTGCGCACCGGACGGCGGTGACCGGGTCGGCCGGCAAGACCAGCGTCAAGGAAATGATCGCACAAATCTACCGCGCGCTCGGCCCGGCGCATTCCAACATCAAGAGCTTCAACAATCACTGGGGCGTACCGCTGACGCTGGCGCGGATGCCGGAAGAGACCGAACGGGCTGTGTTCGAGATCGGCATGTCGACGCCGGGCGAGATCGCGCCGCGCAGCCAGATGGTGCGGCCGCATACCGGCCTCGTGACCTGCATTGCGGGGGCGCACCTTGAAGGCCTCGGCACATTGTCCGCCGTGGCGCGCGAGAAGTCGGACATCTTTGCCGGCATGGAAGCGGGCGGCACCTTCATCCTGCCTTCGGATGACGAGTTTTTCGACTACCTCGCCGGGCGGGCCCGGCGCTATTGCCCGACGGGCAATCTCGAGTCCTTTGGCGTATCTGCGGACTCGACCGCGCGGGTCACCGGCTACGAGACCGACGGCCTGACCAGCCGGGTCGAGGTCGATCTGGTCGGCAAGCCGGTCCGTGTCACCATCCAGGCTGTGGGAGAGCATTGGGCACTTAATGTGGCCGCGGCTCTTCTTGCGGCGAGCCAGACAGGGAGCTCCGTTGCCGATTGTGCCGAGGCCTTGTCTGGCTACGCCCCGCCAGCCGGCCGCGGTACGGCCGAGCGCCTCGCGCTGCAGATC
>JBGSKI010000138.1:0-5945 GCA_041741315.1 Hyphomonas sp. | reverse complement strand
AGGCGCGACGCCGCCCGCGCCCGCCGGCCCATGGCCAGCAAGGTATCGGCGAGATCGGCACTCGGGGGATGTGTCTGGACGGTCATGGGAGTGTCGTGCCGCAAACGGGCCCGGCCTGCAAGACCGGGCTCAGGGCAAGACTTTCAGCAAGTTCAGTGCCGCGCCGGAGACAGGGCCGAATGCCGGATCGCCGCTCGCCGTCGCACTGACATAGACCGCTTCGGCGAAGGCGCGCGTATTGTGCAGCCGCGCCAGCCCTGCTTCCGTTGTGTAGGCTCCCTGCCAGGCGACAGGATCCCCCTCCGGTCCGAGTGTGGCGAACCAGACGTTCCACGCGTCCGCTGCCACCAGGCCCGACCGCGCAAGATACAGTACCGGCGCCGCAAGCCGTTCGCTTTCCCCGAACACATAGGCATGGCCGTCCGGCGCGACCTTGCCCGCTACCACAACCAGAATGGCCTGTGCCTGATCTCCGGTGAGGTTCGGGTTCAGGGACAATTGCATCAGCAGGTCAGCCGTGTGGGCGATGCCGTGACGCCATCCGTCGCGATCATCGAACCCGCGATAATCCTCGAGGCCGGAGAGGAAGATTGCCGCCGCCGAGACCAGCTCCGACCGCTCATCGTCATCCATCCATGCCGCCAGACGGTCGGTGCGGGCCACTTCCGACAGGACCAGCGCCGCAAACGGGCCGCGAAATCCGCCGGGATCCTCGTCCGCGTGTTCCAGGTTTTCAAGGAGCCTGCCTTTCAGGTCCCGTATTGCGTGTGTTTCGATCAGGTCTCCCCGAAGCAGCGTTACATAGGATTCATAGGCAAAACCGTCGCGAATGGCGGGATCAGGATTTTCGAGACATTGCACGAGGTCGAAAGCAAGGTGCGTCCTGTCTGAGGGTGCCATGGACTTGATCGCCGCATCCCGTTCATCCCCACTGAGAGGCACATAGCTTGCTGCCGCGCAGGGCGATGGCATCGGCGGCGGCACGCTTGCGCAGGCGGCCTGGCCCAGCAAGGCCAGGGCAAGGAGATATATCCGCATCGGTGAAGACCCTCCCCGGCCAAGCCAACCTGAGCCACCCCGGCTGTCAAGACGCGGCCCGCGTTATCCGTGCTGACAGATCGCTGGAACGGGCTAAAGTCACTCCATAAAAAGATGGTCCGGAGGATAAAAGATGATCGACCTGGAAGCGATGCCCTTCATTGCGGACATTCCGCGCGTACAGGCCGAAATCCGCCCCGATGAGGCTGCCTTCTGGTTTGAAGGCGAGACCACGACATTCCTCGATCTCGAGCACCGGTCGAACCAGGTCGCCAACGGCCTGATCAGCGGCAGTGTCGCTCCGGGTGACCGGGTCGCCTACCTCGCGAAGAACACGTCGCAATACTACGAGATCCTGTTCGGCTGCGCCAAGAGCCGGTCGGTGATGACCGGTGTGAACACCCGCCTCGCCGCACCGGAAGTGCAGTTCATCCTGTCCGATTGCCAGGCCGAGATGCTGTTCGTGGGCAAGGAATTCTACGCGTTGGTCGAAGACATCCTGCCGGACCTGCCACGCCTGAAGCACGTCATCACGCTCGATGGCGGGCATTCCGAATGGCCGCATTACCCTGAGTGGCGGGACCGCTTCCCCGCCTCCCCGCCGGGCCTGCGCCCGAAAGAGGATGACGACATCGTCCAGCTCTACACGTCCGGAACGACCGGCCTGCCGAAAGGCGTTCAACTGACCAATGGCAATTACCGCTCCTTCTTCGGACAAGCCGCGCGTCTCGACTGGTCGAGCTATGATGCCGGCGAGGCGGTGATGAATGCGATGCCGCTGTTCCATGTGGCCGGCGTGAATGTCGGCATCCTCGCGTCCCTGCAGGGGGCCAAGACGGTTGTCTTGCGCGAGATCGACGCCCAGACCATCCTTCGCCTCGTGGAGGACCACCGGATCGCGCATGCCTTCTGGGTGCCGGCCGTGATCCTGATGCTGACCCAGCAACCGAACGTCCGCGACATCGACTGGTCGTCCGTAAAGCTGATTTCCTACGGCGCGAGTCCGATCGCGGAAAGCCTGCTGCTCGAGGCCAAGGCCATCATGGGCGCGCGCTTCAACCAGCTTTACGGGCTTACCGAAACCGTCGGTGCCGGCACCTTCCTGCCACCGGAAGCCCACGATCCGGCCTGGGGCAAGCTGCGAAGCTGCGGCGTGCCATGGCCCGGAGCAATTGTCCGGTGTGTCGATGCCGAGGGCAATTCCGTCCCGACCGGCGACGTCGGCGAGATCGTCATCAAGGCGGGTTTCGTGATGAAAGGCTACTGGAACCGGCCTGAAGCGACGTCAGAGGCGGTCCGCGACGGGTTTTTCCATACGGGCGATGCAGGCTATTTCGATGCGGACGGCTTCCTCTATATCCATGACCGCGTGAAGGACATGATCGTGTCCGGTGGCGAGAACGTCTACCCGGCGGAAGTCGAGAATGCGATCTTCGGCCATCCGGGCGTTGCCGACATTGCCGTGATCGGCGTGCCCGACGAGAAATGGGGCGAGGCAGTGAAGGCCATTGTCGTGCGCAAGCCTGACCAGAACCCCTCCCCCGAAAGCATCATCGCCTGGGCCCGGGAGCGGATCGCCGCGTACAAGTGCCCGAAAACGGTGGATTTCGTCGACGTCCTGCCGCGCAATCCGTCCGGCAAGATTCTCCGCAAGGATCTGCGCGAACCCTTCTGGAAAGGCATGACGCGGCGGGTGGGATGACCGTAGAAATCCGGCCAGCGACACAAGCCGACGCGGCCGCCTGCGCCGACATCTACAAGCCGTTCGTGACGGATAGCTGGATCAGTTTCGAAACCGATCCGCCCGACGGGCACGAAATGGCCCGGCGGATCGCCGCGTATTCAGCCAGCCATGCCTGGCGCGTTGCCGAATCCAGCGGAGGCATTCTCGGCTTTGCCTATGGCAGCCCTCACCGGGTCCGGGCTGCCTATTCGACGTCTGCCGACGTGACCGTCTATGTCCGGCCAGATGCCGCACGGGCGGGACTTGGCAGGCGCCTCTATGCCGAACTGTTCGATTCCCTGAGGGCGCGGGACGTGCACGCTGTTTTCGCAGGCATCGCCTTGCCGAACGAGGCGAGCATCGGCCTGCATCGCGCCATGGGGTTCGAACCGGTCGGCGTCTACCGGGACGTCGGCTGGAAACTCGGCGCATGGCGCGATGTCAGCTGGTGGCAGCGCCGGCTTTGAAACTGGCCCCGCAGCAGCAAACGTTTAGTGGGCGAGTTTCAACCATGCGCGGGCCGCGATCAGCGCCAGCTTCACTTCGTCGGTGGTCAGCATGCCGGCCATTTCCTGGCGCTGGAGCTTGGCGTCCTCATGTCCGCGCGAGGCGGCGAGGTTGAACCATTTGTGCGCAGCCACAAGATCGACGTCGGCGTCGAGCCCGGCGGCGCAGACCAGGCCTGCCTGGTAAAGCTCGTCGGGGGTCGCATCGTGGCCAAGCAGCGTGCCGGGCTCGAGTGCAATATCTGAATAGGGCATCTAAATCTCCTGTCACCCTCGCCCCTCAAACCGGAGCTTTCTCCGTGCCCGCGGGGCTAAAACCATCTTGCCGCCGAATGTCCGGCGACGGATCAAAAGGTGACGTCTCGCCATTGCGTTAAGGTTAACGGGGAGGTTCTCCGATGGCGGCTTCCTTAACAGATGCGGGAACGGTATTAGGAATCAGCCTGCGCGGCCTCGCGGCGCGCTTTTTCATGCGCCGGGGCAGAAACGAAAACACCCCGCAAGTGATGCTTGCGGGGTGTCTCTTTCAGGATGATGGGGTCCTGTTATGCGGGGAGGCTCAAGCCGCCAGTTTCTTCTTGGCCAGCGACTTGGCCAGCTTTTCCATGGCCGAAACCTTGTCGATGCCTTCGACGGCGGCCAGTTCTCGGGCCATCCGGTCGAGCGCGCTCTCGTAGAGTTGGCGTTCGGAATAGGATTGCTCCGGCTGGTCGTCGCCGCGGTGCAGGTCGCGAACGACTTCCGCGATCGAGATCAGGTCGCCCGAATTGATCTTGGCTTCGTATTCCTGGGCGCGGCGCGACCACATGGTGCGCTTTACGCGGGCGCGGCCGCCGAGCGTCTTCAGCGCATCGTCGACCAGTTTCGAGCCCGCCAGGGCGCGCATGCCGGAGGCTTCGGCGCGATTGGTCGGCACGCGCAGGATCATCTTGTCCTGGTCGAAGGCCACCACATAAACTTCCAGCTGCATGCCGGCCACAGTCTGCTTTTCGACGCTGGTGATCTTTCCGACGCCGTGCGCAGGATACACAACGCTTTGACCCACTCCGAACGCCAGTGCCGCAGTCTCTGCTTTTTTCGCCATGTCGGATATCGCCCTTTTCTACGCGCTAAGAGCCAAAAAGACCCTGCCCCGCCCGCGATACATACGGATCGAGTTGGGAAATGCAGCTCTTTTTCATTTATTGCTCAAGTCTGAACACTACCACAAATGTGCAGGTTTTTCAACAGGTCTGCGCAGGGGCTTCCCCTAGGTCAACAATTTGGACGCCCCGGATTCCGTTAACTATTCTTCAGACCTGCAGTGCCTGTTGGGCCTCGGGCGAGGAACCCGACTCAGTCGCCGGCACCGGGTTTGGCGCTGAAATATTTCGCGAGCTTGCCGGTTTCCTGCGCGAATTCCTCCCGGTCGGCGGGGGGTTCCTTCATGCGGGTAATGTTCGGCCAGACCTTGGCATAATCGGAATTCAGGGTCAGCCACTTGCCGTCCGGATCGTCCTCGGTGTCGGGCTTGATCGCCTCGACCGGGCATTCCGGCTCGCAGACGCCGCAATCGATGCACTCGTCCGGGTGGATGACGAGCATGTTCTCGCCTTCATAGAAGCAGTCGACCGGGCAAACTTCGACGCAATCCATGTATTTGCAGCGGATACAGGCGTCGACGACAATATAGGTCATGGGGTGTCAGGGCCTTCCAGGGCGGTTTTTTCGGCAGGGGCGAAATGGCGCGCCGGGCCGCGCCTGTCAATGAGGGGGACTACACTGTGGAATCAGGGCTGGCCTGCATCCCGCGCTTCGGCACGCTGGCGGGCGCCTGCGCGCGCAATGTCGTCAACATAGAGCAGCGACGCGACGTGCCGGATGAAGGCGTCCTCGACATCGCTGCGCTCGCCATCCGACAGGGCAACCCGGAACAGGCCCTCGATGATCGCAACCCGCGCCTGCATGGGCAATTTCTTGACATGCCGGGTAAACTGGTAGGTATCCGCCGCCTCCTCGGCCAGCGCCTCTCCTTCGGCGATCAGTTCGTCCACCTTGTCGGCCTCAAGTTCGAAGGCCTCCAGCAGGATTTCGGCGATCATGTCGCTTTCGATGTTCACATAGACACCGTCGACCAGCGCCGCTTCGACCAGCAGCGCGGCGGCGGCGAGGTGCGGGTCCATGTCCTTCTGGGCCGGAGTCTTGGCCCGGAACAGGTTCTTCAGGGATTTCATCATGCGCCGCCCCCAATGAGCCGGTAGAGCGCCTGCGCCTCGGCGGCAGGACCTCGCCTCGTGCCCAGATCCAGCACTTCAAGGGTCGATATATGCTCGCCCAGCGCCAGCGTGACAACATCGCCGGGTGTAATGACTGTTGCGGGTTTGTCGACCCGGCGCGTCTGGCCGTTGTGCGACAGGCGCAGGCCATGCCCTCGTATGTGCTCGGCCGACAGGGCCCGTGACCGGAAAAACCGCGCGCGCCAGAGCCAGATATCGACCCGTAACGTCTCCGCCATGCTCAGCGGAACGGCGTATAGGTAAAGGTGGCGGTGCCCGTGTTGCTGCCGGATTTGTCCCCGCCGCTTCTTGGCTTGCGCTTGCGCTTCTTCCTGGCGGGTTCCGGCTGGGCCTGCGGCAGCAGGACGGCCAGCGCGGCGAACGGATTGTTCGGATCGACAGGCCGGCTGCGGACCGGCGGAG
>JBGSKI010000137.1:0-1831 GCA_041741315.1 Hyphomonas sp. | reverse complement strand
GCGCCCATGGCCGGCATCACCAGCCGCGCGCCGTCGCTGGCAAAGCACCGCCGGCGGACGGTCCGTCCACGGCCTTTCACCTTGGCCACCGGATGCAGGTGCCCGGCGACTTCGCCCGTCTCGCCTTCCGGCTCATGGCGGAAGACCAGCGGGCCGATCCGCACGTTCCGCTCGGCACGCCCGCCAAGGTGGGCCGGCGGGTCGGGGTCATGGTTGCCCTCCACCCAGATCCAGTCATGTGCGCCGGTCAGCGCCCGGATGCGCGCGGCATATTCCTCCGGCAGGCGCAATTCCGCCGCCCGGTCATGGAAACTGTCGCCGAGCGAAATCACCGTGCGCGGCACGAGGCGCGCGCACAGGCGCTCAACCACGCCGAGCGTCGCGCCGGTATCGTAGGGCGGCAGCATCTGGCCCCGCGCCGCATAGGCACTGCCCTTCTCGAAATGCAGGTCGGAGACGACCAGCAGGCGCTGCGCCTCCCACCAGAGGCCGCCCTCCGGCAGCGGCACGAGCAGTTCGCCCGCCAGATGCAGGAAGGTTTCCTCGCGCGCGTTCGCCAATGCCGTCATGGGCCGACTCTGTCCCGCATCGCGGAGCCGGTCAAACGGGGAATCCTGCCGTCCCGGCTTTTCCGTCCACCGCCGCGATCTTATGAACACTTCTGCCCCGTTTATGGACTCTTTCGGTACAGTTTTAAGTACACCGGAATGGCCTCCGCAGACGGCCTATTCCAGCCGCATCGCATCGCGCACCAGGCTGTCCTCCGCCTCGCCGAGGATTGCGTCCTGAACGCTCGCGCCGGACACCGGCTCCTTGCCGATCTCCAGCATTACCGGCACGGCAAACGGGCTGATCCGGTCGAGCACCACATGGTCGAGCTTGCCGGCGATCCGGCCCAGCATGGCCGACAGGCGCCGCACATCCAGGAGGCCCGTCGCCGCATCCTGCCGCGCCGCCTGCAGCAGGATATGGTCCGGCTCATGGCTGCGCAGCACGTCATAGATGAGATCGGTGGAAAAGCTCACCTGCCGGGAATTTTTCTCCTTGCCCGGCAGGTTCCGGTGAATAAGCCCTGAAATCATTGCACAAAGCGCGAAAGTCCGCTTCATCAGCGCGCTCTCGTCGAGCCAGGCTTCCAGGTCGTCGCCCAGCATGTCGGCATGGAACAGGGCGTCCATGTCGATCCCCGACATGTCCTCCATGCCCCACACCGCCATCGCATATTCGCTCGCCACGAACCCCGTCGGCTTCGCCCCCATCCGCTCCAGCCGCCGCGTCAACAACATGCCGAGCGTCTGGTGCGCAAGGCGCCCCTCGAACGGGTAGCAGACCAGGTAATGCCGGTCGCCGCGCGGGAAGGTCTCGACCAGCAAATGGTCCGGCGGCGGAATTTCCGACCGCACCTGCTGGATCTCGAACCATTCGCGCACCGGGTCCGGCAGTCCGGCCCATTGCGCCGGATCGTGGATCATCTGCCGCACCCGCTCGGCCAGGAAAGTCGTCAGCGGGAACTTGCCGCCATTGTAGCTCGGCACCGCCGGGCGGTCGGAACTCGCCTTCATTACAAGGGCATCCAGCCCCTCGACGGCCACCAGCCGCAGGATTTGCCCGCCGAACAGGAACGTGTCGCCGGGGGTCAGGGACGAGATGAAATACTCCTCCATCTCGCCGAGCTTGAACCCGGCCCGCAGCGCCCGCTTCTCGCCCTCCCCCGCCTTGCCGGCGAACGAGGCCATCCGTATCGAGAGCATCGGCGACTCGACAATCGCCCCGACATTCATCCGGTGGGCCTGTGCGTCGCGCGGCGTGCGCGCCACCCAGCGTCCGTCCG
>JBGSKI010000136.1:0-7249 GCA_041741315.1 Hyphomonas sp. | reverse complement strand
CGAGGCCGCGCGCGGTGCCGTGCGTCAGGCGCTCGACCTGCCGCGCCAGCGGCGCCCCATCGTCGAGGTCCAGATCACCCGGCTGGGCTCGGATGTCCTGGCCGCCTTCGAGCCCGAGGAGGAGACCGTTCCATGATCGGCCGCCTGAACCACGTCGCCATTGCCGTGCCCGATATCGCGGCAGCCGCAAGGCAATATCAGAGTGTCCTGGGTGCCGAGATCTCGGCGATCGAGGACCAGCCGGACCACGGTGTGCAGACTGTCTTCATCACGCTGCCGAACACGAAGATCGAGCTGTTGGGCGTGCTGGGCGAGAACTCGCCGATTGCGGGCTTTCTGGACAAGAACCCGTCGGGTGGGATCCACCATGTCTGCTACGAGGTCGACGACATCGTGGCCGCGCGCGATCGCCTGAAGGCCCACGGCGCACGCGTCCTCGGCACTGGCGAGCCCAAGATCGGAGCCCACGGCAAGCCTGTGCTGTTCCTCCATCCCAAGGATTTCAACGGGACGCTGGTCGAACTCGAGCAGGCATGAGCACCGCCGGAGCGCTGGTCACCTTCGTCGTCAGCTGGTGGCTGATCTTCTTCATGGCGCTGCCGTTCGGGGCGGCACCGGAAGCCGAGCCGGTGCGCGGCCACGCGGAGAGTGCTCCGGCACGTCCGCGCCTCCTGCTCAAGGCGGCCATCACCACGGTGCTGGCCGCGCTGGCCACCTGGGCCATTGCCTGGGTCATCGGCAGCGGCTGGGTCGAGCTGAGGCCACAGTGATCCCGCGATCCGCGGCTGCTGTTCGTACGCTCAGGAGACGAACAGCAATGAGTCTTCATGATCTCACAGTAGAATGACGAGTTTGTAATCTCAGATACAGCACCTTGGTACCTCGGTTTGCTGGGGGCCTCTTGCCGCGTCGGTGCATGCTCTCTATGTATCCAGGTGTCGGAGGCATTTTCCCTCCGCACTCGACTTGAGGCGTTTCCTCCCATTCAAAGCCGCGGTATCGTGCCGCGGCTTTTTTCTGTTTGGGCTGATCTTAGCATGACCGCGCCGGCCGGTCCGGCCATCCTCCGCCCGGTATCCGGCTTTCACGTTGCCCTGGCGCATGGGCCTGCCTATGGTGCGGCCGCCGTCAATCAGGGGCGATGTGCCGCCGATGCGTCTTTCCCGCTACTTTCTGCCCGTCCTCAAGGAAGCCCCGGCCGAGGCCGAGATCGTCTCCCACAAGCTGATGCTGCGGGCGGGCATGATCCAGCAGCTCTCGGCCGGCATCTACAACTGGCTGCCGCTGGGCTTTGCCGTATTGCAGAAGGTCGAGCAGATCGTCCGCGAGGAGATGAACGCCGCCGGTGCGATCGAGATCATGATGCCCACCATCCAGCCGGCCGACCTGTGGCGCGAGAGCGGGCGCTACGAGGCCTATGGCAAGGAGATGCTGCGCATCCAGGACCGGCACGAGCGCGACATGCTGTTCGGACCGACCAATGAGGAACTCGTCACCGACGTGTTCCGGACATACGTCAAAAGCTACAAGCAGCTGCCGCTGAACCTGTATCACCAGCAGTGGAAGTTCCGCGACGAGATCCGCCCGCGCTTCGGCGTGATGCGCGGCCGCGAATTCCTGATGAAGGATGCCTATTCCTTCGACCTCACCGAGGAGGATGCCCGCGCGTCATATCGCCGGATGTTCTGCGCCTATCTCAATGCGTTCAACCGCATGGGCCTGACCGGTATCCCGATGCGCGCCGATACCGGCCCGATCGGCGGCGACCTCAGCCATGAATTCATCATTCTCGCCGAGACCGGCGAAAGCGCCGTGTTTTGCGACAGGGCCCTGCTCGACCTGCCGGCCCCGGGCCTCGACTTGGATTTCAGCGCCGACCTCACCGCCGAAGTCGAAAAGCGGACGCAATATTACGCGGCCACCGAAGAGATGCATGACGAAGCTGCCTTCAATGCCCTGCCGGAAGACCGGAAGGTGTCGGCACGCGGCATTGAAGTCGGCCACATCTTTTTCTTCGGCACCAAGTATTCCAAGCCGATGAATGCCGTCGTGCAGGGCCCGGACGGCCAGATGGTTCCGGTCCAGATGGGCAGCTATGGCATCGGCGTCTCGCGCCTGGTCGGCGGCCTGATCGAGGCCTGCCACGATGACCTCGGCATCGTCTGGCCGGAATCGGTCGCCCCGTTCGATGTCGGCCTGATCAACATGCGCGCCGGCGACGCTGCCTGCGATGCGGCGTGCGAACAGATCCATGCGGCGCTGACCGCGGCAGGGCGCGAAGTGCTGTACGATGACACGGACGACCGCGCCGGCGCCAAGTTCGCCCGCATGGACCTGATCGGCCTGCCCTGGCAGACGATTGTCGGACCCCGGGGTGTCGCGGACGGCAAGGTCGAGGTAAAGAACCGCAAGACCGGCGAGAAGCACGATGTGGCGATCGCCGACATGCTGGCCCAGCTGAAGGCACCCTGATGAGCGAGCCATCCTCCGCCGCGCCGTTTGGCAGACTCGAACGCACGCTCGCGTGGCGATACTTGCGGGCGAAGCGCGAACATGGCGGCGCGAGCCTGATCTCGATCATTTCCTTCGTCGGCATCTTCTTTGCCGTGGCTGCGCTGATCATCACCATGTCGATCATGAGCGGCTTCCGGGCGACCCTGCTCGATGCCCTGCTCGGCGGGCAGCCGCACGTCTATGGCGTCGTCAGTTCCTATACCCAGGAGGAGGCGGATGCGCTGGCCGACAAGATCCGCAAGGTCGACGGCGTCAGGAGCGTTGCGCCCTATATCGAGGAATACGTTCTGGTCACCGCCAATGGCCGCAAGACCGGGGCAGGCGTCCGCGCAATCCGCGTCGCAGACCTCTCGACGCTGCCCTTCCTGACGGACAAGGGCGAGGCAGCCCTCGAGGCCGGGTTCGGCAAAGGCAAGAATGGCGGCAATGTCGTGATGATCGGCGCGTTCCTCGCTGCCGGACGCGAAGGCCTCGGCGTCGCCCCCGGCGACAAGATCGAGATCATCACCTCGCAGACCAATGCCGGCGTGATGGGCTCCACGCCCCGCAGCAAGACCTATGTCGTCGGCGACGTCTTCCGCACCGGCAGTGTCGAACTCGACAGTTTCTACATCTTCATGCCGATGGACCAGGCCCAGATCCTGTTCCAGTCGAAAGACCATTACCAGATGCTCGACATCCGGCTCGACAATCCGGACAAGACCGCCGAGGCGATGGCCGCGATCAACACCGCGACCGGCAATGCGCTCTATACGTTTGACTGGAAGAGCCAGCGCGCAGC
This sequence comes from Hyphomonas sp., assembly GCA_041741315.1. Classification (GTDB taxonomy): domain Bacteria; phylum Pseudomonadota; class Alphaproteobacteria; order Caulobacterales; family Hyphomonadaceae; genus Hyphomonas. The sequence continues at coordinate 3,954 of JBGSKI010000136.1, read as the reverse complement.
CTACCTGAATGCCCTGCAGGTCGAGCGGACCATGGTTCGCCTTCTGGTCATGGTGATCATGATGATCGCGACCCTGAACATCATTGTCGGCGTCGTCATGCTGGTGAAGAACAAGACCCGCGACATTGCCATCCTGCGCACCATCGGCCTCGGCCGGGGCGGGGTGCTGCGCGTCTTCCTGATGGTCGGCACCGTGCTCGGCACGCTCGGCGCGGCGCTCGGCATGCTGGTCGGCGTGCTGTTCGTGATCAATATCGGCGCGATCGAGGCGGCCATCAATTTCTTCATCGACGGCAAGGTATTCGATCCGGAAACCTATGGCCTGTCGCACCTTCCGGCGATCCTCGACTGGGGCGACGTGCTGAGCACCGGTCTCTATGCGCTGTTCATGTCGATGGCGGTGTCGATCATCCCCGCCTGGTGGGCCTCCCGCCAGGATCCGGTCAGCGCGCTGAGGTTCGAGTGATGAGCGAGCCCGTCCTTGAACTCGCCGCCATCGAGCGGACCTACAAGACTGCAGCCGGCGCGCTGCACGTGCTGCGCGGCACTGACCTGAAGCTGGAAGCCGGGGAGCTTGTCGGCCTGGTCGGCCCGTCCGGGTCCGGCAAGTCGACCCTGCTGCACACGGCGGGCCTGCTGGAGCGTCCGGAATCCGGCAGGGTCCTGCTCGACGGCATCGACTGCCTGAAACTCGACGACAAGGGTCGCACCGGCTTGCGCCGGTCGAAGATCGGCTTCGTCTACCAGTTCCACCACCTGCTTCCCGAATTCACGGCCAGCGACAATGTCGCCATGCCGCTGATGATCGCCGGCGTGAAGAAGAAGGCTGCGCGTGCCAAGGCCAATGCCCTGCTGGCGGAAATGGGCCTCGAGGAACGCGGCCACCACCAGCCAGCCCAGATGTCGGGTGGCGAACAGCAGCGCGTCGCCATCGCCCGGGCCCTCGCCAATGACCCGCGCCTCGTCATCGCCGACGAGCCGACCGGCAACCTCGACCCCGCCACCACCGAACGGGTCTTTGCCATGCTGATCAAGATGGCGCGCCAGGAAGGGGCGGCGGTGCTGATCGCCACACACAATTTTGCCCTGACCCGGCACATGGACCGGGTCCTGACCCTGCAGGACGGAAAGCTGGTGCCTTATACCGGCGACTGACCTGTGGATGCGGGCGCCCGGCCTCTGGCCTTGCGAACCCCGGCGGGGCAAACTGCGACCCTGAAGGAGTGCCTGCGTGACTGAGTCGCCATTCATCCATCTTGCGGTCCGTTCCAGCTATTCGCTGCTGGAAAGCATGATCTCGCCGAAGGACCTGAAGTCCTGGTGCCTGACGCATGCCATGCCGGCCGCGGCGATTACCGACCGCAACAACCTGTTCGGTGCCCTCGAAACCGCGCTCACCCTTTCGGAAGCGGGCATCCAGCCAATCATGGCCTGCTGTTTCGACGTCGTCGATGCCGGCCACCGCGCCGAGCCTTCCCGGTTGACCCTCTATGCGCAGGACGCTGCCGGGTACCGCCGGCTGATGCTGCTCTCGTCCCGCGCCTATCTCGACGCCGCTGACGGCGTGCCGAAGCTCGCCAGGGCGCTGGTCCTCGACGAGACTGAAGGCCTGATCGTGCTGACCGGCGGCGCGGAAGGCGAAGTGGCGAAACTGCTGCTCAAGGGCCGGGCCGCCGATGCGCGAACCGAACTCGCGACGCTCGCCAATGCCTATCCCGGCCGTTGCTATGTCGAGATCACCCGCCACGGCACGGCGCAGGAGCGGGCAACCGAAGAAGGGCTGATCGACCTCGCCTACGATCTCGGCCTGCCGCTGGTAGCCACGCACGATGCCCGCTTCCTGAAACCGGAAGACGCGCAGGCGCATGATGCGATGATGTGCATCTCGAACGGCGAGTATCTCGGACAGGCCGATCGCAAGCGGGTCAGTCCGGCGCAATACCTGAAAACCGCCTCCGAAATGGCCGTCCTGTTCGCCGACCTGCCAGAGGCGATCCGGAACACGGCCGAGATCGCGCGGCGCTGTTCGGTCAAGGCCGAGGTGCACGCACCGATCCTGCCGGGCTTTTCGAGCGAGGGGCGTTCCGAGGTTGAGGAGTTGCGCAAGCAGGCGGTCGAGGGGCTCGAATTCCGCCTCGCCGAGGCCGACAAGCTTTATGCCACGCGCGAGCAATATGCGGCGCGGCTCGATTTCGAATTGTCCGTGATCGAACGGATGGGCTTCCCGGGCTACTTCCTGATCGTGTCGGACTTCATCAAGTGGGCCAAGGAACATGACATCCCGGTCGGGCCGGGCCGGGGCTCGGGGGCCGGTTCGCTGGTCGCATGGTCGCTGCTGATCACCGATCTTGATCCGCTGCGGTTCGACCTCCTGTTCGAACGCTTCCTCAACCCGGAACGCGTCTCGATGCCTGACTTCGACGTCGACTTCTGTCAGGAACGGCGCGGCGAGGTCATCCGCTATGTCCGCGACAAGTACGGTGCGGACTCGGTCGCCATGATCATCACGTTCGGCACGCTGCAGGCCAAGGCCGTGCTGCGCGATGTCGGGCGTGTGATGCAGATGCCGTATGGCCAGATCGACCGGCTGGCCAAGCTGATTCCGTTCAATCCTGCCAATCCGCCGACCTTGCAGGAAGCCATCGACGATGAGCCGAAATTCCACGACGAGATCGATGCCGACCCGCGCGTCGGCGAACTGATCGAGATCGCGCTCGCGCTGGAAGGCAAATACCGCAACGCCGGCACTCATGCCGCCGGCGTGGTGATTGCAGACCGTCCGCTGGTCGAGATTGCGCCGCTCTACAATGATCCGCGTTCGGATCTTCCGGCCTCGCAGTTCAACATGAAATACGCCGAGATGGCGGGGCTGGTGAAGTTCGACTTCCTCGGCCTGAAGACGCTGACGGTGATCGACCGGGCGCTCAAGATGATCCGCCGGGATGGCAAGGATGTAGGCCCGGAATGGCGCAGCCTCGATGACCAGGCATCCTATGACCTGATGGCCAGCGGCGACACGCTCGGCGTGTTCCAGCTCGAAGGTGCGGGCATGCGTGACACGCTGCGCAAGGTTCGTCCGAACAATATCGAAGACGTCATCGCCATCATCTCGCTCTACCGTCCGGGCCCGATGGAAAACATCCCGGTCTATGTTCAGGGCAAGGATAATCCCGAAGGCGTGCAATATGCCCACCCGGACCTGAAACCCGTTCTGGAAGCCACCTATGGCGTTCCCGTCTACCAGGAACAGGTCATGCGGATGGCACAGGAAATCGCCGGCTATTCGCTCGGCGAGGCAGATCTGCTGCGCCGTGCCATGGGCAAGAAGAAGCTCGAAGAGATGATCGCCCAGCGCAAGCGCTTCGTCGAAGGCGCCGCGGCCGCCAAAGGCATGAAGGAACCGCTCGCCAACGAAATCTTCGATACGATGGAGAAGTTCGCCGGATACGGCTTCAACAAGTCCCACGCCGCCGCCTATGCGCTGATCGGCTACCAGACCGCCTATTTGAAATGCCATTTCCCGGTCGAGTTCCTTGCCGCCTCGATGAGCCTCGATCTCGGCAACACCGACAAGCTCGCCGCCTTCTTCATGGAGGCCCGGCGCCTGCGGATTCCGGTAATCCCGCCAGACGTGAATACATCGACCGCCGACTTCGACGCCCGCGACGGGGCGGTTGTCTATGCGCTCGGGGCCCTGAAGGGCGTCGGGCTTGAGGCGATGAAACACGTTCAGGCGATCCGCCAGCGCGATGGCCGCTTCGCCGACATCTATGATTTCGCCGAACGCGTCGATCCGAAACACATCAACAAGAAGGCCTTCGAGTCCCTCGCCAAGGCCGGCGCCTTCGACAGTTTCGACGCCAACCGGGCGCGCCTGCTGGCGGCCGCCCCCATGATGGCCCAGATGGCCGCCAGCGCGGCGGAAGACCGTCAGGGCGGGCAGGGGGGCCTGTT
>JBGSKI010000135.1:0-11239 GCA_041741315.1 Hyphomonas sp. | reverse complement strand
TGATGATCGCGCTGCTGCCGCTGCACGAGCATGACGATCCGGGCGGGCATGTCTCGCCGGCTCCGCATCCGATGCAGGAGCCGCTCGGAACCAGCACGCCATGACGCGCCTGCTGGCCGCGCTCGGACTGATCCTGGCCATCGTGTTCGCCGCAGCCCCGATTGCGTCCGCTCATCCGGAAGACGAATTCTGCACCGAAGACAGCGGCATCGACCCGGCGCTCTGCCGGGAACTGGCCCGTATCGACAGCGCCGGGAAGGCCCCGGACGCGCCGCCGCCGGGCAGCCTGGCGGACACGATCGATCTCGACCGCTCCCTGCCGGAAACCGTCGCCTTCTATATCCGGGTCGGGTTCCAGCACATCCTGCCCAAGGGACTCGACCATATCCTGTTCGTGCTGGCGCTGTTCCTCGCCAGCCAGCGCCTGAAGCCGCTCCTGTTGCAGGTCTCGGCGTTTACCGTCGCGCACACCTTGACGCTCGGCCTTGCGGCGGCCGGCGTGATCGCGCCGCCGGCAGGCATAGTCGAGCCGCTGATCGCGCTGACGATTGCCTGGGCGGCGGCCGAGAACCTGATCTTCAGGGAGATGCAGCCGTGGCGGCCACTGCTCGCCTTCGGGTTCGGGCTGGTTCACGGCATGGGCTTTGCCGGGGCGTTCGGGGACCTCGGCCTGCCGCCCGCCATCTTCTGGCCGGCCCTGATCGGGTTCAATCTCGGTGTCGAAATCGGCCAGCTGACGGTTATCGGCATGGCCTTTGCAGTTGCTCTCTCTGTCAGGGGCATCCTGGCAAGGGCAGGGCGGCCTCGGCTGTACCGGCCCGTCCTCGTCTGGCCTGTTTCCCTCCTGATAGGGATTGCAGGCCTAGGATGGGCCCTGCAGAGGGCTTTTCCGGCAGGATGACAGCGTGCCCCTCGCGAGAGCGACTGGAGAGCCGTCATGTTGTCACTGCCGCGCCTGATGAAAGTGGCGTCCGCCGCACTGGCTGCCTCGATTGCCGCTTCGATGAGTTACGGGGAGTATGCCGTCGCCGCCGGTCCGAAAGGCAGCGGGCTCCTGCCGCCTGCTGAGGTCTTCTTCCCGCGCGCCCGCAATGATGCGCCGGGCGTGTCTCGCGACGTGATTTCCGAAGTCCTGAACGCCTTTGCCGGCATGAAGCTGGAAGAAGCCAAGTCGCGGCGCACACGCGCGCTGGTCGACTGGCTGGCCGAATTGCAGACCGGAGACCTTGCCCATTTCGAGGTGATGCGGGCCGAAGGCGGACTTGTCTACCGGGTCGATTTCCGCAATCCGCGGGAAGGGGAGAAGTCGAGCGTGTTTCTCGCCGTGCCCTACGGTGTCGAGGCCCCATACGCCGTGACGCTGCGCAGCATTGCAGATGGCGCGATGACAATCGAAAGCCAGTCCTGCGAGCTTGAAGCACGCCGCGACGAACTTGCGGCGCACGTGCCGGGCGAGGTCGCCGAATACCAGGCGCTCGACCATGTCTCGGCCTATCTGCGCCGGCCCGTTCTGGCCGATCCGCTGCTTCCGGCCGATTGCCTGACCAGCCTGCTCGACGCCGGCTGAGGCGCTAGCTTTTTGCCTGTGCCGGGTCGAAGCGGCGGGTGAATTGCGTCACGCGCGGTGCGATTTCGGTGCGGAACCGGTTGCCGTTGAACACGCCATAGTGTCCGACGCCCGGCTGGATATAGTCGGCCTGCATGGTGTCCGGGATATTCTTGCACAGATCGTGCGCCGCCTGCGTCTGGCCGATGCCGGAAATATCGTCATTCTCGCCCTCGACGGTCATCAGCGCGACGTCGCGGATTTTCTCCGGCTTGACGAGGCGGATGTCGCGATAGCGGTAGATGCCACGGGCGAGGTGATGCTCCTGGAACACCCGCACGATGGTCTGCAGGTAGAATTCCTCGGTCAGGTCGAGCACCGAGAGATATTCGTCGTAGAATTCACGGTGTTTGCCGGCATTGTCGCCGTCGCCGCCGACAAGGTGGTTGAAGAACTGCCACTGCGCATCGACGTGGCGGCCCCAGTTCATGTTCATGAACGAGGCGAGCTGCACGAAACCCGGATAGACGCGCCGGAACGCGCCCGGATAGGGCCCCGGCACGGTGTGGATCATGTTGTCCTCGAACCATTTCACGGGACGCTGCTCGGCCAGTTCGTTCGGGATCGTCGGGCTGCGCCGCGCATCGATCGGCGAGCCCATGAAGGTCATCGAGGCCGGACGGTTCGGATCGTTGTCCTCGGCCATCATGGCAATTGCCGCGAGCACCGGCGGGCCGGGCTGGCAGACGCCGAGCACGTGCGCACCCGCGCCGACATGGGTGATCATGTTGCGGATGTGGTCGATATAGTCGTCGAGGTCGAAGCGGCCGAGCCAGACCGGCGCCATGCGCGCATCGCTCCAGTCGGTGATGTAGACGTCATGCGTGGCGAGGAAGCCTTCGACGGTGCCGCGCAGCAGCGTGGCATAGTGGCCGGACAGCGGCGCGCAGATCAGCATGCGCGGTTGCGGCGGCGCACCCGGCTTGCGGGCAGCGGCCAGAAGGTCCGGGTCTTTCCTGAAGTGGACGAGATTGCACCAGGGCGAGTGCCAGGCGACCGATGTCGTCACCGGAACGGTGAGACTGTTGATCTTCACCGAATTGATGTTCCATTCCGGCTTGCCGTAGAAGCGCGTCGTGCTTTCGAAGACATCGGCGAAGGCGGCGAGGGATTTTCCGTATTCGGTCTTGCCCAACGGGTTCAGCGGGGATTTGAGCGCCATCCGGCTGGCACGGACGGCCAAACGCATGGGCCCCATCGCAGCCCGGTTCAGTTCGACAAGCGAATAGAGCATCGGATTAAAAACCTTTCATGCTGCAATGCAACATAGGTGCCGGAATCAAGGGTGGCAAATGGATTCGCCACCCGGGGGACTTAAGGCCGGGTTAACGCAGCCCGTTGAATTTCATCGAAATTGCGCCTCCCTCGTCGCCTCCCACTTAAGTCGCGGCTGTTATTTTCGAAGCATCGATTGCCGGAGATTTGCGCATGTTCCTCAAGTGCCAGCCCAATCCGCACCGTGATGGCCGCATGACGCGCGTGGTCAAATTTGAATCCGTCCCCGGCCAGCGCTACGCCATCGATGCGGAATTCCTGCACAAGCAGCCGGACATGCTGAACGCCTTCGGGCGCTTCCATGGCCTGCGCTTCAAGCTTCTCGACATTGTGGCCTACGGTCTTTGCTTCGCCGGCGGCGTCGCCACGGTCACGGTCGCCTGGTGGATGTTCGCGGTTGGACTGGTGGCGTGCGTCCTGATGCTCGCCGCCAACCGGAAGTCAGCGGGCGAAGTCGCCCGCGCGGCAGCCCGTCGCTCGACGGACGAATTCCGGCAATTGCACGAGATGGGCTGCCTCTGGCTCGACTACGCCTGAGCCCGTTCAGGTCCTGAGCACGCCGAGGATCGCGGCAATCACCGCAGCGAGGGCGAAGATCAGCGAGAAGCTGACCGAAACCGCGCGCTGGGCTTTCGGACTCGATTTCGATCCGTGCGGCGCCTTGCCGGTCTTCGGCGCCAGCATCCAGACATTCGAATAGAAGCCGAACGCGGCAATGAAGGCCGTCGCGCCGGCCGCCCAGCTGGTCGCCAGCAGGAAAAAGGCCCCCGCAATCGTCATCATGGCTGCCATCGGCACTGAAGTCTGGCGCAGCAATTCGCGGACATGGCGGTCGGCGCGGCTGCCGTCCAGCTTGTCGAAGCTGCAATTCGGCGAGGCAATCGTGGTGACCCATGCCGCCCCGACGCTGAGCGCGCAGAAGATCAGGCCGAGATCGGAAGCAAATTGGGTCAGGGTCTGGAGCATTGCGCGAGTATGCGCAGGATTCGCGGCAGCGCCTAGGGGGCTGGGGCGATCCGGGCCTAAAGGAAAGTCGAGGACACGACGGGTCCGATCAGGTCCTCGTCGGCCGGCACCTGGCCGTCCAGCATGAGCATGGCGAGGCCGTGCACCATCGACCAGGCCTGCAGGCGTTTCACCAGTTTCAGCTGCTCCGGCGTGTCCGGCGGCAGGAGGCCGTTGAGGGATTCCGACAGCATCAGGAAGGGGTCGCCCTCGGCGGGTCCCTGGTGCGTGCGGCGGACATCCGGCGGGGTCGCCGTCATCATCAGCCGGAATTCGGACGGGTGGGCGAGGGCGAAGCGGACATAGGCGCGTCCCATGGCGTCGAATGCCTCGCGCGGGGAGTCCGCCGCCGCCATGGCGTCCTGGAACGCGACCCCCAGGGCCCGGGACGTGACCTCGCACATCGCCTGCATCAATGCCGCCTTGTCCGGAAAATGCCGGTAGACCGCCGTCGCGGACACGCCGGCATTGCGGGCAATTTCGCGCAGGCTGAGGTCTTCGACGGCCTTCTGGCCGAGCAGGGACAGGCCTTCCTCGATCAGGGCAGACCGCAGGTCGCCATGATGGTAACGAGCGTCGCGATTTTTGATGTTGACAGTGTTATCATTCTCGGACATGTTATCACTGTAAACATAGTTCTCCCTCCCAAGCAACGCGACAAGGAGTCACCCAATGCCCAGCCCCGTCGAAACAGCCATTCGCGGCGTCGTCACCAAGGGGGTGATCGCCGTTGCCAGCTATAACCGTGAGCATCGCAAGGCCCGGTCGCCCAATCCCTATCTCGAAGGCATTCATGCGCCGCTGTCTGCCGAGATCACCGACACGGACCTGAAAGTGACCGGCGAGATTCCCGCCGGCCTCAATGGCCTGTACGTACGCAACGGACCGAACCCGCTGCAGAAGGTGAACCCGGCGACGCATCACTGGTTCATCGGCGACGCGATGCTGCATGGTGTGCGCCTCGAAGGCGGCAAGGCGCTCTGGTACCGCAACCGGTGGGTCCGTTCGACGGCGGTCAGCAGGATTCTCGGCGAAGCGCCTGCGCCCGGCGACCGCGATCCGCGTACCGACAATCCGAACACCAATGTGGTCGGCCATGCCGGCAAGATCTGGGCCATCGTCGAAGCGGGCGGCCTGCCGGCGGAGATGTCGCTGGAACTTCAGACGGTCCGGCACGGCATGATGCCCGGCGTCAAGGTAGAGGCCTATTCGGCCCACCCGCACCTTGATCCGGCCACCGGCGAGATGCACGCAATCTGCTACAATGCGATGGCCCCGGGCATGGTCTGGCACACGGTCGTCTCCGCGGACGGGGAAGTTGTGCGCAACGAACCCATTCCGGTGCAGGACGGGCCATCCATTCACGACTGCATGATCACGCCGAACTATGTGATCGTGATGGACCTGCCGGTCACCTTCTCGATGCCGGCGCTGATTGCGGGGGCGAGTTTCCCCTATCGCTGGAACCCGAAGCACAAGGCCCGCATCGGCCTGCTGCCGCGCACCGGCACGGCGGCGGATATCGCCTGGTGCGAGGTCGAGCCCTGCTACATCTTCCATCCGTCGAACGCGTTCGAAACCGAGGACGGCAAGGTGATGCTGGATGCCTGTGTCTATGAGTCCATGTTCGATGGCGACGTGCACGGCCCGGACAGCCCGACAGCGAAGCTGGAGACCCTGACCATCGATCCGGCAGCCCGCAAGGTGACCCGCGACGTGATCGACGCCCATCCGCAGGAATTCCCGCGCTATGACGAGCGCCGGACCGGCCTGTCCTACCGTTACGCCTACACGCTCGTGCTGCCGCCGAAGGGCGATGCCGGCTTCGTCAACGACACGCGCCTGTTCAAGCATGATCTTGGCAACAAGACCCGCGAGGTCCACGATTTCGGGCCGGGGCGGATTCCCGGCGAGTTTGTCTTCGTGCCTGCCCATGACGGGGCAGGGGAGGATGAAGGCTGGCTGATCGGTTACGTGATCGACACAAATACCGATACGTCGGAACTGGTGATCCTCGACGCGGCGAATTTCACCGCGCCGCCGGTCGCCCGGGTTCACATTCCGCAGCGCATCCCGCCGGGCTTCCACGGCAATTTCATTCCGCTCGCCTGATCCGCCGGCGGATCATGCGCTTCCTCCCTGCGCGGCCGCGCCGGCATCAGCCGAGCGCGGCTTCGTAGACTCTGGCGTAATCGTCGGCGGCCATGGTTTTCGGATTGCCGAAATGCGCGAGGTCCTTAAGGGCATAGTCGACGACGCCCTGCGTGTCGGCGGCGGTAAGGCCGATGGAGCTCAGGGTCTTCGGGATGCCGATTTCTGCGTTCAACGCCTCGATTGCGTCGGCCAGGTCGGCGCCGGGTTTCAGGCCCATCGCATGGCGCAGGCGCTCGTATTTCGCGTCCGCCGCGCCATTGTGGAAGCGCAGGATCGGCGGCAGGAAGATCGCATTCAGCGTGCCGTGGTGCAGCTTCTTGTCGTGCAGGCGGCCCGCCGCGTGGCTGAGCGCATGCACGCCGCCGAGGCCCTTCACGAAAGCGAGCGCGCCTTCATAGCTTGCCATCATCATGTGCCAGCGGGCCTCCGGGTCTGACCCGTCCTTCACCGCTTTCTTCAGCCATCCGCCACCCAGCGCCCGGTAGACGCCGTCATAGCCGATGCCCTCCGCAGGCGGATTGATCGACGGGGCGAGCACGGCCTCGATGCAATGGGTCACCGCGTCCATGCCGGTGGCGGCGGTCAGGTGGGCGGGCAGGCCGAGGGTCAGGTCCGGATCGCAGATCGCCGTTGCCGGGATCAGGTTCGGCGAGACGATGGTTTCCTTGCGGCCATTCTCCAGGATGATCACGGTGCCGACGGAGACTTCCGAGCCGGTGCCAGCGGTCGTCGGAATGGCGATCAGGGGCGGGATCTTGCCGATCTTCTTGGCGCCGCCGATGATCGCGGCATAGGTTTCCAGCGGCTGGTCGTGGCTGACCAGCAGGCCGATGCCCTTGGCATGGTCCATCGAGGAACCGCCGCCGACGGCGATCAGGCCATCGGCGCCGCAGTCGCGATAGGCCTGCGCCGCGATCTTGGTCTGCACTTCGGTCGGGTTCGCGACCGTGTCGGCGAACACGCCTGCGGGCGCCATGCCGAGCGCATTCTCGACCTTCGCCAGGATGCCGGCCGCCTTGATGCCGGGATCGGTGACGATGAACGGGCGGGTGATGCCGAGATTCTTCACGACATTCGGCAGCTGCTTCAGCGCGCCGGAATCGAAGATGCAGGTGGTGAGAAAATTGATGACGGGCATGGAACGGGCTCCTGTCGTGTCCGGCCGGCACTTTCGCGGGGCAGGGCAGGAGGCGCAAGCCTCTCGCGGCGGCATGCGGCGTTTGGCGCGCCGGTTCGGGGTGCAGACTGCCAATCTTCCACGTCCGTGCGGGCGGCTCAATTCGGGCTTCTACCTAGTCGCGCGGTCTTGCCGCGCGGCACCGGACCGCGCGTCAAACTGGCCGATTATCGCTTCAAAAACAAAGGACTATCTGACGGTTACCGTTTGCAATCCTCATGGAGGGAAAGACATGAAACGCATCCTTTTCGCCGCGCTCGCAACGGGCGCAATCTGGACCGGCGCGGCGGGGGCCGCCCATGCCGATGACAATCCCTGGATGATCCGGGGCCGTGTGATCGGCGTGATGCCGAGCGAGTCGGCTGACCTGTCGGTCGGCGGCGCAGCGCTTGGCGGCAGTGTCGATATCAGTGACGAATACGTCCCCGAACTCGACATCACCTATTTCTTCAACAAGCACATCGCGGCAGAACTCATCCTGGCGACCACCAAGCATGAAGTGACCGCCACGAACGTGGCCGCAGTCGGCGGCGCCGACGTCAAGCTCGGCGATGTCTGGGTCCTGCCCCCGACGCTGACCCTGCAATACCATTTCGACAATGGCGGCAAGTTCAAGCCTTATGTCGGTGCCGGTGTGAACGCCACGCTGTTCTACAACGAGGACGAAGGCTCGGTGGCCGACAGTATCGACTATGACTCGAGCTTCGGTCCGGCGCTGCAGGCCGGTTTCGACTATGATCTCGACGGCGAGCCCGGTGGCTGGGCTTTCAATGCCGACGTCAAGAAGATCTGGATCAACAGCGATGTCACGGTCGACTTCACCACCGCCCTCGGCGCGACGGTGAAGGCGGATGCCGACATCAACCCGACCGTTTTCGGGCTTGGCTTCGGCTACAAGTTCTAAGGCTCCCTGAGGCTCCGCATTCAATCCCTTTTTGGCGGAAACTTGGTCACTTGGCCGCGTCCCTCCCCGGACGCGGCCGTTTTTCTGCATGGGATTGTTGCGCCCCCGGTCATGCCCGTTACACATTCGGCGCATGAGCATTCTTTCCGTGAGGGACCTGCGGGTCACATTCGATACGCCGGATGGCCTGGTTGAGGCCGTCAAGGGCATCAGTTTCGACGTCGCCGCCGGCGAATGCCTCGGCATTGTCGGCGAAAGCGGCTCCGGCAAGAGCCAGTCGGCCCTCGCCGCGCTCGGCCTCTTGGCCGGCAATGGCAGGGCAGAGGGTCAGATCCTGTTCAGCGGCACCGAGATGCTGACCGCACCGGTGCCCGTGCTGCGCGGCATCCGCGGCGCGCGCATGTCGATGATCTTCCAGGACCCGCTGACCAGCCTGACGCCGCACATGACGGTCGGCGCGCAGATGCGCGAAGTGCTGGCCCTGCACAAGAACGAGAAGGGCGAAGCGGCCGACAGGCACTGCATCGAATGGCTGGAGAATGTCCGCATTCCGGAAGCCGCCCGGCGGATGAACCAGTTCCCGCACGAGCTGTCCGGCGGCATGCGCCAGCGCGTGATGATCGCCATCGCCATGCTGTGCGGCCCGGAAATCCTGATCGCCGACGAACCGACCACGGCACTCGACGTGACGGTGCAGGCGCAGGTGCTCGACCTGATGGCCGAATTGCAGCGCGAAACCGGAACCGGCATCGCCCTGATCACCCATAACATGGGCGTCGTCGCCCGCATGTGCGACCGCGTGATCGTGATGCGGCATGGCGAGATCGTCGAGCAGGGCAGCGCCGGGGACATCTTCTATGCTCCGAAGGCGGACTATACGAAGATGCTGCTGACGGCCGTTCCGCGCATCGACGAGACGGACCGGCCCGGCCGGCCGGCGCTTGGCCCGGCACCGGCAGGCTCGACTGCGCCGGTGCTGACGGTCGATGGCATGAAGGTTCAGTTCCCGATCCAGGTGAAGGGCGGCCTGTTCGGACGGACAAAGCCGCTGAAGGCGGTCGATGGCGTCTCGTTCGACCTCAAGCCCGGCGAAACCCTCGGCGTGGTCGGCGAATCCGGGTGCGGGAAGTCGACGCTGGCGCGCGGCGTGCTGCGCCTCATTCCGCCGACGGACGGAACCGTGGCATGGCTCGGACGCGATATTTCCAAGGCCGGGCGCAAGGAAATGGATGGCCTGCGCGACGATCTCCAGATCGTCTTCCAGGATCCTCTGGCAAGCCTCGATCCGCGCATGACGATCGGCGCGTCGATTGCCGAGCCGCTGCAGGTGCACCAGCCGCAATTGTCCAAGGCGGATCGCGCGGCAAAGGTGCGCGAAATCCTGCCGCGCGTCGGCCTCGACCCGAACCTGATCAACCGCTATCCGCACGAACTTTCCGGCGGACAGAACCAGCGCGTCGGCATTGCCCGCGCGATGATCCTGAAACCGAAGCTGGTGATCTGCGACGAAGCGGTCTCCGCGCTCGACGTGTCGGTGCAGGCGCAGGTGGTCGACCTCCTGATCGAGCTGCAAAAGGAATTCGGCCTCGCGATGATCTTCATCAGCCACGACCTCGCCGTGGTGCGCCAGATCAGCCACCGCGTGATGGTGCTCTACCTTGGCCGGGTCGTCGAACTTGCCGGGCGCGACGCGATCTACCGCGATGCGCGCCATCCCTATACAAGGGCGCTGATCGCGGCGGTGCCGAATGCCGATCCGAAGGGCGAGCGCAGCCGCGAGCGGATCAAGCTGACCGGCGACCTGCCGAGCCCGCTCGACAGCCGTGCAGCGCTGCGATTCCTGAAATCGAAGCTCGTCGACGATCAGGAAGCGGAGCAATACCGTCCGAAGCTGGTGGAAGTCTCGCCCGGCCACCTGGTGGCAGAGCATGATCCTGTGCTGGGAAGCGAAGGCCTGATGGCGGGCTAGAGCGGCGTGCCGAAAAGTGGACCCGGTTTTCGGGTGCACGCCGCGACCGGATAACAAACCTGAAGCATCGAGATGATTCCTGGAATCATCTCGATGCTTTGGACGGGCCTAACCCTGTCCGTTCGCCACGCTCGGATAGCATTCGCCGGACCATGGCCGCAACGCCTTGTCGATCATCGAGCGGTCCGAGAAGTCGATGCAGGCCTTGCCGAATTCGCGCACGGCCTGGGTGGCCTGGTCCTCGGCCCAGGAATGGGCACAGGCGGCCTGGTCGGGGGCAGAGCTGTCGGCCGGAGCACCGGGCCGGCGATAGGAATCGATGAAGGCGCTGACGCAGGCGCCATAGGTGTTCACGTCCTGCGTGAAGGTTTCGCGCCGGCTGCGGGCCGCTTCCAGTTCGTCGAGCGAATTGAAGTGCAGTCCGGAGAAATCCGGCCGGGAAATCTCGCCGCAGGCATCGCGCACCACGCTGACGCCAAGGTCGGTCTGGGCGGCTTCGCAGACGCGGTACTCATCGTGAGCGGCAAACTGCTGGGCGCTGGCGGGCAGGCACACGGCAGCAAGCACCGCTGCAAACAAGGCTTTCATGGAACGACTCCGCGCGACTGGTTGACCTGCAGGCATCCTACACGACGGGCGCCCGGTTTTCCCAGCAGAAACATGCAGCTTGCCTGTGCCCCCGGTGCAACGCTCCCTTAAGGCGGGCATGGGACAGTGCCCATCCAGTGGTTTCAGGAGCCTTGCCTTGCCCCAGTTGATCGGTCTTGTCCTGGTGATCGTCCTCGTGTTCGGCGGACTCGCCTTCACCGGCGGGCGCGCGGCGCTTGAGGCGCTGCCTTTCGAACTCGCCCTGATCGGCGGCGCGGCCCTCGGCACCGTGGTGATCGGCAATTCGCCTGCGGTCGCACGGGAAGCAGCGTCGGGCATGCTTGCGGCCTTCCGGGGGTCGAAATGGCGGCGCGAGGACTATCAGGGCCTGCTCGTCCTGCTCGGCACGCTGATGCGCAAGGCCCGGCGCGGCGGTTTTGTCGCCATCGAGGAAGACATCGAGGCCCCGCAGGAGTCCGCCACCTTCGCCACCGCCGCCTCGATCCGCGACGATGCGGCGAGTTCGACCCTGATCTGCGACGCCTTCCGCCTGATGGCGCT
>JBGSKI010000134.1:0-3816 GCA_041741315.1 Hyphomonas sp. | reverse complement strand
GGGGGAGTCCGTGACCCCTCACCCCTAACCCCTCTCCCAAGGGAGAGGGGAATGGAACGGTGTCACGACCCTTTCGCCGACTCGTGCTAGGAGGGCGGGCTTCGTGAGGAGACCTCCATGCCCAAGATCGACCTGTCGGATGCCCCGGAACGCAAGGGCTCGTCCTATCCGCCACCCTTCGATGCACCGTGCGCCAAACGGGTGCGCCGGCGGCTCGGCCTTGCCGGGGGGCTGACGGATTTCGGGGTCAACCTGATGCGCCTGCCGCCCGGCGCCTGGTCGAGCCAGCGCCACTGGCATTCGCACGAGGACGAATTCGTGCATGTGCTGGAAGGGGAAGTCGTGCTGGTCGAGGATGGCGGCGAGACGCTGTTGCGGGCTGGCGACAGCGCGGCCTTTCGGAAGGGCACGGGCAACGGGCACCACCTGATCAACCGCTCGGGCGTGATGGCGGTGTATCTCGAGGTCGGCTCGCGCGCGCCGGAAGACGTGACGACCTGTTCGGACATTGACCTGATGAGCGCGAATGCCGACGGGCGCTTCGTAAGGAAGGACGGGACGGGGTATTAGGGGGGGACGTTTCGTTCGATGTGGCTGGTGGAGCGCATAAGCCGAGCACTTCAATGACGAATGTTCCAAGGGTTGTTAGTAGCTAACCTTCGATCTTGGATGCTGGTTATTTACGGCAGGGGATTCTCCATCTGCTGTGTCACGTATTTTTTCATTCGTTGGCAGCCAGTGTAGTGGTTATTAAAAATCCAACGAACTTATTCGGCGCGCATATTTTGAATATTTTGAGCAACAAACTTGATAAGGATGCATTCGTTATCTACAAACCCCGTTATGACCCACAAAAATGAAAATTCGATACACTAATGTCAACATCAAATCAGCCGGATTTAGATGCTGCGGTTCGATACCATTACGGTAAGTTTCCGCCGTCCAATCTCGATCCTGCCCGATTGCTGTTGCCATTGGCAGAAGCGGTATCTGCATTGACCAAGTATGATGTCTTGCTCCGACAAATGCGGGATAGCGAGATCCTACTGTCGCCTCTCCGACGCCAAGAGGCCGTAGTGTCGTCAAGGATGGAAGGAACCGTAACTACTCTGGAAGAAGTGTTGAGCCTCGAGGCGGATCAAGTCGACGATGATCCGAAGAATGATCGCAACTATCGTCACGAAACGATCGAAGTGCTCGCGTACTCCAGCGCGATGCGGTCCGCCCAGCACAACATGAACGAAGGAGCGCCGATTTCAGAGTGGCTAATTCGTACGATCCACCAACGTTTGTTACGATTTGGAAGAGGCTACGAGCTGCAGCCAGGAGCGTACAAATCTGAACAAAACTATCTTGCAGATAAGATCAAAAAGAAGGTCATGTTCATACCGGTAAGTCCTGAAGCGCTAAAGGAGCACATGGAGCGCTTGATTGCATACATCGAAAGCTCACCAGATCATCCGCTCATCAAGGCGGCAATTTCGCATATAGAATTTGAATCGTTGCACCCGTTTAACGACGGCAATGGAAGAGTGGGACGAATGCTGATCACCCTTTATCTTTGGCAGTCAGGGGTAATATCTGCCCCCCATTTCTATGTCAGCGAATATTTCGAAGAGAATCGAGATGCATATATCGACGAAATGCGCAGGGTGTCCGAAACCAACGATTGGACATCGTGGGTGATCTTCTTCTTGAAGGGACTGACAATCCAAGCGGAAAGGAAGTGCATACAAATATCAAGGATTCAGGAGCTGTACTCGGATATGCAGACAGCGTTTCGAGATGTGCTCGCGTCCAAAGACTACCTCGCCGCAGTAAACTTCGTATTTGAGCAGCCGGTGTTTAGAAGTAGCCGGTTTGTAGCTGAAACGGGCCTTCCTCGGCAAACAGCCTCGCGCTTTCTGAGGATGTTGCGCGATGCAAAGCTAATTCGCACGGTGGAACCGGGATCTGGGAGACGAGCAACCCTGTTCGCGTTTGACCCTTTGCTTAAAGTTGTACGCGCATAGCCGGAAGGATTGAAAGGCCAGCGGCGCGAGGTTCCTTACTCCTGCACCCCCACCCCTTTCCAAATAGGTTCAAATGAGCCATAAGCCGCCGCTTGAGGTGGGGTGACCGGACCCTGACCCGGCTGGACGACATCCCGGCTGTGGCCATTGACCCCGGTTCCCACCAAAAAACCCCGCCAAATCAGGCGCTTATCCGAAACCCGCCGCAAGGCGACATCACCAAGGATTTCCGATGTCGATTACCGCAGAACGTAAAGCCGAGCTCATCAAGAAATTCGCCACCAAACCGGGCGACACGGGCTCACCGGAAGTGCAGGTCGCGATCCTCACCGAACGCATCAACAACCTGACCGACCACTTCAAGAACAACAAGAAAGACAATCACTCGCGCCGCGGCCTGCTGGCCATGGTGGCGACCCGCCGCAAACTTCTCGACTATGCCAAGGGCAAGGACGAGGCGCGGTACCAGAAACTGATCACAGAGCTCGGCATCCGCCGCTAGGCTCTTCCAAAACAAGCCCGCCGGGCAATAGGGCCACGGCGGGCTTTTCGTATGTGAAAGAAAGACAGACGCATGTTCAATAAACACTCCGTAGAGCTGGAATGGGCCGGCCGCACGCTGAAAATCGAAACCGGGCAAGTCGCCCGCCAGGCTGACGGCGCCGTGATGGTGACGTATGGCGACACGATCGTCCTCGCGACCGCCGTGTTCGCCAAGGAAGCCAAGCCGGGCCAGGACTTCTTCCCCCTGACCGTGAATTACCAGGAAAAATACTTCGCCTCCGGCCGCATTCCCGGCGGATATTTCAAGCGCGAAGGCCGCCCGACCGAGAAAGAGACGCTGACCTCGCGCCTGATCGACCGTCCGATCCGCCCGCTGTTCGTGTCCGGCTTCAAGCATGAAGTGCAGGTCGTGGTGACGACGCTGTCGTATGACCTCGAGAACGATCCGGACGTGGTCGGCATGATCGGCGCCTCTGCGGCGCTGGTCCTGTCGGGTGCCCCGTTCATGGGCCCGATTGCAGCGGCCCGCGTCGGCTACCGGGATGGCGAGTACATCATCAACCCGACCGTCGCCGACCTCGAAACCTCCGAGCTCGACCTCGTCCTCGCCGGCACCGCCGACGCCGTGATGATGGTGGAATCGCAGGCCAAGGAACTCTCCGAAGAGATCATGCTGGGCGCCGTGGTGGCCGGACATGACGCGATGCAGCCGGTGATCGACGCGATCATCGACCTCGCCGAGAAGGCCGCGAAAGACCCGTTCGACTTCGTTCCGGTGGACCATTCCAGGGAACTGAAGGCAATCGAGAAACTGGTCGGCAAGGACCTGTCGAAAGCCTACAAGATCACCGCCAAGGGCGAGCGCTATGCCGCCGTCGGCGCAGCCCGCGACAAGGCGAAAGCCGCCCTCGTCGGCACCGAGGACGCACCGGGCGAAATGACCGCCGAGACGTTCAAGGCCGTGTTCAAGGAAGCCGAGGCGAGCGTGGTTCGCGGCGACATCCTGAAGACCGGCGAGCGGATCGACGGGCGCAAGCTCGACCAGATCCGTCCGATCGTGGCCGAGGCAGGCTTCCTGCCGCGCACCCACGGCTCGTCGCTGTTTACCCGCGGCGAGACGCAGGCGATCTGCGTTGCGACGCTGGGGACGTCCGATGACGAACAATATATCGACGGCCTCGACGGCACGCGGAAGGAAAAGTTCCTCCTGCACTACAACTTCCCTCCGTACTCGGTGGGTGAGACGGGCCGCATGGGCGGCGCAGGCCGCCGCGAAATCGGCCACGGCAAGCTCGCCTGG
>JBGSKI010000133.1:0-2440 GCA_041741315.1 Hyphomonas sp. | reverse complement strand
CGATCTCGCCGACCCCGCCGAACCCGCCCGCGTGGTCGCCGAGGCCTTCGCCTGGAAGGGCCGGCTCGACACGGTCTGCGCCAATGCCGGCTATGGCCGCAACAAGCAGGTCCTGAAAGACCCGTTCGATGCCGATACGATGGCCATGTTCGCGGTCAACCTGTTCGCCCCCTTCCGCGTGGCGCAGGCCTATGCCGCCGCCCTCACGGAGGCCGGCCAGCGCGGGCGGCTGATGATCACCGGCTCGGAAAACTCGCTCAGCCTGCCGCAGGCCGTCCGCCGCAGCCGCCTCGGCGCCTATGGCGCGACCAAGCATGGCGTGCTGATCATGGCCGAATGGCTGGACGCCGAAATCGCCGGCGACCCGATGTCCGTACACGTCCTGATGCCCGGCGGGGTCTATACACCGCTGATCGCCCGCCACCTGCCGGACCCGAAAGACCTGCCGCCGGAGATGAACATCATATTGCCCGACCGCTGCGCCGAAATCGCCCTCAAGGGCATGGACCTCGGCCTGTTCTATATCCCGACGCATGCGCATATCGGCGAGGACATCCGTCCGCGCGCGGAAGGCGTGTCAGCAGCGATAAGTGCGCTGGGGCTAAATTGACAGGCCCTGCCTCACCTCTCATCCAACTGTAGCTCTTATTGACGATCTTGCCTCGCGCGATCACGCATGAGCAGGAGGATCAGCAGACTGGCCTCTGCATTGTCGAGTGTGGCTTGCTGGATTTGCAGAGACGCAAGTCCTCGAATCGCCAACCACACTAAAAGCAAACCGGCTGGACACAAATAAAAGGCCGCGAACGCTGCCGAGAACGGCCCCAGAGACGCATCGCCCGCGGAGGCAAACAGTGCGACTACGCCCACTGCCAGGAGGGCTATCCCAATTATCAACATCAGGTAGTTGAAGAACTTATTGAGTCCCAGCAAAAATCTCGCTTGGGAGTACATTCCCGACTCGCCGACAATCCCGCGAGCACCGGCACCGCTTGTCGAATAGCCATAATCAACCATGCTGCTCTCCCCATTGTCCGTGTCGGAACATCCTACGCAGGACCGCCGCGACATTTCAACCGGAAACAAAAAGGGATTGCCATGCTCTGTCGAGCGATTTGAACCGTAACAGGACGGAAGAGGGACCGCCCTAAATCCGCGCCACCGCCGCCTTCAGCCAGGCTTTCACATCGTCCGGCAATTTACGGTTCAGCAGTTTCCACACCCGCTTGTGATAGTCGTTGACATAGGCGCGCTCTTCCTTCGTCAGCAGTTTCACGTCGATCAGGTCGCGGGCGAGCGGCGCATAGGTCAGGCATTCGAATCCCAGCATGTCGATCTCGCCGCCGGCAACCGGGGCCGCCGGGGTGACGTATTGCAGGTTCTCGATCCGGATGCCGTATTCGCCCTCGCGGTAATAGCCCGGCTCGTTCGACACGATCATGCCCGGTGCCAGCGGCACGGCATTCCACGGCTTGGCAATCCGGTGCGGGCCCTCGTGCACGCCAAGGTACACGCCGACGCCATGCCCCGTGCCATGCTGGTAATCGAGCCCGGCCTGCCAGAGGAACTGCCGCGCAAGCGCATCGAGGTGCGTGCCCGTCGTGCCTGGCGGGAAGCGCACCATGGCGAGCGCGATATGCCCCTTCAGCACCAGCGTGTAATGCCTGCGCATGTCCTCCGTCGGCGTACCGATCGGCACCGTCCGTGTCACGTCGGTCGTACCGTCCGGGTACTGACCACCGGAATCGATCAGGAACAGCGAGCCCCGGTCGAGCTTGCGATCGGAGGCCGTCGACACCCGGTAGTGCGGCAGCGCGCCATGCTCCACCGCGCCGGAAATCGACGGGAAGGACAGGTCTGCAAGGCCATCGATCTCGTCGCGCAACGCCTCAAGCTTGATCGTCGCCTCGATCTCGGTCACCTGCCCGCTCTGCGCCTCGGTGTCGAGCCAGTGCAGGAACCGGGTCAGCGCCACGCCGTCGCGCACATGCGCGGCGCTCGTACCCTTGATTTCCGCTTCGTTCTTGCAGGCGCGCGGCAGGGCCACCGGGTCGCGCTGGCGCACGATCGTGCCGCCGGCTGCGGCCACCTGATCAAAGAACCAGGCCGAGGCAAGGTCCGGGTCAAGGCTCACCGACTTGCCGGACAGCTCCGACAGGCCCTCTTCCAGTTGCGACAGCGGCCGCACCGTCACCGTATTGCCGAGATGCTTGCGCAGCTTCGGCGAGACCTTCACCTCGTCGAGGAACAGGTCCGCCGTTCCGTCCTTGTACAGGATGGCCCGGCCGAGCGGCAGCGGCGTGCAGAACACGTCCCCGCCCCTGATATTGAACGCCCAGGCCAGCGAAGCCGGCGAGGTCAGCACCGCCGCGTCGACCTTCGCCGAGGCCAGCGCCTTGCCGATCTCGGCGCGCTTCTCGTCATGCGCGACGCCCGCATA
>JBGSKI010000132.1:0-6411 GCA_041741315.1 Hyphomonas sp. | reverse complement strand
GGCCGACGCCATCGCCACCCTCGAGCACATCTCACGCGAGGCCCTCGATGCCCACGCGGCCGAGTCACAGGCCCGGGCCGCCCGTGCCATCGCCGAGGGACGCTTCGACAAGAGCCTCGTTCCGGTCTACAACCGCGACGGCTCGTTGGCCCTCGATCACGAGGAGTTCCCTCGCCCCGGCACCACCGCCGAGAAGCTCGCCCAGCTGCCCCCGGTCTTCGGGGCGATCGCCGACCACCCGATGGGTGAAGAAGGCATCACCTTCCGCCAGCTCGTGGCCCAGAAGTACCCCGATCTCGTCATCGAGCACGTGCACCACGCCGGCAACTCCTCCGGTGTCGTCGACGGTGCAGCCGCCATCTTGTTGGCCAGCCCCGACTACGCGAAGAAGCACGGCCTGAAGGCCCGGGGCCGGATCGTGGCGATGGCCAACATGGGCGACGATCCCACACTCATGCTCAACGCCCCGGTGCCGGCGGCACGCAAGGTCTTGGCCAAGGCCGGACTGACCGTCGACGACATCGACCTCTTCGAGATCAACGAGGCCTTCGCCGTCGTCGCGTGGAAGTTCATGCGCGACCTCGAGCTCGACCCGGCGAAGTGCAACGTGAACGGCGGCGCCATCGCGCTCGGCCACCCGATCGCCGCGACCGGATCGATCCTCATCGGCACGGTGCTCGACGAGCTCGAGCTGCGAGATCAGCGGTACGGTCTCGTCACGATGTGCGCCGCCGGTGGGATGGCGCCGGCCATCATCATCGAGCGTCTCGACGCCTGATCACATTAAATCCCGGAAAGCCCGGGATTTGCCTGACCTGATGTCTCCGGAAAGTTCGCCTCTCAGGATAGAGGACATTTTCCGGAGACATTCATGCCCGATTTCCTGACATTCGCCAGTCGCATGGCCGCCGCCCTGTCGGCCGCCCTGCTCGCTTCGGCCCCTGTATCGGCCGAAGCGCCCGGCGAGATGCGCCTCAAACTGACCGCGATCATGGATCCGACCGGCTTCGAAAAGCCGCTGACGGCGGCACGCAGCGTCATTCCCGCGGACTGGAACGCCCAGGGCGGTGTCGTCTGGCGGCTCGGCGCGGGCTGCAATTCCGGTCAGAGCGTCGATTGGGGCGCCGCCTCGCCGGACGGCAAGGCGATGATCCGCCTCCTGCCCGCCGTCAGCTGGACCTTCAACTCCCAGGGCATGCCCGCCGGCCAGGGCTGTCTCTCTGCCGCCTACAATTCCGCCGACGAATATGTGCAAGGCTATATCGGCCAGTTCCACAACGCGAAGATCGTCAAGGTCGAGCGCGACCCGCAGACCATGCAATTCCTGTCGCAATACCCGTTCTATTCCGAAATGCCGGGCGATCCGTACATGAAAGGCTGGTGGGATGCCGCCAGCGTCACGTTCACCTTCGACATTGAGGGCACGGCTTTCACCGGCACGCTGATCGTCTACTCCACGCATAATTATACCGTCAGCGGACATTCCTATGGCTTCGGCCCGCCACTGGAAATGGGTTACGGGGCAGCGACGTCGCAGGTCCTGCTGGTCGCACCGACGGCCCGGCTTGGCGAATTCGTGCCGGCCTTCCTCCTGTTCCTGAAGAACTACCAGGTCGATCCGGACTGGCAGGCCCGCATGAACAAGCACAACGCAACCATGAGCGCCGAAGCCATCAAGACAAGTGGCGAAATCTCGAAGATCATTTCCAGGACCTATTCCGACATATCGGACATGAACATGGAGACCTGGCGGAGCCAGAACGAAACCTCCGACCGGATGCAGCGCGAGACCAGCGAATGGATCCGCGATGTCGAGACCTATGATGCCGACACGCCGACCGGCCAGGTCGAGCTGCCAACCGGCTATGACCGGGCGTTCCAGCTCAACGACGACACGTTCGTCGTCACCAATGACACATCCTACGAGCCTTACCGCGATTCCGGAGTGGATGGGCGCGAGTTGACCGTTACGCGCTGACGGGCATGGCATTCGGGGCCCCGTGATACCCTGAATGCCTGTCCCGATCGGGGCTCCGCGAACCAGAGTGCGACATTCTGCGAATAATTCTCATTAGCACTTGCGATTCATTCTCAGTTGCAATACTCCCCTCTCCAGAGGCCGCGCGGGGCGGCCAGATGGAGACCATGATGAGACAAGCCATTCGCAAGCCGAAAAGCCTTCGCATGCCGGCAGGCCTGTGCGCGGCGCTGGCCATTTGCGCAGCGGGACCGGCCCTTGCTGACGATGCCGGAGAACAGGAACTGCGCAACGAGACCATCACGGTGACCGATGTCACCGCCGATACGAACCCCTATGGAGACCCGGATGCGCCGTATCGCGCGATCCGCTCGGCCAGCGGCCTGTTCACCGAGGACCTGCTCGACACGCCGAAATCGATCACCGTGATCACCGACGAGACGCTGCACGATCTCGGCGCGACCTCGTTCCGCGACCTGTTCCGGTCCCAGCCGGGCATCACGCTCGGCACCGGCGAGGGCGGCAACGCGTTCGGCGACCGTATCTTCATCCGTGGCTTCGACGCCCGCAATGATGTCTATGTCGACGGTGTGCGCGACCCCGGCGTCGGCTCGCGCGAGACCTTTGCCGTGCAGCAGATCGAGATCCTCAAAGGCCCCTCCTCGGCCTTCGGTGGACGCGGCACCACCGGCGGCGCCGTCAGCCTCGTCTCCAAGAAGCCCGGCAAGGGCGACTGGGGCGATGTGGAATTCACGCTCGGCAGCGACGACACGCGCCGGGCAACCGTGGATGTCAACCATGAAGTGAGCGACACGTTCCGTGTGCGTTTCAACGGCATGCTGCACGAATCCGGTGTGGCCGGGCGTGACGAAGTGTTCAACGACCGCTGGGGCGTCGCCGCGGCGGCGGAATGGACCCCGACCAGCGACCTGACCTTCGGCTTCGACTATTACCATCTGTCGACAGATTACCTGCCGGACTGGGGCGTGCCCTATGACCTGGCCAATAACCGGCCCTTCGACGTCGACCGCGACAATTTCTACGGCGTCCTGTCGCGCGATTTCGGCGAGACCTTTGCCGATGTCTATACCGCGAGCGCCAAATGGGTGATTTCGCCCATGGTCGAGTTCGATTCGACCCTGCGCTATGGCCAGAGCAAGAATGCCTACACAGCTTCGGCCCCGGAACGCCCGGATGCGGTCGCCCGCACGGTCAGCGCCAATGCCAAGCGCCGCGATGCGGTAACCGATTACTGGACCAACCAGTCGCGCCTTACCTTCCGCTTCGACACCGGCACGATTGGTCACACGCTGGTCACCGGCATCGAGCTGTCGCGTGAGGAAACCCTGAACCGCCAGCGGACCTTCACTGAATGCGCCACCCTGCCCTGTACCGGCGCAACCTCCAACCCGCTGCTAAACCTCGACCATCCGGACAATTCCGTTCCCTGGGGCAATGACACTGCCGTCACCGGCCGGCCGACGATCACCACGGAGACCGCCGCGCTCTACGCCCTCGACACGCTGACGTTCAGCCCGCAATGGGAAGCCTTCATCGGTCTGCGTGCGGACAGCTACAGCGCAGAAACCGCCAACCTGACGCCGGAACGCAGCAGCGACAGTGATTTCCTCAACTGGCATGCCGGCCTCGTTTACAAGCCGGTGGAGAACGCCTCGCTCTACGCAAGCTATTCCTCCGCTTCGAACCCGCCCTGCGAACAGCTTGACGCGTTCGCGCTGGATTATGGCGGCTGCGATGCCCGGGTGACGACGATGGACCCGGTGGAAAATACGTCCTTCGAAGCCGGAGCGAAGTACAATCTCGGCGGGCATTTCGACCTGACCGCCGCAGCCTTCCAGATCGCGCGGGATGGCGTGCCGGTTTCGGTGGGCTCCGGTTCGACGGCCACGATCGGCGAGCAGAAGCAGGAAGTCTCCGGCGTCGAATTCGGCGTTGCGGGCAACCTGACCGAGGCCTGGAGCCTGTTCGGCGGCCTGACCCTGTTCGAGACGGAAATCACCGAAAGCGACAATCCTGCCCAGGTCGGCGAAATGTTCCCGAACGTCTCGGAACAGAGCTTCACGCTGACCTCGCGCTACCAGATCACTGATCGATTCCACTTCGGCGGAACGGCTGGGTACAATAGCGAGAAATTCGGCGGCACGATCGCGGCCGGATCGACCCGCGTACCGGACTATTGGCGGTTCGACCTGTTCGGCGGCTACCAGCTGGCGGAGAACATGGAGATTTCGTTCAACGTCCTGAACCTGAGTGACGAACTCTATTATGATGCGCTCTATCGCTCCGGAACGCCGTTCAGCTATGTCGCGCCGGGCCGGTCGGCATCGATCACTCTGGACATCGACTTCTGATCATCCGAAAGAGGGGCGGCCGTTTCCTCCCAATTCCATGGCCGCCCCTCGCCGCAAGGTAGACTGACATGCTGATCTGTATTCCGGACGTCCTGACCAAGGATCAGGTAAGGGAGATCCGTGCCCTGATCGACGCCGCCGATTGGGTCGATGGCCGCCTGACGGCCGGGGTGCAGTCGGCGGAGGCCAAGCGCAACACGCAATTGCCGGAAGATGGCCCGGCCGCACGCAAGGCGCAGACCCTGCTGAGCGTTGCGATCGGCAACAATGCGCTGTTCCTGTCGGCGGCCCTGCCGCAGAAGGTTTTCCCGCCGCTGTTCAACCGCTACCAGGTGGGCGACAAGTTCGGCGCGCATGTCGACAATGCGATCCGGTCGGTCAAGAATTCGCATGAGCGTATCCGGACGGACCTTTCGTGCACCCTGTTCCTGACCGAACCGGAAGATTATGACGGCGGCGAACTGGTGATCGAGACCCTGTTCGGGGCGCAGGAAGTAAAGCTCGCGGCGGGCGACATGGTGCTCTACCCGTCTTCCAGCCTGCACAGCGTGACGGAAATCACGCGCGGGGCGCGGATCTCGTCTTTCTTCTGGATACAGAGCATGGTGCGCGACGATGGCGAGCGGACGCTGCTGTTCGATCTCGACCAATCCTTGCAGCGGCTCAGCGCCGAACGCGGGCATGGCGACGCCGAAGTGATCCGCCTGACGGGCATCTATCACAACCTGATCCGCCGCTGGGCGGAGGCCTGATCCGTCCGGCAGCACTTGCGGCCGGAGCGGCGGGGCCGTCCGGTGCTTGGAGCTGGATTCGGGTTTGGGCGGACCTAGGGAGGGCCTCGCGGCGGGCGGAAAGTGTCCATAAAGAGGTCCGAACCTGTCCATAAGACCGGGCAAAGTGTACTTGAATTTATGGACACGCCTGCGGGGACGCAGGCGGGCAGACTGGTGCGCGCGGCCTGGGTTTCCCAGCGGGGGATTGCGGGCGGCTCGTAAGTGTACAGATCGTCCGGCTTCGGTGCATCGCCGATGTACCGGACGTAGACATTTCCGAACCGGTCCACGAGGACGAAGACCTGCCGGCCTGTCTTCAGCCGCCAGGCCGTGAGGCGGACAAGGTTCCACCAGAGCCATGGCCAGCACAGGGCGTAGACGTGCCGGAAGAAGGGGATGTAGTGCGGGTCCATGTGCGGAAGTTTGGCACGGTTTTGGTGGGGGGAGGATAGATTCCTGGCCTGCTCTTGCCCGGGAGAGGGAAATGGGGGTGAGGGGTGGGGATGTTGCCTCTCGCGTTGAGACTTGCGGCGTGTTGCAACTCTTGCAGATCGCGTTCCGCAGCCTTCCGTGTCCGGCGCAATATCCGTGACCCCTCACCCCTGACCCCTCTCCCAAGGGAGAGGGGGATTCATGCGGTTCTGTGCTGGACCCAACCCCTTGCCCGGGAAATCGCGGTGCGATTTCCTACCCTCGCAAGCCCGTTGGGAGAGGGGAATAGGTGCAGTGCTTTCCCGCGCCTGCGCACCGTTGGCAGACCCGGGGTGGCGGGTTAAGGTTTGGGCTTACGGGAGGAAGCCTCATGAAACGAACCCTGATGCCTGCAATGCTGGGCGGCGCGGCGCTGGTGGCGGCGTGTGCGACGCCAGTGCCGGCCGCTCCATCACCTGCCTATGACGCGGCGTTTCCGCCGGCGCTGGAGGAAGTGCATTTCGACAGTCATGGCGACCGGCTGAACGGGATCGTCTATCTCGCCAATGGGCCGGGGCCGCATCCGGCGGTGGTGTTGCTGCATGGCTATCCCGGCAATGAGAAGAATCTCGACCTGGCGCAGGACCTGCGGTCGGCGGGGTTCAATGTCCTGTTCTTCCATTATCGCGGCGCGTGGGGCAGCGAGGGCACGTATACGCTGACGCATGTGATCGAGGATGCCGGCGTGGCGGCGGACTTCCTGCGCGCGCATGCGGCGGACTTCCGCACCGATCCGGAGAAGGTGATCCTGGTGGGGCATTCGATGGGCGGCTTCGCGGCCCTCGAAGCGGCCGCGCGCGACCCTGCCATCCGCTGC
>JBGSKI010000131.1:0-4504 GCA_041741315.1 Hyphomonas sp. | reverse complement strand
GCCGGGGACGGCTCGCTCGCGGCTGGCGGCTTGGCAGCCTCGCCGGAACCGCCGCACGCGGCGAGGACCATGGCGATCGACAGCATGGGAAGGGCAAGACTTGGCAGGCGCATGACGGGAAACTCCGGACGGATCAGATGGCACCATACTGGAACACATCGCCCGGAATGGCAAACTGCATCGCCGCAGGATGGGTAGCAGAAAAAGACAAATGAATACAGCTGTCTAAGTGGCCCATCTATGGAAGTGTCCCTAGACCGGGTGCCGGGTCAACACCTTGTTTTCCCTGCAATTGGATCGATTTGCCGCAGGTTGCACCGCAACCCTATTCCTGCGGCGTCCGCGCGGCCTGCGCCTCGATCTCGACGCGCCAGCCGGGGCGGATGAGGCTGGCGACCTGGACGACGGCGCGGGCCGGCTTGTTCGGCTGTTCGGGCGTTGCGAAGAATTCCGAATAGGCCGACATGAAGCCGCCGAAATCCATATGGCCGCCGGTGGATTCGTCGCCGACGAGGTAGACGCGCATCATCACGATGTCGCCGAGCGACCAGCCGGCAGCCTCCATCTGGGCCTTCATTGTGGTCAGTACACTGATCGTCTGCTGACGGGTGTCGCCATAGGCGGCGCGGCTGTTCGGGTCGGCATCCGTATCGATCGCCGAGGGGACGATGCCGCTGACATAGTAGATCTCGGCGCCGGGCGGGATCACGACTCCGGAGGAAATCGGAAAGTCCGACCCCGGAATGGGAATCCGGTTGATACTGGCAGAGGGCAGTTCGGTGACGGAATTGACCGAGACGCATCCCGTAAGTGCGAGGCCCGCGAGCAGGAGCGGCGCGGCAAGGAAGGAAGGTTTCATGAAATTTGCCTTTCTCATGTGGACGACCGGACGCGGTCGTAGAGTTGTTCAAGCGTGTAGTGGGCGGAGCGCACGGCGCCTTCCATCCAGGAGCCGACAGGGCTAAGATGCTGGCCGGCGAACAGGATCGGCCCGTCCCCTTTCAGGATGCCGGGCACGAGATTCATGTCGGGCTTGTTGTCGTCGTGGTTTTCCTCGGCCCAGGCACCTTCGCTGAAGGGGATGCGCTTCCAGTTGATGGCAATCGGCTTGCCGAGCAGTTGCGCGCGACCGGGATGCGCCAGTTCGACCGAGGCGCGGGATTCCTCGTACTGCGCCTGCAGGGCCTGTTTGTGGAATTCCGAAGCGTCCGGCTCGAAATTATAGCACCCGACGAGTACGCCGCGCGGCGTGTTGAATTCGTAGCTCGGATACCAGGCCATCAGGCAGCGGCTGTCGATTTGCGAGATGCCGCCATAGATTTCATCATCTGTTTCCCAGAAGCGCGGGGATTCCCAGGCGACCTTGTTGGCCGCTTCGTACTCGAACGTCTCCATGCCGCGCCTGATGTCCGGCGAGAAATCTGCCTCGATCTTGCTCAGCACACTGAACGGGATCGTGCTGATGCAATAGTCGGCGTCAATCGCCTGGGCGTTGCCGTCATCGGTGGCATAGTGGACGCGGACGCCGGTGCCGGTTTTCCTGATATGCGTGACGCGGGTGCGATAGTGGATTTCCCGGCGCAGGCGCGCGGCGAAGGCATAGGGAATCGCATCCATGCCACCGACCGGCTGCAGCATCGTCGTCTGCTGGAACAGCAGTTCCCCGAAGATGACATTGAAGCCGAGGCCCGGGTCGGCCACAAGTTCCGTGATCGGAATGGGCTGGCGATGGGAGTACGGCACGCCGAGCACCGTCGGCGGCACATCAAAGCCAATACGATCCGAGCCCTTGTAGGCGTATGTCTCATCGAGCGCGCCGAACATGGACAGGAAATCGAGCAGGCGCGTCTTGTCCTCGGCCGTCAGTTCGGTATCGAGCGCGCCCTTGTTGATCGCCTTGGCGAGCAGTTCGGAGACGCCGCCATGCAGGTCGCCGGTGATCTGGCGGTCCTCGAGCGGCATGCCGTTGCGGATGTTGCGGCTGACATAGCGGGCATCGCGGTTGACGTTGACCTGAACTTCCAGAGGCACGCCGAGCTCGCGGCAATAGGCATGGATGCCGGTATGGTTGGACGGGATGCGCGCCGGACCGGCATTGAAATAATGGCCGGGGCCGAACGTGCAGCGCTGGGCCGGTTGGCCGAGGTGCTCGACGACGTCGCCGCCGCGAAGCGTCCAGGCACGGCCGCCTGGACGATGGCGCGCCTCCAGCACGGTGACGGCGAAGCCTGCCTTGCGCAGTTCCCAGGCCGAAACCAGGCCCGCGATGCCGGCCCCGAGGATGACGACCCGTTGTCCATTGCCGAATCGGGGGGGCGGCGCAGCCGGCCGGTAGGGTCCGGCCTCGGCGACGAATCCGAAGGCCTGCATCGCCGCATAGGCGCCGGAGACGCCCGCAACCCGGCCGAAATTCCCGATCACCTGCCGTCTTGTCGTCCCGCTTCCGTCCATATCGTACCCTCCACATGTGTCACCCTATGGATAAACATGGCGGGGCGCCAGATGCCGTGGAAAACGTGCCGGAGGCGGGGGACAAGGCCGGGCTGCTGCTGTATTGTGCGGGCATGCCTGATTCCGTGCGCGCCCGCCCAGAAATCCGCAAATTGCCGCCCGATGTGGTCAACCGCATTGCGGCGGGCGAAGTCGTCGAGCGCCCGGCGGCGGCGGTGAAGGAACTCGTGGAGAATGCGCTCGATGCCGGCGCGCGCAGCATCGCGATTTCCATCGAGGATGGCGGGTTGAAGCGCCTTGCGGTGGAGGATGACGGGTGCGGGATGAGCGCGGCGGACCTGCTGCTGGCGCTCGACCGGCACGCCACCTCGAAACTTGCTCCGGGAGCGGACGGACGGGTCGATTTGCTGAACATCCATACGATGGGGTTTCGCGGCGAGGCACTGCCGTCAATTGCCTCGGTCAGCCGCATGACAATCACCTCCCGCGCGGCCGGTGAAGAGGCGGCGGATGTCTTCGTCGAGGCAGGCCGGATCGACGGGCCCCGCCCGGCCGCCTTTACCGGCAAGGGCGATACCGGCACGCGGATCGAGGTGCGCGACCTGTTCCATGCGACACCGGCGCGGCTGAAATTCATGAAGGGCGAACGGTCCGAAACCATGGCGGTCACCGACGCGGTGAAGCGCCTCGCCATGGCCAATCCGGAGGTTGCGTTCAGCCTCGAGAGCAATGGCCGTAACCTTTTGCGTTACAGTGAGGAAGCGGGCAGCGAGGCGGGCCATCTGGCGCGGCTTGGCGCGATCATGGGGCGGGATTTCCGCGACAATGCCGTGGCGATCGAGGCCGAGCGCGACGGCGTGCGCCTGTCCGGATTTGCCGGACTGCCGACGCTCAACCGCGGCAATGCGCAGATGCAATACCTGTTCGTGAACGGACGGCCGGTGAAGGACCGCCTGATGACCGGCGTGATCCGCGCAGCCTACCAGGATTTCCTGGCGCGCGACCGGCATCCTATGGCGGCGCTGTTTGTCGACCTCGACCCTGAATATGTCGATGTGAACGTGCACCCGGCCAAGACCGAGGTGCGGTTTCGCGACGCCGGAACGGTGCGCGGCCTGATGATCGGCGCGCTGCGCCATTCGCTTGCCGATGCGGGCCACCGCGCCTCGACAACGGTCGCGGGACGCCTTGAGGCGGTCGTACAGATTGCCGACCCCCTGGATGACCCCCTGCCGCTCTGACTCGTCGAACTGGGCGATCGCTTCCCGGCACTCGCCGAGCTTTGCCAGCGCCTCGCCGAGTTGGAAGTGCACCAGGTAGGGCTCGAAGCGCACACCGTAGAACTTGATCCGGGCGTTCTCACGGGGCTCCTCGGCCAACGCCGCGCGAAGCAGGGTGGCGGCCTCGGCCCAGCTGCCCTTGTCGAGCGCTTCGACCCCTTTGAGGTAGTCCTGCTTGAAGTCGGCAACGGCCGGCAGGGCGGCGAGCATGAGCAGGCCAGAGGCAACCACGGTCAGGCCGTGACGACGGAGCGACGCGCGGCTCACAGGCCGTACTTCTCCAAGACGGCCGAGACCTCGATCGCGCCGAAGTCGGCGAGCGGTGCCCGAGAGGTCTCGCCAGCCGTCACCTCGGCCTCCACCACCAGGGGCTCTGACTTCGAGGGATTGCGCAGGGAGATCCGATATCGACCCGGAGGGAGCGCAACGGTCAGCGGTGTGTAGCTCGACCCCGCCAGGTCCTGGGGCGAGCTCTGGGCGTTGACGATGGACTCGACCTGGGCCCATGGCACGGCATTGATGACGATCGTGCCGGTGTTGCCGCCGGCCGGCGGTCCCTTGCCGGGCCACAGAGCGATCACCGCTACGACGATGGCCACGAGCGCGGCGACTCCACCGATCACCATCCAGGGGGCGGTCCGCCTGTGGGCTGCGGCCGCCGGTGGAACCGGCTTCTCGACCTTCGGGACGACGACCGGTACGGCGGGTGCTCCGGCGACGGCCGGCCGGGGCACGGGCGCGGGTGCGGGCCCCTTCGGCTTGAACTTTGGCTC
>JBGSKI010000130.1:0-2017 GCA_041741315.1 Hyphomonas sp. | reverse complement strand
CGAAGCGGGCCGTGTCGGCCGCCAGGATGATGTCGCACATCAGGGCGAGTTCGCAGCCGCCGCCGACCGCATAGCCCGAAACGGCGGCAATGATCGGCTTGCGCATCCGCGCCGCGCGTTCCCAGTTCCGCGAGATGAAGTCCTCATAATAGGATTCCGGGAAGGTCTTGTCCTTGATTTCCTTGACATCTGCGCCGCCGGAAAAGGCCTTCTTGGTGCCGGTGAGGATGACGCACCCGACGCTTTCCTCGCTTTCGCAGCGGTCGAGCGCGGCCGTCAGGTCGTTCATCATGGCTTCGCTGAGGGCATTCAGGGAATCCGGACGGTTCATCACGATGACGGCGACGCCGGTATCTTCGTCGAACTCGGTCAGGAGCGTGGCGTAGGACATGGAACGGGCGATCCTCTGAGAGGGCGTGCACACCGGGGCGCAGGCCGCGCAGGCCAATACCATGGCCGCAATATGGTTAAGGGGGGATGTGCGGGGCTGGCCGGACCAGCGGAAAAGCGTTGCAGTAACCTTGGATTACACACAGGTCATGTTTGACAGGCGGGCCTATACGCCCGCCAAACCGGCTTGTCACGCCCCCGGCATCAGGAGTCGATGCTGAAGCTCAGGCCGGCCTTGCCGGTCAGTTGCGGCAACAGGGCAAGGCCGAACGCCGCCGCCGGGGTATAGATGCCGCCCGGCAGGTTGGTGCAGGCCCGGACGAGGCAGATCGCCGCCTCGGAGATCATTTTCGAGGTTGAGCCATAGCCGGGATCGCGGTCGCCGGTGACCGTGGCGATCAGGCGCTGGCCGTCCGGCGTTTCGCCCAGGAAGGCAATGTTGTAGTGCCCCGCCTCGCGCTCGGCGAGGGAAGGGCCTTCGCCCGGCTTCGGCGCGTCCTTGCCGCCCATCATGTCATTGCTGGCGAGCCACTCGGCGGCCGCCTTGCCTTTGTCGCCCGGGCCGGTGAGCATCATCTCGTCATAGAGGAAGTCCTCGCCATAGGGATGGCCCATCAGCGCGTTCGAGCGGTGCACATTCTTCGTATTGATCGGCGCCATGATGAACGGCGCCGCCCAGCTGCCGAAGTCGGCGTCTTCCTCGGGCTTCGAGCCGGACGGCTGTTTCGGCCCCCTGAAGCCGCCACAGAGAGAGAACGGGTCGCGCAGCACGCCGAGCACCGCCGGGTCGCGCATCGCACGGGCCATGGTTTCCGCGCCGGAGGCTGCTGTCCCGCCTGAGAACGTGCCCTGCATCGCGCGCACGCGCCCCTTGATGCGGCGCGCCGGGGCACCGAGGCGGGATTTCATCTGGTCCTGCAGGTAGAGCACGCCGAGATCGAACGGGATCGAGTCGAAGCCGCACGAGAACACGATCCGCGCGCCGGTCTGCTTCGCCTGCGTCCCGTAGGCGGCGATCATGTCATGCATCCAGGCGACTTCGCCGCACAGGTCGACATAGCCGGTGCCGGCCTTGACGCAGGCATCGACCAGCGGCGTGCCATAGAGTTGGTAGGGCCCGACCGTGGTGATCACGCACTCGGCGCTTTTCGCCAGCGCCACCATTGAGGCGGGGTCGGCGGCATCGGCCACGACCAGCGGCACGCTGGCCGGAATGCCCATCTCGTCGCGCACCTCTTCCAGCTTGGCGAATGACCGGCCCGCCATCGCCCACGACACCTCGCCGCCAACGCCGTATGTTGCGTTCAGGTATTCGGCGACCAGCCGCCCGGTGAACCCGGTTGCCCCATAGACGACGATGTCATGCGCGCGCGATCCTGGCATTTTCCTCACCCCGTTTTCCTGTTGCCGGCACCCTATGCGCCAGAGGCACCACGCCGCAATGGCCGGGACGTGCCAATCGGGCGCGGCGGCCTTATATGGCTTCCATGTCCGACACCTCCGATCCGCCCTTCGATCCCGAGCGCAACCGCCTGTCCGGGCGCATCGCCCGCACGGCCCGGGTCGGGGCGAACCTGTCCGGGGCCGGGTTTACCTTCGCGGCGCAGTCGCTGTTCGGCGGCGATCA
>JBGSKI010000129.1:0-9613 GCA_041741315.1 Hyphomonas sp. | reverse complement strand
TGCGGCCACGGAACATGGCGCCGTGCAGGTGGTCCAGCGCCGCCTTGCGGGCGGCCTGCGGGTTGTCGAGATTCTCAAGCGCCGCCGCCGACAGTTTCACGCGCAGCGCGCGGCCGTCGATGATGTTCGAGATCGTCCACTTGCCGGGCCGCCGTTTGGCGGGGCTGCGGGTATCGGCGAGGGTGGGGGCGGCCGGGCGGCCTGAGTCTTTGGTCATGCGGCGCAGTCTATAGCAGGTTCGCGATCCGCCGCACCATGTCAGATTGCTGCCCAATACCCGGTTCAATCCAAGTTGTTGCCGGTAAAAAATCTACTTTCAAAAAGGATTCGCACAATTACAGATTGACGAAAGAGTAAGTGCCACGCACATTAAATTCATCAGGTTCATTCATAGAACGCTCGCGAAATGGCCTATTTCGGCCCGCCCGGCGGCATCACCTCATCTTCCTGTGTCGAGGCAAACATCCAATGCAACAAAGACCAGCACGACATGTTCAAGTAACCAGCCTTGTTTTGCTGTCCATCGCGCTCGCGGCACCCGGTGTGGCGCAGGGCATGAGCAATGACACCTATACGGTCAGTCTCGAACCAGCCGGACAAACGCTTTTCATCGCAGACCGGGACAGTGTGGATTATCCAACGTTTCTATTTTGTATCGACTCAAACCAGGACAGATCAGCATTGCTTACACTGACATCGAAAATGGGAGCGATCTCCAAGCAAACCGTTGCCAGAGGGACATGCGTTTTCGTCAAGAGTCAGAAAATTGACGTGTCCAGAGTTGATGAAGCCGGGGACAGTGAAAGAACAAGTCCTGATTGGGTGAGAATACGATTCACCTACCTTGGAGAATGAGGTTCAGGAATCATAAACTGACAGGCAGGATGCGGGACTTCTTGACGACGCCATAGGCGAACGCCGTCTCGATCGAGGCGATGCCCGGCAGGGCCTGGATGGTCTGGCGGACCAGTTGTTCATAGTCCTCAAGGCTCTGCGCGACGACTCGCAGCTCGTAATCGGCCCCGCCCGTCATCAGGTAGCAGTCGAGGATGGCGTCGGTCTCGGCGATCTTCTTCTCGACGGCGCGGATGGTTTCCTGCGAATGGTCGGCCAGGCGGATGCGCACCAGGCAGGTGATCGGGTAGCCGCAGGCCTTCTGGTCGACAAGGGCCGAATAGCCCCGGATCACGCCGGAGGCCTCGAGATTTTTCACGCGGCGCAGGCACGGGCTCGGCGACAGGCCGATTTCCGCGGCGAGTTCGAGATTGGTCAGGCGGCCATCCCGCTGGAGGGCTCTGACGATTCTGGCATCTATGGCGTCCATGGACCTATGTATTGGCATAAATTGCCAAATATCAAGTTACTGGCGGCGCATTATGGCAGGTAACGCCGCGGAAGGCGTGCTAGACTGGCCAAAATCGAGGAGACTGATCCATGGCCTATGACTCCACCCGCCCGACCGGCCCCGCGACCCGCGCCATCCATCATGGCTACGATCCCGCCGCCAATGGCAATGCGCTGACCCCGCCGCTACACCTGACCTCCACGTTTGCCTTCCCCGATGCCCAGACCGGCGGCGCCCTGTTTGCCGGCGAGGCCGAGGGTCACATCTATTCGCGTATCTCCAACCCGACAGTCGCCCTGCTGGAGGCCCGCATTGCCAGCCTCGAAGGCGCCGAAGCCGGCCTCGCCACGGCGAGCGGCATGGGTGCGATCAGTTCCCTGATGTGGACCCTGCTGAAGCCCGGCGACGAGATCATCACCGACAAGACCCTCTATGGCTGCACCTTCTCGTTCATGCGCGACGGCCTGTCGCGGTTCGGCATCACCATCACCCATGCCGACCTGCGCGACCCGGCAAACCTTGCCGCCGCGATCAGCGACAAGACGCGCCTCGTCTATTTCGAGACCCCGGCCAACCCGAACATGCGCCTGGTCGACATCGCCGCGGCCGCGCGCATCGCGCATGCCTCCGGAGCGCTGGTCGTGGTCGACAATACCTATGCCTCGCCGCTGATCACCCGCCCGATCGAGCTTGGCGCAGACTTCGTCGTCCACTCGGCCACCAAGTATCTCGGCGGCCATGGCGATCTCGTGGCGGGGATGATCCTCGGCCGCGCGGAGGCCATCAAGGACGTCCGCATGGTCGGCGTCAAGGACATGACGGGCTCGGTCATGGCACCGTTCAATGCCATGCTGGTGATGCGCGGCCTGAAGACCCTGCAGCTGCGCATGGCGCGGCATTGCGAGAGCGGGATGAAGGTGGCGGAATGGCTGGAAGCGCAGCCGGGCGTCGAGACGGTCTACTATCCGGGCCTCGAGAGCCACCCGCAGCATGAGTTGGCCAAGCGCCAGATGGCCGGCTTCGGCGGCATGATCGCCTTCGAGCTGAAAGGCGGCTACGAGGCCGGCCTCGCCATGATGAACCGCCTCCGGATGATCACCCGGGCCGTCAGCCTCGGCGATGCCGAAACACTGATCCAGCACCCGGCCAGCATGACGCATTCCACCTATTCGCGGGAAGAGCGGATCGAGCATGGCATCAGCGACGGGCTGGTGCGGCTGTCGGTCGGGCTGGAAGATGTTCAGGATATTCTGGCGGATCTAGCGGATGCGCTGGGGAGCAATCAGGGCTGAAAATCACCCCGTCCAAAACCCTATTCCACCGGGCATTGCTCATTCAGCAGGTCTTCTTCGCCGCTTTGTGCGCGTTCGGCGGCGACCTTTTCGTTGATAGTGGTGTCGGCGGCGACGTCTGGATCGCCGCGACGGGGTCTTCCGGCTGCTCCTGTGCCTGTGCCTGTGCCGGCGCGGCGGGGCCGAGTAGCGCAAAGCAAGCAAGGATTAGCATTACACATAGCCTGCGGACGGCTGCGACGGCGGTTCGGGCAGGAAAGACTGGCAGGGTCACCTGCTTCGAACCGGTGAGGCGGGTCAAAGTTCCATCTGCACAGGAATAGTCACGAGGCCGGGCAGGACCCGCACTACCCCACAACCTCGAACTCATCCCCGAACCAGAGCGGGGAATTGGCAAGGTCGATGAATTTCTTTTCGTCTTCGAGCAGTTCGGCGCCCGCCTTCGCGGCGGCTTCGCCGGTATTGGCGGCCATCGCCTCCTCGCTCTCGAACCAGAGTTCCGCCACGCCGTCATAGGCCTCCGGTCCGCCGCGCGAGGCCTGCATGGCAGCGTTCAGCGCGTCGTGGCCGATATGGGTCTGGACGTAGCGGAGAATGCCGAGCGTCGCTGCGTGCCGCGCGACCAATGGCGCATGCCGCTCGCGCCAGTAACGCTGGAACTCCTCGCGGCTGAGATGCGGCAGGCGGCGCAGGCAGAAGGTGAGTTTGATCACAGGAGGTCGCCGCCAGCCGCGGCGGCCGTCGTACCGTCTTTCTTGAAGGCGCGGATCACGTTCTTGCCGGTGATCCATTTGTGCACCTCGTCCGGCCCGTCGACGAGGCGTTGGGAGCGGATGTGCGTGTACCAGGCGGCGAGCGGCGTATCGAGCGAATAGCCAAGCGCGCCGTGCAGCTGGATCGCAGTGTCGACCACCTTGTGCACCATGTTGGCGAGGAAGACCTTGGCGATACCGTTCTCCTGGCGGATGTCCATTCCGTTCTCCGCCTTGTAGGCGATGTGCATCAGCATCAGGCGCGCGATGTAGAGCTGGCTGGCGCATTCGGCGAGCATGAACTGGACGCCCTGGCGATCCTCGAGGCCCTTGCCGAAGGTCGAGCGTTTGGTGACATGTTCCGTGGCCAGATCGAGCGCGCGCTGGGCCATGGCGACATTGTGCATGCCGTGACGCAGGCGCCCATAGGCGAGCCGGTGCTGGCCCATGGCGAAGCCCTGCCCTTCGCCGCCGAGCAGGTTCTCTTCCGGCACGATCAGGTTCTCGATCTTCACCTCGGCATGGCCGCCGCCCATCTCTGTATAGAGCGGTCCGTGTACGGCCATGGTCGGGATGTCGCGAAGGATGTTGTAGCCGGGATTCGGCAATTCGACGATGAAGGTGGAATACTGCTGGTGGCGCGGGGCCTCCGGATTGGTCTTCGCCATGACGACCGCGATGTCGGCGGCGGTCGCAGCAGAGGAGAACCATTTCTCGCCGTTCAGGACATAGTTGCCCTTGCCGTCCTTCACGGCGGCCGTCTTCATGCCGGTCGCGTCGGCACCGGCAGCCTTCTCGGTCATCGAGTAGCAGATGCGTTTTTCGCCGTTGAGCAGCGGCTTCAGGAATTTCTCTTTCTGGAAGTCCGTCCCGTGGGCAAGCAATGTCAGCATGGTCGCATCGTCCGGGCCCTGCGAGTTCATCGACAGGGCACCGAGATGGCTCTGCCCGAGTTCCATCTGGACCAGCGCATTGGCGAGGGGCCCGAGGCCCATGCCGCCATGCTCGACCGGGATGAACGGTAGCCACAAGCCCTTCTCCCGCGCCTTCTTGCGCAGCGCGGCGAGGGTCGGCTTGTAGGGCGCGCCGTCGTGCAGCAGCTTTTCAGCCGGGATGCACTCGTCCTGCACCCATTGGCGCACGCGCTCGCGCACTTCCTTTGCGTCTTCCGGAATCGTGAAATCGATGGCCATGACATTTGCTCCCTGAGGTTTTGCCCGAGGGTAATGCCGAACGGCGGGACTGGACAGGATGACTTTGCGTCAGGGGGAAGTTACGTCAGGTGCCGGTCGCGCGGCCGGCGGGCCTTGGCCGGGCGGATCGGTGTGCCGGCTTCCAGCAGGATCATCGCGCCCGCGCCGAGCCGCGCCGTCACCGCCCGCTGGGCTTGATCCGGCAAGTAGGAGAAGGCGGATTTCAGGGCATTGAGACAGGTCACCCGGTAGGGCGAGACCGGCACGGACCAGCTGGCCCCGCCACTGGAATATTTCACCTTCCCCGCCCCATTGGCGTAGGCAGCGGCATTGGCAGAGAGGTAAGGCAAATAGTCCTGACGGGCCATGGCAAGCAGAGGCGCAAGATCGTCCGGCACGTCGGTCACCTTGGGCTGGGCCATGCAGGTTGCCGGATCGAGGGCCCACATCCGGGCGACCCAGGCAAGCGTGTGCGGGGCGGTCTCGCGCAGGATCGCAGCGGGGGTCGGGTCGTGCGAAAAGTGCCGGAAGAACGGGCCCATCAGGCCGAAATCCGCCTCGCAGGGCCGCCCGCCCATGAGGAACGGCCGCGTGGCGAAGACCGGCTCCAGCGCGGCAAGTGTGTTGCGGTAGAGCGCCTCGACGAGTGGAGCGGTTGCCGGGGTGACGCCATCCTGCTTGAGGAAGACGCGGCGCTGGCGCGACAGGATGAAATGCCGCTTCAGTATGAACGGCAGCGGCATGTCGCGCAACAGGGTGCGGGCGATCTGCGCGCTCATCAGGGTCATGTCTTCCCGGAAGGCCCAGCGGTAATACAGCGCCGGGCGCCACAGCCATTCGTCGAACATATCTTCCAGCAGGAGGCTGACAAAGGCGGCCCCGGGGTCTGGCGGGCGGATGACGGGTTCGGCGCCTTCGTCTTCGAACCGGGAGATGATAGCGGTCGTGTCGGTCAGCCAGGAACCGTCCGGGCACTGAACCTGCGGCATCTGCGCTATGCCGGTGGCGCGGGCGCAGGCGCGGAAATCCCTAGTGTCCATTTCGACGAACTCATGGGCAATGCCCATGGCCCGGAAATAGGCCTCCAGCTTGCCCGTGAAATAGGACAGCTTCAGGCCATGGATGACATGGCGTCCGTTCATCTGCGCCGCCGTCGCATCCGCCGGAGGAACAGTGCCAGTCTGGCAAGACCGACCAGCATAACCCCGGCGACGCCGAAAGTGGGCCAGCGATAGACCTCCCATTGCCGCTTCAGCGTATTGGTCTCGATCTGGGCCGAAGAGTCATAGCCGGGCGGCATCTCGAGCACGCCCATCTGCTCCGTATACGCCGTGTAGCCGGCCTGCATCGAAAGCATGACGTCTGGGAGAGCAGTGGCGAGATCTTTTGTCTCGCCCGGATCGGCCTCGAGATCGAACAGGCGCCATTGGCCATCGCCGACCGGCAGGACATTGCGAACGATCTTGTACTGGCCCTTGTAGAAGGCGGAATTGCCGGAGACTTCGATGCCGTAGGAATCCTCCGCGCCATAGGTCTCCGTGGCCGCCCCGGTGAGCACGGGCAACAGGTTACGCCCCGTCAGCGCGACCGCGCTGGGCACGTCCGGATCGACGCCCGCCATGGCGAGCGCCGTCGGCGTGATGTCGGTGACGAGAGCGGCGCTGTCGAGCCATTCGGTCTGGATGCCCGGCCCGGCGACAATCAGCGGTACGCGAACGCCGCCTTCGGAGGCGTAGAACTTGAACAGGTCGCTCGGCGAGGCCGCCGCGCTTGCCCATTCCGGCCCGATGAAACCCCAGCTGCCTTTCTCGCCGATCCGCTTGATGCCGGTATGGTAGCCGTGCAGGCGCATCCAGAAGGACAGGCGCGCATCATCATCGCCACGCGAGGGTTCCGGCCCATTGTCGGAGGTGATGAAGAAGACCGTGTTGTCATAGTCGCCGGTCGCCTTCAGGTGATCGACCAACCGGCCGACCTGTTCATCCATGGCTTCCAGCATGCCGGCTTCGACTTCCATACGTGCCGCATACAGACGTTTGTCGTCTTCCGGCAGGCTGTC
The DNA here is from genome assembly GCA_041741315.1 of Hyphomonas sp. Taxonomy (GTDB): domain Bacteria; phylum Pseudomonadota; class Alphaproteobacteria; order Caulobacterales; family Hyphomonadaceae; genus Hyphomonas. Next base: position 2,972 of record JBGSKI010000129.1, on the reverse strand, counting down.
CCAGTCGCGCATGTGCGGCTGCATCGCGGCGAGCGGTGCGCCTTCGGGGATCAGACCGAGCGTCATGGCACGCTGGTGCCGCGCCTCGCGCAGGACCTGCCAACCATCGTCATAGATGCCGGAATAATGGGCGGTGAATTCCGGCGGGGCTTGGACCGGGATATGGATCGCCTGGAAGGCGACATAGGCGAAGAAGGGCTGGCCGGTGGCGGCCGTCTCGTCGATATAGGAGATCGCCTTGTCGACGATGAAGCGCGAGGAATAGAAATCCTCCGGCAGGCTGGCCGGTTCGCCGTCCTCGTACCAGGGCGCCTCGGTATAGAACGGCATGTATGACTTGTCTTCCCAATTGTCGGCACCCGACGCATCGAGGGCAAACGACCGGTCGAACCCGTGCGCATTCGGCAGGTCGCCCTTGCGGCTGCCCATGTGCCATTTGCCGGACATCAGCGTGCGGTAACCGGCAGGCTTCAGCCGGTCGGCCAGCGTCTCGACGCCGGGCTCCAGCGCGAGCGAATAGCCGGGCTTGCCCTCGTGTTCCGGCGGCAGGACCTCCGGGATGGTGGCAACGCCAGTGCGGTGATTGTCGATTCCGGTCAGCAGCATGGCGCGCGATGGCGAGCAAAGCGGCGAGGTGCGGTATTGGGTGAACAATGCGCCGCGCGCGGCGAGGGCATCGATGTTCGGCGTGCGGGCCTCCCCGCCGGTGACGCCGAAATCCATCAGAGCCGCATCATCGACCAGGATCACGACGAAATTCGGCTTGGCCGCTTGCGCCGATGCGCCGGAGGCGATCATGGCGGCGGTGAGGCCAGCGAGGCTGGCGGCCAAGGCGCAGCGGGCCGCCTGACGATTCGATTTTCCCTGCATGGCGAGCCTGCCTCCCCGGCGGATCAACTGGTTTCTCATCTTGTGGCACTCTTCGTGCCACAAGTCATGACTGCCGTCACGCCAGTCTAGCTGTAATCGACCCGGGTGAGAAACAACCCGTCCGGCGGGGCAATCGGGCCGCAGGCGGTACGGTCGGCGGCAGCGAGGATATCGGCCATCCAGTCGACCGGGCGATGGCCGCGGCCGACCTCGACGAGGCTGCCGACCATCGAGCGAACCTGCCGGTGGAGGAAGCTCTGGGCCCTGCAGGTGATGGTGATGGAATCACCTTCGCGGCAGACATCGATGGCCTCCAGCGTCTTCACCGGGGTCGCTGCCTGGCATTCCTGGTCGCGGAATGTGGTGAAGTCATGCGCGCCAGTCAGAGCTTGCGCCGCTTCGTGCATCTTCCTTGCACTGAGCCTGGACGGCACGCGCCAAGCCATGCCGCGCTGCAGCGTCAGGTCGGCGCGGCGATTGACGATCGTGTAGGTGTAGTGGCGGCGGACAGCGCTGAAACGGGCATGGAAGTCGTCGCTCACCGGTTCTGCCGAGAGCACGGCGACCGGGTGCGGGCGGAGGTGGAAGTTGAGCGCGTCGGCGACCTTGCCGGGCCGGTCCTGCCGCAGGTCGAGATGCGCCACCTGCCCTGTTGCGTGGACGCCGCTGTCGGTGCGGCCCGCCCCCAGAACGGCGACCGGCGCGCCGTCGAGCTTTGACGCGGCTTCTTCCAGCACGCCCTGTACGGTCGGCAGGCCGGGCAGTTTCTGCCAGCCCTGGAACGGGCCGCCATTGTATTCGATGAGCAGCTTGTAGCGCGGCATGGGATCAGGCGGTGAAGGCGGCAGGATAGGTTAGCGTGCCACTGGCTGGCGCGCCGGGATTGATGTGGCAGGCCATGAAGGACGCGCCGGACCAAGGCGCGGTGAACGGCGCGGCGGCCTCGGCGCTGAAGCCGAAACGGGGATAGAAGGCCGGATGGCCAAGCACGAAGACGATCGTCTCGTTGCGCCCCCCGAGCGCGAGGAGGCCCATGCGGACAAGGCCGCTGCCGATGCCCTGATTCTGCATACCGGGCCGGGTGCACATCGGGCCAAGGCCGATGGCGGAGGGTTGCCCGTCGATCAGGATACGGAAGAATTCGGCATGCCCGACAAGTACGTCGTCACGGTGGGCGACCATCGAGAACTGGGCGTCGCCGTCGGCGTGGAGGCGGCGGGTGATCGCGGCTTCGGCCTTGCCGCCGAAGGCTTCGCGGTTGAGCGCGGCGACGGCGTCCATATCGTCCGGCTTGAGGAGGCGCATCCAGGTTTCGGTCATGCGAGCACCGTGTCTGCAGGGATGGGCTGGCCGTTGAGGAAGACGGCGGCGTCGAGGGGCTTGCCGCCCGGTTTCTGCAATCTTGTCAAGCGGATAGCGCCGCCATCGCCGCAGGCGACGAGGAGATTGTCGTCGAGAATTGTGCCCGGCGGGGCGGCGGTTTCGTGGCCGGAACGGCGGCTGCCGAGGAGCTTGAGACGCACGGGGACGGCCTCGCCGGGCGGCGTCCAGAGGGACCAGGCACCGGGAAACGGCGACAGGCCACGGATCTGGCAGTCCACGTCCCTGGCTGGTTTTGACCAGTCCACGCGCTGGTCTTCGGCACTCAGCTTGTGGGCATAGGTGATGCCCTTGGCCGGTTGTTGGCTGGGTTTCAGCTGGCCTGCCGCGTATCCGGCGAGGGCGCGGGGGGCGAGTTCTGCGGCGAGGGTGGCGAGCCGGTCGTGCACGCTGCCGGCGGTGTCGTCCATCTCGATCGGCGTGCGCAGCGAGGCGAGCACGGAACCGGTGTCGAGGCCGGCATCCATCAGCATGGCATCGATGCCGGTCTCGGTGTCGCCGGCCATGATGGCGCGCTGGATCGGGGCGGCGCCACGCCAGCGTGGCAGGATCGAAGCGTGCATGTTGAGGCACCCCAGGCGCGGAGCATCGAGGATCGCCTGCGGCAGGATCAGGCCATAGGCGACGACCACGGCGGCATCGAGGTTCAGGGCGGCGAAGGCCTCCTGCTCCGGGGCCTTCTTCAGGCTTTTCGGGGTGCGGACCTCGAGGCCGTGGGCTTC
>JBGSKI010000128.1:0-4991 GCA_041741315.1 Hyphomonas sp. | reverse complement strand
GCCGAAACCGGCGCCGGGGCGGTCTATTGGAACCGCCGCTACGACCAGCCCGGGCGCGAACAGGACGCCGCCTTCAAGGACCGCCTGCGGACGCAAGGCCTGCAAGTCGAAAGCTTCAATGCCCGCCTCCTCGCCGAACCCTGGACGCTGAAGACCGGCTCCGGTGGGTACTACAAGGTCTTCACCCCGTTCTGGCGCGCGCTGCAGGCGAGCTATTCTGCCCCCCCAGCCCTGCCCGCCCCGAAAAGCCTGAAAGGCCCCGCCGTCGATGGCCTCGAGGTCGACGCGCTTCGCCTCCACCCAAGCAATCCCGATTGGTCCACCGGCTTCGCCGGCACCTGGTCCCCCGGCGAATCCGGCGCGCTGAGCCGTCTCGGCGCCTTCCTCGACGGCCCGGTCAACACCTATGGCGAGGATCGCAACCTGCCCGGCAAGACACAAGGCACCTCCGGCCTCTCGCCCCACCTCCGCTTCGGCGAGATCGGCCCCGCGCAGGTCTGGCGCGCCGTGCAGACCGCCATCGAGTCCGGCCGCGCCGGCGAATCCAACGCGCGCGTCTTCCTGTCGGAGATCGCCTGGCGCGAATTCTCCTACGTGCTGCTCTTCCACAACCCGGACCTCGCCAGTCAGAACTACAACAAGGATTTCGGCCTGATGCCCTGGCGGCGCGACGCCGGCGCGTTGAGAGCCTGGCAGCAGGGCATGACCGGCTTCCCCATCGTCGATGCCGGCATGCGCCAGCTCTGGCACACCGGCTGGATGCACAACCGTGTACGGATGATCGTTGCCTCCTTCCTGACCAAGCACCTGCTGATCCACTGGACCGAAGGCGAGCAATGGTTCTGGGACACGCTGGTCGATGCCGACCCCGCCGCCAATGCCGCCAGCTGGCAATGGACCGCCGGGTCCGGCGCTGACGCCGCGCCCTATTTCCGCGTCTTCAACCCGATCTCGCAGGGCCAGAAGTTCGATCCGGACGGCGCCTATGTCCGCCGCTGGTGCCCGGAACTCGCCGGCCTGCCGGACAAGTACCTGCACGAACCCTGGTCAGCGCCGGAATCCGTCCTCGCCGCCGCCAATGTGAGCCTCGGCAAGACCTATCCCCGCCCCATCGTATCGCACCAGGATGGCCGCACCCGCGCCCTCGACGCCTACAATCTCCTCAAGGAAAGACGCATCTCCGCATGAAACGCATTGCCATCATCGGGTCGGGAATTTCCGGTCTGGGCGCCGCCTGGGCGCTGAAGGACACCGCCGATGTCACCGTCTACGAACGGGACAGCCGCCTCGGCGGCCACGCCTGCACGCACGTCTTCGACTATGACGGCCACCGGACCTCGGTCGACCTCGGTTTCATCGTCTACAATTCCCTGAACTACCCGAACCTGATCGGCCTGTTCGATGCGCTCGGCGTCGCAACCCAGCCCTCCGACATGAGCTTTGCCGTCTCCGATCCGGACGGCTGGGAATGGGCATCGACGGTGCGCGGAATGTTCTCCCAGAGGCGCAACCTGGTCAGCCCGCGCTTCCATCGTTTCTGGACGACCATCCTGCGCTTCAACGACCTCGCCCGCGCCGACCTCGCCGCCGGCAGGATCACCGAAACGACCCTCAACGCCTGGCTCGACCGCCACGGCTTCGACGACGACTTCCGCAGCAATTACATCCTCCCCATGGGCGCGGCCATCTGGTCGACCCGCGAAGACTGCATCCTCGACTATCCGGCCCTGAGCTTTTTCCAGTTCTTTGACAATCACCGCCTGATGCACCGCGAACGCCCCTGCTGGCGCACCGTAACCGGCGGCAGCCAGTCCTACGTGACCCGTGCCGCCGAAGCGCTCGGCTCCCGCGTCCTGACCGAGACACCCGTCGACCGCATCTTCCCGTTCGGCGACAAGGTCAGCGTGGTCACCGATGCCGGCCAGACCGCCATCTACGACCAGGTCATCCTCGCCACCCATTCCGACACCGCCGCCGCCCTCACCGCCAGCGGCTACCCCGAGCAGTCCTTCCTCCTCGGCTCCGTCCGCTACCGCCCCAACCGCATCTACCTGCACCGCGACCCGGCCCTGATGCCGCGCCGGCGCAGCGCCTGGGCAAGCTGGAACGTGATGAAACAGCCGAGCGGCGACATCTGCCTGTCCTACTGGATGAACCGCCTGCAGGGCCTGCCGGACGAGCGTCCCGTCTTCATCACCCTCAACCCGGACACGCCGCCGCGCGGCGGCCTGACCTTCCATTCCTACGCATTCGACCATCCGCAATTCGACGCCGCTGCCGAGGCCGCCGTGCGCGGCCTGAAGCGCATCCAGGGCCAGAACGGCCTCTGGCTCGCCGGCGCGTGGATGGGCCGCGGCTTCCACGAGGACGGCCTGAAATCCGGCCTCTCGGCCGCCCTGTCGCTCGGCGGACGCGTACCCTGGGACGCGAAAGGCGTGGACATTGTCGCCCCATCGCGCAAAACTCCCTTCAGCGTTCCCGCAGCAGAGGCTACCGCATGACCGAAGCGGCGCTTTCTCTATGGAAGGGGCAGACGGCGCATGTGCGCTATGTGCCGTTCGAGCGCGGCTTTGCCTACGATCTCGTCCTGATCGATATCGACATAGACCGCCTTGCCGAAGCAGACGCCTCCGGCCCCCTGTTCGCCGTCAACCGCCCGGCCCTGTTCTCGTTTTCCACGAAAGACCATGGCCCGAAGGAGTCCGCCCTGCCGCTTCGTCCGTGGGCGGAGGCAAAGCTGGCCCTGGCCGGCGTGCATCTCGACGGCGGCGCGATCCGCCTCGTCACCTTCCCCCGCCACCTCTTCTTCAAGTTCGCGCCGCTCTCGCTCTGGTACGGCTACGGCCCGGACGGCGACCTGCGCGGCATCATTTATGAAGTGAACAACACGTTCGGTGAAACCCATTGCTACGTCGCCGCCACTGGCCCCGGCCGCCAGCAGCACGAATCCGCCAAGTCCTTCCACGTATCGCCCTTCTTCGACGTCTCCGGCACCTACCGCTTCACGCTCCGCGCGCCCGGTGAAACGCTTGGCGTCACGGTCGAAAGCCTTCAGGACGGCGCCCGCCAGCACATGGCCAACATCAGGGCCCGCCGCCTTCCCGCCACCAGCGCAAACCTGCTCCGCCTCGCCCTGCGGAACCCTTTTTCCACCCTGGGTGTAGTTGCAGGTATCCACTGGCAGGCGGCAAGGATCTGGCTGCGCGGTGCGGGCTACCGGCCAAAGCCCACCCCGCCCGGACCGGACGCCACAGTGGCGCTGCCCTTGGCCGCACCCAACACCCTTGCGAGGGACGCCGCATGACCGACCCGATCTACGCCACCCCGAACACGATCCGTACCCTGAAGGGCGTGCCCGCCAGCTTCCGCATCGCCGCCTTCGCGCTGCTCAACACACAGTTCGGCTCGCTCCGCTTCATCCTGCCCGATGGCCGCAATCTCGAATTCCGCAATCCCCGCCCTGGCCCGGACGCGGTCGTCGAAGTCCACGACTACAGCTTCATCAAACAGGCCCTCGCCGGCGGCGATGTCGGTTTTGCCGAGGCCTACATGGACGACAAATGGTCGACCCCGGACCTGACCGAAGTCCTGCGCTTCTTCTCCGCCAATTTCGAAGCTGCCGGGCGGCTTGCCGTCGGCGGCACATTGGTGCGCTGGATGAACATGCTGCGCCACCTGTTCTCAAACCGCAATTCCCGCGAAGGCGCGCGCCGCAACATCATGGCGCACTACGATCTCGGCAACGACTTCTACGCCGCCTGGCTCGACCCCTCGATGACCTATTCCTCCGCCGTGTTCGACCGCCCCAACATGTCGCTCGAACAGGGCCAGTTCGCCAAGTACAAGCATATCTGCGACGGCGTTCAGGCCGGCCCGTCCAGTTCCCTGCTCGAAATCGGCTGCGGCTGGGGCGGGTTTGCCGAGCACGCCGCCAAGCATCGCGGCTCGAACGTCACCTGCCTGACGATCTCCCCGTCGCAGCGCGATTACGCACAGGCCCGCATGCAGAGGGAAGGCCTCTCCGAACGCGTCGAGATCCGCCTCGAAGACTATCGCGACCATGTTGGCACCTATGACGGCGTCGCCTCGATCGAAATGTTCGAGGCCGTCGGCGAAAGCTACTGGCCAAGCTATTTCGCCAGGATTTTCGACAGCCTGAAATCCGGCGGCAGGGCGGCGCTGCAGATCATCACCATCGATGACGACCTCTTCCCGCGCTACCGCAAGCGGGTCGACTTCATCCAGCGCCACATCTTTCCGGGCGGCATGCTGCCGAGCGAAAAGGCCCTGAAGGAAGAGTTCTCGGCGGCAGGGCTGCGCCATGACGGCGTGCACTATTTCGGACAGGACTATGCCCGCACCTGCCACGAATGGGCGAAAGCCTTCAACGAGCGCTGGGACGATATCCGCCAGATGGGCTTCGACGATACGTTCCGCAAGCTGTGGAACTTCTACCTCTCCTATTGCGAGGCAGGTTTCGCCGACGCCCGCATCAATGTCGGCCAGTTCCAGGTCTCGAAGGCCTGACGGGCGGCCGGAAACGGGGGACAGAATCCCCTCTTTCCCCACCTGATTTCCAACAGGCGCGACAGGTCCGGCCCCGCCAATCCGACCGGGTCCGGCACGGGCCCATCCTGCTCGCATGGTTTATCAGGCCTCCCCCCGGATGCGCAGCAGGGTCCTCGTCGCGTGGGACCAGGCCGCCTTTGCCGTCACGCAATGGATCGCCGCGCTCGCCCTCGGACTCACCGGTTGCAAGCCCTTCCTGCCCCGCCATGTCTGCAACCGCCTCGCCGCCGACCTTGCCCGACTCGAGCCGCTCATGCGCCGCCTCCTCTACATCATGGCCGTCGAGAAAGGCGCCCTGCCGTCCCGGCCCGCACCCGCACGCGCCCCCTCCGGCCAGCCTTCGCGCAAGCCCGTTCCGGCCGGCGCACCCGGCTTCCTCCGTACACCCCGTTTCCGCCTCGTCGAAGCCCCGGTGCGGGAGA
>JBGSKI010000127.1:0-3202 GCA_041741315.1 Hyphomonas sp. | reverse complement strand
CGACCGCACCGGCGGCGACCCGCGCCGCAGTTTCCCGCGCGCTCGAGCGCCCGCCGCCGCGATAATCGCGCACGCCATATTTGGCGTCATAGGTGTAATCGGCATGGCCCGGCCGGTAGCGGTCGCGGATTTCGGAATAATCCTTGGAGCGCTGGTCGGTATTCTCGATCATCAGCGAGATCGGCGTTCCGGTGGTGACCGGTCCGCCGGTCCGGTCATCCTCGAACACCCCGGAGAGGATTTTCACCGCGTCCGGTTCCTGGCGCTGGGTCACGAAGCGCGACGTGCCAGGGCGACGCAGGTCGAGGAATTGCTGGATGAATGCCTCATCGAGGCTCAGCCCCGGCGGGCAGCCATCCACCACGCAGCCGAGCGCCGGCCCATGGCTCTCGCCCCAGGTCGTGACGCGGAATAGGTGACCAAACGTATTGTGCGACATGCGGTCCGGGGTCCCATGGCTAGATCGGAGAGCGTCCTATATGAAAACCAAGGCCCTAACAAACCCGCAAAGGGATCTGCCCGCCATGAATACCAAGATCATCCCCCCAACGCCGAGCACCACCGACTATGCCAGCCATGGCGACCGGCCCCTGATTCCGGCGGTGGCAGACCCGATCGCGCTGTTCCAGGACTGGATGGCCGAGGCCCGCAAGGCGGAACTGAATGATTCCAACGCGATGTCGCTGGCGACGGTCGACGGTGACGGGATGCCGGACGTGCGGGTCGTATTGTTGAAAGAGGTCTCAGAGGCGGGGTTCGTGTTCTTCACCAATCTCGAAAGTGCCAAGGGGCAGCAATTGACGCAGAATCCGGTCGCTGCGCTCGGCTTCCACTGGAAGAGCCTGCGCCGGCAGGTGCGGATTCGCGGCACGGTCACGCGGGTCTCCGATGCCGAGTCGGACGAATATTTCGCCTCCCGCGCGGCGCAGAGCCGGATCAGTGCGATTGCATCAGACCAGTCGCGGCCCCTTCCGGGCCGGGCCGTGTTCGAACAGCGGATCGCCGAAGTCTCGGAAATCTATGGCGATGGGCCGGACATTCCGCGTCCGGCCTTCTGGGGTGGCTTCCGTCTGACGCCCACCGAAATCGAGTTCTGGCAAGACCAGGCCTTCCGCATGCACGACCGGTTGCGGTTCGCGCGTGTTGGCGCGGGCTGGAATTCGGGACGGTTGTATCCCTGATCGCCGCCTTCAGCTCTCACAGGGTTGGAACAGTTGGGCCGCCGCCGGGCTGTCTTCCGGACGGAAGGTGATTTCGCCGCCCATGTCGACAAAATCGACCGTCGGGGCCGAGCGTACGAACACGTTGAAGCGGTAGACGTCCGGGATGTCCTTGCCGGCCGCGACGCAGGTATAGGCGCTTGCCTCGAAGGTCAGTTCGTTCTGGCCGGGGGCGGCGTCGCGAACCTCCTGAAGGTGGGCCTGCGTGGCAGCCATCCGGGCAAGATCGGCATCGGAAAGGTTGAATGTGTGGACCGTGAAGCCCTCGCGGGCCAGAGGCGCGAGGAAACCGGCGGCTCCCTCCGGCAGGGGGGCCAGCACGAACAACTCGTCGACTACCTGTTCGCCGCCGGGCGCGGTTGCGCCGATGTGCAGGACGGCGCCGTCCGACTTGACCACGAACGCGTCTTCAAGCCGCACAGCTACTTCCAGCCCGCGCAGGTCGTTCTCCAGCGGGTTCATCGAGGCGACGACGTTTTCGTATTGCGACTGGTCGATATTGGACTCAACCTGTAGCGGCAGCGTCTGGTTTGCGTTTGCCTCCGGTTCAGCGGGCGTGTCTGCCGTCTTGGCGCGCGGCGAGCAGGCGGCAAGCAGCGCGAGAGCCGCGATCAGGACAGGACGCATCGGGACGGACTCCTCAGGAAAGCGCGGCGAGTGTGGGCGAGTTGTTCCGGCAAGGCAACCGGCTCAATCCTGTCCATTCAGACAGGAAAGCGGCAGCAGGCGCGTATCCTCGGCGGCGGCCGTGCGGTGGCCGATTCCTTTCGTGTAGGCGACGTCCTGATCGAAGGCGAGGAAGGCGTTCAGGTCCTTCTGGCGCACCAGAAGTGCGAGGTCCCAGCGCTCGTCGCCCGGGCCGATCAGCCAGTCGCCGCCTTCCGCCACCAGGTCCAGACTGCCACCGCTTGCCGTCAGGAAGGGTAGTGTGTGGTCGATATAGAGCTGGTACGCCTCCCGCCCGCTGATCGGGACGGGCGGGGCGAGATGAGGGTCCGCAGAATAGTCGGCAGTGTTCCGCAGGCGGATCAGGTTCAGCATGACGATTGGGCCTGTCTGGCCACGCATCACGAACCGGCGGCCCGATTCCTGGGTCGGAGAAAAATGGGGCATCAGACCAGTCCCGTGCTGGTCCGCTCGACCACCATATGCGGCACGCCATCGCTGGTCTTGGCGAACGAGATCCCGCCGGGGGAGACGGTCGCCTTCACGCGCTTGCGGAAGGCCGAGAAGCTGTCGAACTCGACCACGTCGACCGGTTCGTCGAAATCGATGGTGACCTCGAAGGCGGACCCGCCGGCCAACTCCCGTACCGCGAGGACACGTCCGTTGAAGGACTGCTTGAGATAGGTGCCGCCAACCCGGTCGCCCACCTGGAGCGGGATTTCCGGTTCGTTCGAGAGGCGCGCGGAGGCGGTGTTCCAGTCGCGATAGCCGAGTTCGGCGGCGACACGTTCCAGCGCCTCGGAATGGGAGACCGGCGTGCCTGCGGCAGCCAGTTCGGCACGTAGTTCGCGCGCGCGGGCCTTCGCCTGCTCGCGATTATTCATGGTGATTGGCATCGACGCCATCCTTCATCCGGGCAGTCACGTTTCAGCGGGGCTCGCCTTGCCGCGGGACTGCCGGGGAGGACCGGTGTTCCGTGTGGATCGCGATGCCTGCGCACCGGGGGATCTTCACCTTGGGGCCGAAGCCCTGCGAGCGGCGGGCGTCCCAGAGCCCGCGCGCTTCATACGCTTGTCGCGTTTTTCCGTCAACGACCACATTTCTCCCGGCCAGTATCATCCGCCTGGATCAGGCTTGCTACCCGGTAGGGCTCATCGGTCGCGAGCAGGACGAGGCCATCGGCCACAAGGTCTTCGTATTCAGAGGCATTGCCGTCGGCGAGATACTGGTCGTCCAACCGTTCGCCCTTGCGGCCGAGCGTGCCGAAGGCGGGCTCGACGCCGGCCTTGACGAGGCGTTTCCAGGCCGCCGCATCG
>JBGSKI010000126.1:0-2642 GCA_041741315.1 Hyphomonas sp. | reverse complement strand
CCTGAAACGCGGGCCGGTGCGGCTGCTCGCCCCGCTGGTGACGCATGAGGCGGACGGATGTGCAAGCGCGGCGCTGGAGGCGGTGCGGCGGGGCGACGCAATCGACTGGTAGGCCGGATTGCATCTTGTGGTGAACCGTTTTGCCCCCACCTTACGCTTAGGAGGTTGGAGCGGCATCTGAAAGGAGGACGCAATGTTCGGCGTACTTTACTGGAGTTTCGCGGCCTTTGGCCTGTGGGTGGCCCTGATGGGCTTCCCGGGCATCTACTCGGCATTCACCGGCAAGAATGGCGGGACGCTCGACCACAGGAAGCATTAGGCCAACACATCCGGGGCGCTTGCGCGCGCTTCCGGCGGGCGGTAGTCCGGCAGTCTGAACCAAGACCGGACCGGACCCATGCCCGCACCCAAGGCCCACGCCAAACCGAAATCCTTCCAGGACATCATCCTGACGCTGCAGGCCTACTGGTCGGCGCAGGGCTGCGCGATCCTGCAGCCTTATGACATGGAAGTCGGCGCCGGTACGCTGCACCCGGGCACGGTGCTGCGGGCGCTCGGGCCGAAGAACTGGCGGGCGGCCTATGTGCAGCCGTCGCGCCGGCCGAAGGATGGCCGCTATGGCGAGAACCCGAACCGGCTTGGCCATTATTACCAGTTCCAGGTGATCCTGAAGCCGAACCCGGCGGACCTGCAGGACCTGTATCTCGAGAGCCTGTACCGGATCGGCATCGACCCGACGGTGCATGACATCCGCTTCGTGGAAGATGACTGGGAGAACCCGACGGTCGGGGCCTGGGGGCTTGGCTGGGAAGTCTGGTGCGACGGGATGGAAGTGTCGCAGTACACGTATTTCCAGCAGGTCGGCGGGCTCGACGTGCGGCCCGTTTCGGGCGAGCTGACCTACGGGCTCGAGCGGCTCGCGATGTATGTGTTCGGGGTCGACAATGTGTACGACCTGCCGTTCAACGATCCGGACTCGGCGGTGCCGCTGTCCTATGGCGACGTGTTCCTCGAGAACGAGCGCCAGCAGAGCGCGTTCAATTTCGAGCACAGCGATGTCGAGATGCTGAAGCGCTGGTTTGCCGATTGCGAGAACCAGTCGAACGCGCTGCGCGCGGCGGGCAAGCCATTGCCGGCGTATGACTATGCGCTGAAAGCCTCTCATACATTTAACTTGATCGATGCCCGTGGAGCGATCAGCCCAACGGAACGCCAGGCCTATATTGCGCGCGTCCGGGATCTCGCCCGCGGCGCGGCCGAGCAGTGGGCCGGGCAGGAAGCGGAGAGAGCCGGATGATGCGAACAGTGATTGCGATGGTCCTTGCGGGCAGCCTGCTGTCCGTCGCGGGCTGTTCGAAAGCCAAGGCTCCGGCAGACGCCCCGGAAGTTCCCAGCATGACGCCCGCGGCGGACGATGCGGCGCCGGTCGCGGCGGTCCCGGCCGTCGGCACATTCTGGGATGCCAGCGAAGCGGAAGACCGGACGTGCGGGTTCTGGAAACCGGGCGGTGCGGCCACCGCCGGCAGCGAAGTGCAGGAATTCCTGTTCGTCGACTTGAATGATGCGACCCCGGACTATCCGGTGAATTCCGGCCGGATGCAGATCGACGGCGAACTGCGCGACCTGAACGGTGTTTCCCAGACAGGCGACGAGACGAGGATGGAAGTAGCCTACACATCCGTGGACGGATTGTATGACGTGACGATCATCCGCGCGCCCGTTGTGGGCGTGGACGGCGTGAACCAGGGCGGCAGCATGACTGTTGCGGGGCCGGGCGGATCGGTCGAGGCGGCATTCGAAGGGGTCTGCCAGACGGCGCCATGACGAAGGTCAACCTCAGCGAAAAGTTTGCGGCGTTCGAAGGCCACTGGCAGCCGAAGCTGGCCGGGCGGGTCAATGGCACGGATGTGCGGCTGGTGAAACTGAAGGGCGATTTCGACTGGCACGCGCATGCGAACGAGGACGAGATGTTCCTGGTGATCAAGGGCGAGCTGCGCATGGCGTTCCGGGACCGGGTCGAGATTGTGCGCGAGGGCGAGTTCATCATCGTGCCGCGCGGAACAGAGCATCGTCCGGGGGCGGACGAGGAATGCCATGTCATGCTGATCGAGCCAAGCAGTGTGGTGAATACCGGGGATGGCGGACCGACGGCGCGCACGGCGGCGATCGAGGCGATCTGACCGGCCGGGCATTTCGCCTGCCCCTTGATCTTTCTGTGGAAATCGCCGGAAGTCTGCCAGAGGCCAAATCGGGTGAGACAGGGCATGGACGACGTGCGCAGGAAGAAGGTGCCGCAGGCGGTGCAGATCCTCCTGGGGCTGGCGCTTGGCCTGATGGGCGGAACGGTGGCGGCGCATCTGCGCGGCAGCGCGCCGGGGCTTGTCGAGGCGCTGGTCGAGATCACCGACGTGATCGGCACGCTGTGGCTGAATGCCCTGAAGATGACCGTGCTGCCGTTGGTGTTTGCGTTGATCGCGACCGGCCTTGTGCGGGCGATTACCGGCAGCCGGGGCGGGCGGACGTCGCGGCGGACCTTCCTGACGTTCTTCTCGCTATATGCGGCCTCGGCGCTGTCCGGCATCGTGATCAGCAAGTTGTTGCTGGCGCTGTGGCCGCTGTCGCCGGAGAATGCCGCCGCGCTG
>JBGSKI010000125.1:0-30904 GCA_041741315.1 Hyphomonas sp. | reverse complement strand
TGCCAGTCTTCTGCGCGTCGCCCGCTTTCTCCACAAAAGCCGAACCAACAACCACCCCATCTGCGATTTTAGCCATTTCCGCAGCTTGTGCACCACTTTTTACACCGAACCCGACACAAACCGGTAACCCTGACACTTTTCTCACCATCGCCACTTTCCCTGCAATCGCTGCAGGATCCGCGCTTCCAGCCCCGGTTACGCCCGTCACGGCAACGAAATAAATGAAGCCGGATGCCCCATCCGACACCTTCGCAGCGCGGGCCTCGTCCGTGGTGGGCGTCGCCAGCCGGATCACCGAAAGATCCAGTTTTTCGTAAAGTGCCCGCAGCTCGCCGTCTTCCTCGGGCGGCAGATCGACCAGGATCGTGCCGTCGATCCCCGCCTCGGCAGCCGCCGATGCAAACGTGTCATAGCCGAGCGAATGGACCGGATTGGCGTATCCCATGAGGATCAGGGGCGTCGTCTGGTCGTCCTTCCGGAACCGCGCCGCCAGCGCGATAACGTCCGTCAGCGTCGTCTTGTTGGCCAGCGCGCGCAGGCCTGCTTTCTGGATCGCGGCGCCGTCGGCCATCGGGTCCGTGAAGGGCGCGCCCAACTCGATGATGTCGGCGCCATTGTCGCGCAGGGCGCAGAGGGCGGCATAACTTGTCTCGAGGTCCGGGTCGCCGGCCATCAGGTAGGTCACCAGCACGGCGCGGTTTTCGCCGCGCGCCTTGGCAAAGGCCGCTTCAATCCGTGTGCGGCCCATTTCAAACGTCCGTGTTTTCGAGCGCCCAGGCGGCGTAGGCGTCGCTGACATGCGTCAGCGGCATCGCGACAATCGCCGGCACGTCATAGGGATGCACCCGGTCCACCAGCGCTTCGATCTTTGCCCAGTTCGCCTCCGGCGCCTTGAGCCAGAGGATGAACTCGAACGATTGTTCGATCACGCCTTTCCAGCGGTAGGACGAGGTGACCGGCCCTTCAAGATTGGCGCAGGCGGCAATGCGGCCTTCGAGCGCCGCATCGGCGATCTCTTCCGCCACACGCCGCGAAGGGCAGGCAATCCGCACAAGGATGAGTTTCGCCACGCTCAGAAATCCTTGCCATTGATTGGGTGAATGGTGATCTGCGACCGGTCGAGCCCGTCCACGCAGCGCAGGTTGATCGCGGCCATCTGTTGGCCGTCCGGACCGATCCCGATGCCGAAGGCCTGCGTGCCGCAAGTCTTGCAGAAATTATGGTCGATGGTGCCGCGGTTGAAATGATAGGTCGTAAACTCGCCTTCGCCCTTGGTGAGCTGGAAATCCGGACGCGGCAGGAAGGCGAGCACGAAGCCCTTCTTGTCGCAATGCGAACAGTTGCACTCGAGGCCTGAGGAGAAATCTCCCTCGGCCTCGAACCGCACCGCGCCGCAATGGCAACCCCCCGTCACATGCGTCATGCCGCTCTCCTAGATATCCATTCCAAGTGCCTTGGCGACCGAGAACACGTCCTTGTCGCCCCGCCCGCACAGATTGAGAATGAGCAATCCGTCCTGGCCCAGACCCTTCGCCACTTCGCCGACGCGGGCAATCGCATGAGCGGGTTCTAGCGCCGGGATGATGCCTTCGAGGCGCGTGCACAGCTGGAACGCCTCCAGCGCCTCATCATCCGTGCACGACAGATATTCCGCCCGGCCCGCATCGCGCAGGAAGGCATGTTCCGGCCCGATGCCCGGATAGTCGAGCCCTGCCGAAATCGAGTGCGCGTCGATGATCTGGCCATCGTCGGTCTGCAGGAGGTAAGTCCGGTTGCCATGCAGGATGCCCGGCCGGCCGCCATTCAGCGCCGCTGCATGCATGCCGGTCTCGATGCCGTGGCCTGCCGCCTCGACGCCGATCAGGCGTACGTTCTCGTCGTCGATGAACGGGTGGAACAGGCCGATCGCATTCGAGCCGCCGCCGATACACGCCACCACGGCGTCCGGCAGGCGCCCTTCCCGCTCAAGGATCTGCGCGCGCGCCTCGCGGCCGATCACCGACTGGAAGTCGCGGACAATCTCCGGGTACGGATGAGGCCCCGCCGCCGTGCCGATACAGTAGAAGGTCGTGTCGACATTCGTCACCCAGTCCCTCAGGGCTTCGTTCATCGCATCCTTCAGCGTGCCCGTGCCGGACGAGACCGGAATGATCTTGGCGCCCAGCAGGCGCATCCGGAAAACGTTCGGCTTTTGCCGCTCGACATCCGTCTCGCCCATGAACACCACGCATTCGAGGCCGAAACGCGCGCAGATTGTCGCCGTCGCGACGCCGTGCTGGCCGGCGCCGGTCTCCGCGATGATCCGCTTCTTGCCCATCCGCCGCGCGAGCAGGACCTGGCCGAGGCAAGTGTTGTTCTTGTGCGCGCCGGTATGGTTCAGCTCGTCGCGCTTGAAATAGATTTTGGCGCCGCCGAAGTGCTCGGTCAGGCGCTCGGCAAAATATAGCGGCGACGGGCGGCCGACATAATGGGCCCAGAGGTCGTCCATCTCGGCCTTGAAGGCAGGATCGGCCTGCGCCCGGCGGTATTCGGCCTCCAGTTCCAGGATCAACGGCATAAGGGTTTCGGCGACATAGCGTCCGCCAAACTCTCCGAAGCGCCCATTGGCGTCCGGCCACTGGTCCCAGGTGTTTCTGACGTCCATGGATCAGGCCTCTTTGGCAGCGCGGATAAAGGCCCGCACCAGCTCCCTGTCCTTTAGCCCCCGGATGCGCTCCACGCCAGAGGCGACATCGACCGCGGATGCTCCTGTCGCTGCAATTGCAGCCCCGACATTCTCCGGCGTCAGGCCGCCTGCGAGCATCCATGGCTTGGGAGCCCGCCAGCCGTCGAGGATTGCCCAGTCGAAGACTTGGCCGTGCCCCCCGGCGCGTGTCGCCCCCTCCGGCGGCTTGGCGTCGATCAGCAGCCGGTCAGCGGCGGTGTAGGCACCGGCGATGGCGAGGTCTGCCGCGATGGATACGCCAAGGACCTTCCAGATTTCGCGCCCCGTGCGCGCCTTGACGGCGGCGACCCGTTCGGGCGTCTCGGCGCCATGCAGTTGCAGCACGGGAAAACCGAGGGCGGCGACGGCATCGATCTCATCGTCGCCTGCATCGACCAGCAGTGCTACGGGCCTCGCCTTGCCCACCTGCATCAGGAGGTTGGCGGCGGCCTCACGCGTCACCGCGCGCGGGCTGCCCGGTGCAAAGTTGAACCCGATCCAGTCGGCACCTTCGCGGGCGGTGAAGCCCACAAGGTCCGGATCGGTCAGGCCGCAGATCTTTACCTTCGTCATCCGAGGGGCGTTACGCCGCCGGCAACGGTAAGGTCAATGTCCGGAGGCGGGTAAGCACGAAATCCTGCCGTGTTTCGCGCGTTACTTAAGGACGGCGCGAAACGACAGGGTACCTTCCTGTCCGGGCGCGATCTTGTCGCGAAGGGTCCAGCGGACGTGGGTGATGGTCGCAGTTGCCAGGATCGAGGTCGTGTCCCCTTCCGGCGTAGCCAGCGCATCCCATGGAGAGAACGTGTTGCCGCCATCGACAGAGAAATCGACCGCCGCTTCCTCTGTGGTGGCGGAATCCTCCACAAAGCTCACCTCTTCGGGCACCGGCAGGATCAGCACGACACCATCGACCGGCGCATCGCCGCCATTCTGGAAATTCAGGGAATAGACCAGTTCCTCGCCCGGCGAGGCTGTATCGAGCGGGACATATTCGACCTCGGTCGAGCCGTCCTCGGACTCCATCTCGATGACGCGCTCGACGGTCGGCGAGGCCTGCAGGCCTGGCACCTCGGCGGGCGGCGCGGTTGCGGCGATACCGGAAAGCAGGGCGGCGGCCAGCGTCAGCACGGAAGGGTCTCCTTCTGTATCGCGTTTTGGTTACCAATCTCAGACGCAAGCGTTAACATTTGCTCAACCGGAATCATCCGGCAACAGGGTCACTGCGCTGGAATATAGGCAATTTGCTGAAGGAACAGGCAGCCGGAATGGCGGTGAGACAGGGATTCGAACCCTGGAGACGGTCTCCCGTCTACACACTTTCCAGGCGTGCGCCTTCGACCACTCGGCCACCTCACCCATTCCAGAAGCGGTGCGTGTAACGTAAGGCACCGGTCCTCGCAAGACTGTGATTGCCGTTGCAGCACGGCGGTCCCATATGGGACGAAAATCAGGAGCAATGCCATGCTGTTCTCCCGCAAACCCCTTGAATTGCCGACCGCTGCCACCGCCCTGAAAGGACGGGCGCAGCCGATCCCGACGGCGGCGAAACACTTCGTCAACGGGCGTGACCTGCTCGCGCCCGTGCCCGCCGGATTCGGGCGCGCCGTCTTCGGGCTCGGCTGCTTTTGGGGTGCCGAGCGCAAATTCTGGCAACAGGACGGCGTGTGGCTGACCCGTGTCGGCTATGCTGGCGGCATCACGCCGAACCCGACCTATGAAGAAGTCTGCTCCGGCCATACCGGCCATACCGAAGTGGTCGACGTGATCTGGGACCCGGCCGTCACCAGCTTCGCAGCATTGGTGAAGGTCTTCCTTGAGAGCCACGACCCGACGCAAGGCATGCGGCAGGGCAATGATATTGGCACCCAGTACCGCTCGGCGCTCTACACGACCACGCCGGATCAGGCCCGGATCGCCCGCGACATGGTCGCCGCCTACCAGTCGGCACTGGCCGAGGCCGGGCATGGCGGCGAGGTCACGACGGACGTCGCGGCGCTCAGCGAACTCTACTTCGCCGAGGACTATCACCAGCAATACCTGGCCAAGAATCCCAATGGTTATTGCGGTCTGGGGGGCACGGGCGTGTCGTGCCCGGTCGGCCTCGCCGTCTGACGGGAGCCGTCTGGCGGATCAGGTGCCGAAGTTCACGGCGAACCGCTTGCGCGATTCCAGCATGGTCTGCGCCTTGAACATGGCGTCGGACGCGCCCTGGGCCCGCACGATGGCGGGGTCGGTGCGCAGGGCTTCCACGACCTGCGACAGGTGGCCGATGGCTTCCTGGATAAGTGCCGGGTCGAACTTGCGCTCGGCCCGAGCGAGCAGGGCGCGGCCGATGTCCATCCGGGCCTGAAGGGCCCGGGCGGGATCGGCATTGGCGGCATGTTCTGTCAGGTGCTCGCGCCGGAGCGAGATCACCCGATCGAGGCCTTCGAGGTCGCCGGATTGTTCGGCTACGTGGACCGATGAGGCGCAGAAGTCCGCTTCCAGCCCGGCACGGATGGCGGGTGCCATCTGGCCCTGGTGATCCAGCATTGCGGAAATGGCCGTCGCCAGCAGTTTCATCTTTTCAGGGCGGAAAGACTGCGGGTTAGCCAGCGCAGGCTGCAACTGCTTGGCGAGGAGGTAGGCGGCAACCTGCTCCATTGCACCTCCGAGCGCTGCTTTCCGGGCAGGCAGCTTGATCTCGAACATGACGGCGTCCGCTGGTGACAGGCCGCCGCCACGCGTCAGCCCGTTGATCACAAGGCCTGTGTCGCTGCCGCCGCGCCGCGCCACCCAGATCAACATGTCTGCATCCGAAGCGGCCATCCGCCGGCGGGCCCGCGCAATGGATTTCGGGGCCAGTTCGCCCTTCAGCGCACTCATCTCGGCAATCGTGAAAGGTGCGCCGAAATTGTAGGAGGCGAGGTTCTCATGCATCGCCTTGCGGAGCCATCTGGATGTCGCGCGCGGCGCCTTGCCGGTCGGCATGGACATCAGGATCCGGTATCCCGGTGCCTTGCTGGTCCGCAGGGACCGGGTGACCGCGGAATCCTTCGCGGCCCGCACGACGCGGCCGAGGAAGCGGAAAACGATGAAGACGGAAGCGAGCACCAAAGCCAAGGCCGCCAGTCCGCCAAAGGCGGCCAGCCACGTCATTTCCGACGAATGGGAACCGAACCATTGTTCGGTCGCCTTGACCCAGTCAGTCGCCGACATGCCGAAGGACCTCTCGATAGCCTAGCGGATACGGTCGTAAACCGCCCTGCGCAACAGGTAAACGCTGTTGACGCCGCCGGACTGCATCTGTGAGCATAAACCTCCCTTCCGGGACCGACCATGGGGCAACAAGCAAGCACAATGCCGGAATTCGTGACCCGCTTTGCGCCATCGCCGACCGGATACCTTCACCTGGGCCACGCCGTGTCGGCGTTCCATGTCTGGACGACGGCCCGGAACGCCGGCGGACGCGTCCTTCTCAGGATCGAAGACATCGACCAGACAAGGTGCCGGCCGGACTATGTTGCTGCCATTCCGGAGGACCTCACCTGGCTTGGGCTGGAATGGGACGGGCCTATCCGTCTCCAATCAGAGCATTTCGGGGCCTATTCGGCCGTATTGGACACGCTCCGCCAGCGCGGCCTGCTCTACCGGTGCTTCCGGACCCGGCGGGAGATTGCTGCCTCCCTGCCTGCCGGGGTCAACCCCGATGAAGGCGGCTTTTCCGGAACACCGCTCCGCGACGAAGAAGAGGCCCGGCGGCTCGAACGGGGTCACCCGTTTGCCTGGCGGCTGTCACTGGCGGCGGCCCGCGATGCGCTTGGCCCGGCCTTTAACCAATTATCCTATGTCGAAGAAACCGGCGGTTCGGCGCGCAGGGTGGCGGCAGACCCCTCCCCCTTCGGAGATGTCGTGCTCGCCCGCAAGGACACGCCGGCCAGCTATCACCTCGCCTGTTGCCACGATGACGCCCTGCAGGGCGTCACACATGTCATACGGGGCGAAGACATCCGCGAGATGACCAGCGTGCACGTGCTGCTCCAGGCCCTGATGGGCTGGTCGCAGCCGGTGTACCGGTTTCATCCGCTCCTGCTGGGTCCGGACGGCACGAAACTCTCCAAACGCGCCGGGGACAAGGGATTGCGCGCATGGCGGGATGAGGGCAAGACGCCGGAACACGTCCGCCGGATGATTGGTTTTGCATGACTGAAGCTACCGCCCCGCCATCCCTGGTACGGGACTGGACAGGCCCTCTCATGGTCCTGGCTGGAGGCACCTGTATCGGTTTTGCCCCGATCGGCCTGCGCCTTGGCCTGAACGATCTCGGGCCGCAGGCGATTGCCTTCTGGCGTTACACATTCGCCCTGCCGGTCCTGTTTGGCCTGATCCTGCTGGTGCAGCGGCGCCTGCCCGTCCGGCCGAACCTGTATGTCATTGTGGCGGGCGCCCTGTTCACCGGGGACATGGCGCTGTGGCATTGGAGCCTGACCCTGACCACGGTATCGAATGCCACATTCCTCGTGAATATCGGCAACGTCCTGCTCGGCCTTGTGGCCTGGTATGTCCTGCGGGAACGCCCGCATATGGTCTGGTTTGCCGCGGTGGCGATCGCCCTGGCGGGTGCAGCGGCCCTGACGCTTGGCGGCGATGCCGGCGGCAAGGGCGACCTGCGCGGCGACGGCCTCGCACTTATGGCGGCCGTCATGGTGTCCGGCTACCTCCTGTTCTCCAAACTGGCACGCCGCACCCTCGGCGGCCTCGAGACCATCTTCTGGCTCACCGTCACCGAAATCGTCCTCGCCGGATTGATCGTGACCTTTTCTGGCGAGCATTTCCTGCCCGCAACGGCCGAGGGCTTCCGCGCGCCTCTGCTGCTCGCCCTGCTGGTCCAGATCGCCGGGCAAGGCCTGATCGTGACCGGCATCGGGCGCACGCCTGCGGCGCTCGCAGGCTTGCTCGTCCTCGTCCAGCCTGTGGTCGCGGCGGCGATCTCGTGGAAGCTGTTCGACGAACCGCTCTCAGTCCTCCAGGCGACCGGCGGTGGCATGATCCTGGCCGCCGTCTGGCTGGCTCAGCGCGGCAACAAGCCACAAGCGGCGGTCGACTGACCGTCAAAACCGTCACACAACCAACCTAGAACGCCCGGCAGACAAACAGGAGCCAAACCGATGCGCAAACTCGCCGCTGCCCTTCCCGCCCTGATCCTGATGGCCGGCTGTTCGCCCAGCCCAACCGGCACCGCCCCGGCTGAACCGGCCCGCACGGCCGCCGTACCGGAACAGTCGGGCGACGCCTATTACATCGCCGCCAGCCAGGCCATCGACGCGAAGATTGCCCAGCGCGGCGTCAAGCCGGCCAAGAACGTCATCCTCTTCATCGGCGACGGCATGGGCGTCTCGACGATCACCGCCGCGCGAATCTATGCCGGCCAGAAGCACGGCGTCGACGGCGAATCCTACAAGCTGACCATGGAAACGCTTCCTTGGTCCGCACTGTCCAAAACCTACAGCAATGACTTCCAGGTCGCCGACTCCGCCGCCACCGCCACGGCCATGACCACCGGAGCAAAGACCAATTCCCGCCTGCTCGGCGTCACCTCCGGCACAAGTTACGGCAATTGCGCCAGCGTCGAGGGCAACCGCACCGACTCGATCTTCGACCTTGCCGAGCGGGCCGGCCTCGCGACCGGCATCGTCACCACAACCCGCATCACGCACGCGACACCGGCATCGGCCTACGCCGAAACGCCTGACCGCGACTGGGAAGCAGACAGCAACATGGAGGGTGGTGACGCCGGTTCGTGCACGGACATCGCCCGGCAGTTCATCGAATGGCCGGAAGGCGACGGCTTTGAAATCGCGCTCGGCGGTGGCCGCACCGCATTCGAAAAGGCCGACACGCCCGACGTCGAGGACGCCGACAAGAAGGGCAGCCGCACCGACGGCCGCGACCTGATCGCCGAATGGACCGCCAAGCCCGAACACAAGTTCATCTACGACCAGGCCGGTTTCGACGCCGGGAATTTTGCCAGCAATGACAAGATCCTCGGCCTGTTCGAACTGAGCCATATGGAGTTCGAACTCGACCGCGCCGACGACACCGGCAAGGAACCCGCCCTGAAGGACTTGACCCGCGCCGCCATCACCCGCCTGTCGCAGGACCCGGACGGCTATGTCCTGATGGTCGAAGGCGGCCGCATCGATCATGGCCATCATGGCGCCAATGCCGCCCGCGCACTCGAGGAAACCGACCAGTTCGACCAGGCCATTGCCGCCGCGCTGGAAATGACCAACGGGGAAGACACGCTGATCATCGTGACGGCCGACCATTCTCATACACTGACGATTTCGGGCTATCCCTCGCGCGGCAATCCGATCCTCGGCAAGTTCGATGCCGGTCTCGACGGGACCGGCGCCAAGGGGCTCGATGGCAAGCCCTACACGACGCTCAGCTATGCGGGCGGTTCATCCGCCTGCCGCGCCGTCGACGGCAAGGTCGACTGCACCCGGGAAGACCTGTCCAATGTGGACACGACCGACAAGAACTTCATCCAGCCGTCGCTGGTGCCAATGTATTCCGAGGCACATGGCGGCGAGGATGTCGCCATCTTCGCGACCGGCCCCGGGGCAGAACTTGTCTCCGGCGTGATGGAACAGAACGAGATTTTCCAGGTCATGGGTCGCGCGAGCGGACTGGTCGCCGGGCCGGCAACGGAGTAGCCTCCCTCCCAAAAGGGACGGGAGGACAGCATGTTCATCGGTCATTACGGCCCCGCGCTGGCGCTCAAGCCGGCCGGGCCGCAGGTGAAACTCTGGCACCTGGTGGTGGCGGTTCAATTGCTGGATTATGGTTGGGCAGGTTTTATCCTGTCAGGCGTCGAGAAGGCTCGCGTGGTGCCGGGCTTCCTCGCCGCCAGCGACCTTGACCTCTATTACATGCCCTGGACCCACTCGCTTGCCGGGGCGTCCCTGATCTCCGTTCTGGCCGGTGCTGTGTATGCCCTCCTGCTGAACCGACCGGCTGGCGGGCGAGGGGGAATTGTGATCGCTGCGGCCGTGTTCAGCCACTGGCTCGCCGACCTTCTGGTTCACGCGCCGGACCTGCAACTCTTTCCAGGATCGGAAACACTGCTCGGCTTCAGCCTCTGGAGCTCGGTCCTGATAAGCCAGGGCCTCGAACTGGCCTTTGTCGTACTGGGCACGGTGCTCTATGCCCGGGCCACACGGGCAACCAGCACGTGGGGCCTCGCGGCACCCTGGGTCCTGCTCGGGGTCCTCATCGCCCTACAGGTCTACAATCTTTTGGCGCCTGCCCCGACCGACATACGCGGCGTTGCCATTTCTGCCCTCGCCGCCTATTCAGTACTTGCAGCGCTCGCCTTCGCGGTCGACCGCGGCCGGACCCCGGCAGGCATTGCGACGGCCTGATCCACGCTCTTCAGGTTTACCGAACCCCTCGCGGCAGGGCGCCGGAGGCCAGCACCGGGATCAGGAACGCCACCGCCAGCGCCGTATTGGACACCGCGTTGGTCCAGAAACCCGTCGCTACGGAAATCGTCGAATCGACAACGAACCAGGCCGCCATGGCCAGAGTCAGGGCCCGCCAGGCGGGCGCGCCGGCTGCATGAATGGCAGGCAGCAGGAGCAGGATGGTCAGACCCCAGCCGAATGTGACCGCGCCCATCAGGCCCGTGGCGAAGCGCATTTCGCGCAAGTCGAAAGCGCTGCCGTCGTTCAACTGGCCAAAGCTGACGATCAGCGTGCGGGCGAGCCCTTCGGTCTGCGGGATGGCCGCGCCCGCAAGCACGGCGCCAAACAGCACCACGCCGAACGCCCAAAGGGTCATCCATGTCTTCCAAATGCCAGTCATCGCTGTCTCCGTTATGCTTCAATTGGCCCAGACTGGACCGGCAACGTAAGCGCCGCAATTACCTCCGAGGTCATGGACTCGCGCACCAAGCGCTGCGACGATCCGGCATGAACCTGAAGGACACCCCGCAAGAGACAACGCCATTCGCCGAGGCCCTCCGCCGCTACCGCACCGGCCGGCGGATGAGCCAGCTCGATCTGGCGCTCGCCTGCGAGGTGTCCGCCCGTCACGTGTCCTTCCTGGAAACCGGTCGCGCCCAGCCGAGCCGCGAAATGGTCCTGCAGCTTGCCGAGGGCCTGCTCCTGCCCCTCGGTGCGCGCAATGGATTGCTTCAGGCGGCAGGATTTGCGCCGGCCTTCCCTGCCTCGGAACTCGGCTCCGATGCGCTCGGACCGTTCCGGCAGATCCTCGACGAGATGATTACCCGCCATTCGCCCAATCCGGCCATCCTGTGCGACCGGCACTGGACGATGCGCGACGCCAACGCCACCGCACTTGCTCTGCTCGGACCCCTGCAGGGCGATGCCGGGGAAATGAACCTGGTCCGCATGCTGACGGACAATCCGGACGCGCCCCGCCTGATTGCCAATTATCCCGAAGTCCTCTCCGAAATGTCGGCCCGAATCCAGTTGGAGGCGCTTGAGGCGGGCAATGATCCGATTTTCCGGACACTGCTGGATGCCCTCGATAGCGCCATGGCCCGGCACCGGCCGGCAATGTCATCGGCGCGCCGCCCTGTCCTGCCACTGATCCTCAACGCGCCGGGCGGACAGCTCAGCTTCCTGTCGACTATCGCCCATTTCGCGACCAGCGAAGACGTGACCATAAGGGACCTGCGCCTCGAACTCCTGTTCCCGGCGGATGGCGCGACCCGGGCGGCGATCGCGGCCTTGGCCTGACCCTTTCCCCAACGGCCCCACTGGTCAGGGGGGCATTCCTGCGCGATGCTCCGGCAAAACAATACCCAGGAGGAAACGATGAAAGCTGCCGTGATGCGCGAGGCGAACAAGCCTCTGTCGATCGAGGATGTCACAATCTCCAAGCCCGGCCCGCGCGAAGTGCTCGTGCGCCTCAAGGCGGTCGGCGTCTGCCATTCCGACGTGCACTTCTGGGATGCTAATTTCCCGGTCGAGGTGCCGGTCATCCTCGGGCACGAAAGCGCTGGCGTGGTCGAACAGGTCGGCTCCATGGTGTCGGCGGTGAAGCCGGGCGACCATGTCATCTCGATCCTCTCGCCCTTCTGCGGTGTCTGCGAATATTGCGTCACCGGCCACATGTCGATCTGCCACACGGTCAATGGCGAACAGTTCCGGCGCAAGCCCGACGAAGCGCCCCGCCTCGCCATCGGCAAGGAAAAGATCGGCCAGTTCCTGAACCTCTCGTCTTTTGCCGAGCAGATTCTCGTCCACGAGAATGCCCTCTGCGCCATCGACAAGGACATGCCGATGGACCGCGCCTGCCTGATCGGCTGCGGCGTGATCACCGGCGTCGGATCGGTCTTCCATGCGGCCAAGGTCGAACCCGGCTCGACGGTCGCAGTGCTCGGCTGCGGTGGCGTCGGATTGGCGGCGATCAACGGCGCGGCGATTGCCGGGGCAAGCCGTATCATCGCGGTCGACCTGTCGGACGAGAAACTGCAACTCGCGGTGCGCTTCGGCGCGACCGATGTGGTCAACCCGTCCAAGGTCGATGCGATCGGCACGGTCAAGGAGCTGACCAAGGGCGGCGTCCACTATTCTTTCGAATGCGTGGGCCTCAAGCAGACCGCCGAGCAAGCCTACCACATGCTCCGCCCGCGCGGCGTCGCCACCGTGATCGGCATGATCTCGCCGGGCGTGAACATCGAGATTCCCGGCATCGAGTTGCTGGTCACCGAGAAGCGCCTGCAGGGTGCCGTCATGGGCTCCAACAGGTTCCGGATAGACTTCCCGCGCTTTGTAGATCTCTACAGGCAGGGCAAACTGCACCTCGATGACCTGATCTCCGACCGCATCGGTCTCGACGGCATCACCGGCGCGATGCAAAACCTGAAAGCCAACAAGGGCACGGTCGCCCGGCAGGTTGTCGTCTTCAACTAGACGTCTGCGGGAGCGCTATCATCCCTGCTGGACAAATGCCCGCGCGCCCATACGATCAGGCAAAGGCGCAAGGGAGGACAGCGCATGCCGGACCGGCCGTACCTTGCGGACATGGATCGCCGCCAGCTGCTGGGCGGCGGCCTGGGCATCGCCATCCTGTCGGCTGCCGGCTTCAGCGTCTCGGCCTGCGCGCCGGCACCCGCCACAAGCCCTGGTGATACAGCGGGCCTCTCCTTTTCCCCGCAACGCCTGGCCATCGTCACACGGATAGCAGACCTCGTCATTCCGGACACCGACACGCCGGGCGCCGTCGCGGTCGGCGTTCCGGCCAAGCTGGACGAGATGATGCGCGACTGGGCCTCGGCTGAAACACGCGCCGCCTGGAACGCGCTCATCGATGCCATCGATGCGGCAGGACCCACGGGATTCCTGTCCCTTTCTTCCGAGGACCAGTTCGAGACATTGCAACGCTTCGACGCGGAGCACATCCACAAGGACGGCGATGCCTGGCAGGGCTTCAAGTCCATACTGGTCGACGCCTATTATTCCTCCGAGATCGGAGCAACGGAGGAGCTTCGTTTTGAACTGGTGCCCGGCGCGTGGCGGGCCAGCGTCCCCTTCGCAGAGATCGGCCGGGCCTGGTATGAATAAGCGGAGCGACGTGAATCATGGCTGATTTCGACGCCGTCGTGGTCGGCTCCGGCATGAGCGGGGGCTGGGTTGCCAAGGAACTCACCGAACGCGGCCTGAAGACGCTGGTGATCGAGCGCGGGCGGCATGTCGAACATGGCGAGGACTATACCGACTTCGAAGCGCCCTGGGACCTGCCCCTGCTCAACCGCGTGCCGGAAGACGAGCTGATCGAGTATGGCGGCTACGTTACTCAGGCAACGAAACATTTCCGTCTGAAGGCCGCAGACCATCCGTATGCAACCCCGGAAGGGCGCCCTTTCCGCTGGACGCGCGGCTACCATCTCGGCGGCCGGTCGCTGATGTGGGCGCGCCAGTCCTACAGGCTCAGCGACATCGATTTCGGCGCCAACAAGAAGGATGGCCACGGCGTCGACTGGCCGATCCGTTATGGCGACCTTGCGCCCTGGTACGATCATGTCGAACGCTTTGCCGGGATATCCGGCCAGGCCGAAGGGCTTGAGCAGTTGCCGGATGGCGTGTTCCAGCCTGCCATGGACATGAACACGGTCGAAAAGGAGATGAAGGCGCGGCTGGAATCGGCCTTCCCGACACGGAAGATGACCATCGGCCGATGCGCGCACCTGACCGAACCGACCGCAGAACAGACCGCGCTCGGCCGCGCCCCGTGCCAGTACCGGAACTATTGCAGTCGCGGCTGCTCGTTCGGTGCCTACTTCTCCAGCCTTTCAGCGACGCTGCCGGCGGCCCGGCGCACCGGCAACCTGACCATTGTCACCGACGCCATCGTGCATTCCGTGATAGAAGACGCCGCGACCGGCAAGGCGGCGGGCGTGCGCATCATCGACGCCAACACCAAGGAAGCCCGCACCTATTCGGCGCGTATCGTCTTCCTCTGTGCCTCGGCGCTCGGCACGGCGCAGATCCTGCTGAATTCCACCTCGGCACGTTCGCCGAACGGATTCGCGAATGCATCCGGTCAGGTCGGCCGCAATCTGATGGACCATGTCTCAGGCATGGGTGCGAGCGGCAGTATCAGCGGGCATACGGATGAATATTACTATGGCCGCCGGCCCAACGGATTCTACATCCCGCGCTATCGCAACGTGACCGAACCCGCGGACTTCGTGCGCGGATTCGGCTTCCAGGGCGGTGCCCAGCGCGGCGGCTGGAACCGGTCCTGGTCTGCCGGCATCGGCGCGGACTACAAGGCGAGCATGCGCGTGCCCGGCGGGTGGAGCGTTTGGCTGTCCGGCTTCGGCGAAATGCTGCCGCGCGAAGACAATCGCGTCACGCTGCACCCCAATCAGAGCGACAAATGGGGCATCCCCCTGCTCCACATCGACTGCACGCTCGGCGACAATGACCGCAAGATCGCGGCGCAGGCCAATCTCGATGCCGTGGCGATGCTGGAAGCCGCCGGCTTCGACAACGCCACCGCGCGTGGCGAAGAGCCTTACGCGCCGGGCTCCGCCGTGCACGAGATGGGCACCGCCCGGATGGGCCGCGATCCGGCGACCTCGGTTCTGAACGCGTTCAACCAGTCCCACGACGTGCCGAACCTGTTCATCAGCGACGGCGCCGCAATGACATCGTCGGCCTGCCAGAACCCTTCGCTGACCTACATGGCCCTGTCCGCCCGCGCGGCGCACCATGCGGCGGAATTCCTGAAAGCTGGAAAGATCTGAGCCCAGCGCGACCGGATGCCGAGCGTCAAATCCAACACCCCAACACCATGGCCGGCGTGAGCCAAGTTTGCGAACTGAACTGAAACATCGCCGGAAGCAAGTTTGTGCCGGAAAGACTAATCCCGCAGCAGCTCATTCACGCCCGTCTTTGACCGCGTCTGCGCATCCACTGTTTTCACGATCACCGCGCAGGCAAGGCTCGGGCCGCCGTTCGGGTCGGGCAGCGTTCCGGGGACGACGACCGAATACGGAGGAACGTGGCCATAGATGATCTCGCCGGTCTTGCGATAGACGATCTTGGTCGACTGGGTGATGAACACGCCCATGGCCAGAACCGAACCCTCGCCGACGATCACGCCTTCGACCACTTCGGAGCGCGCGCCAATGAAGCAATTGTCCTCGATGATGGTCGGGTTGGCCTGCAGTGGCTCGAGCACGCCGCCAATGCCGGTACCGGCCGAGATGTGGCAGTTCGCGCCGACCTGTGCACAGGAGCCAACGGACGCCCATGTGTCGATCATCGTGCCCTCGCCGACATGCGCACCGATGTTCACATAGGACGGCATCAGCACGGCATTCTTCGCCACGAAGGCCCCCCGGCGCACGGCGCTCGGCGGCACGGCGCGGAAGCCGGCCTCGCGGAACTCCGTCTCGCCCCAGCCTTCGAATTTCGACGGCACCTTGTCCCACCAGGCGCCGCCGCCCGGCACCCCGCCGATCACGCCATTGGCGTTCAGACGGAAGGACAGAAGCACCGCTTTCTTCAGCCACTGGTGTACGACCCATATGCCGTCGGCGCCCTTCTCGGCCACCCGTGCCTCGCCCTTGTCGAGCAGGTCGATGGCGGCCTCGACGACATCGCGCACTTCGCCCTTCGTGTCGGTGGAGAGCGTATCGCGCGCCTCCCAGGCAGCATCGATCACGCGGGCAAGGGCTTCGGTCATGGTGTCGTCTCTCGGCTGGTGTCAGAGCGTATTGCGCGCCGCTTCCAGGAAGGCGGCAAGGTCGCCGGTCACATAGTCGATGTGGTCCGGCCCGTCATCCTTCAAAATATCCTCGAGTGTCGCAGGGCGCGCCTCGATCGGCTCATGGCTCCAGTCTTTCTCGGAATGGACCAGCACGGTGGTAAAGCCCATGTCCTTGGCCGGCAGCAGGTTGCGGGCAAGGTCCTCGAAAAAGATCGCCTGCTTCGGGTCGACCCCGTGCAGCTCGCAGAAACGGTCATACGAGCCTTGTTTCGGCTTAGGCGTATAGTTCGAATCCTCGATCCCGAAACTCTCATGGAAGAGATGCGACAGGCCCATCTTTTCGGTCACCCGCTCGGCGTGGCGGCGCGAGCCATTGGTATAGACGAACTTGCGGCCCGGCAGGCTTTCGATGGCAGAACGGAGGTCCGGGAGGTCCGGCAGCGGCGACAGGTCGATGTCATGGACATAGGCAAGGAAGTCCGCCGGCTCGATGCGGTTGACATGCATCAGGCCGGACAGGGTCGTGCCATAGGTCGCATAATATTGCTTCTGCACCTTGCGGGCTTCGTCACGCGGCAGGGACAACAGGCCGGATACGAACGACGTCATCCGCGTGTCGATCTCTGCGAAGAGGTCGCACGCGGCCGGATAGAGTGTGTTGTCGAGATCGAACACCCAGTCGCGCACGTGGCCGAACCGGCCGAACGGCGCAAGATGGACGCCCGGACTGTTACCTGTCATTCCCGCTCGCCTTGGCGAAGTCCCGGTCCCAGAACTCGAAGACCAGCTTGCGCTCGACCGGCGGCGATGTCGCGGCGAACAGGGCTGTCCGGTAGGCGGAGGCCTCGCACTCATCGCGCCCGGAAATCGCGAATTTCGAATGGCCGACGCAGAACGCATCCGAGGCCTTGGCCAGGGTGCGGACCTTCGTGCCGTCCTCCATCTCGCCGTAGACGAAATACTCGGTTCCGCGCAGCGGCCGGTCGATGGCCCGTGCGCAGCCACCCGCCTCCAGCATCCACCAGCCCCGGCTTTCCCAGCCCTCCGTGCCCCGGCGGGCGATGGCACTCCAGATCCGGTTCTTGGTCCGATTGCACAGCGTGAAGCCGACATTGCGGCCCCGCTCCTTGGCGACCTGTTCCAGGAAGTCGATCAGGTCGGCGTCCGACGTGGTCGCCGGCAGGCCATTGGTCTTCAGGAACTCGCCGATCGCCAGGCGCGTCTTGTATCCGATATTGCCGTCAATGGCGCCGGACGTGACGCCGGCCTCTTCCAGCAGGCGCTGCAGGCCTGCGGTCAGGGCAGTGCCGGCATCGTAATTCTCGATCTCCGTGAAATCGGTCGTCCACGACACCTTGTCCTGGATCTCCACCGCCCGGAAGCCACGCGATTCCAGTCCCATGGCCGAACAATCCGGCGGGTTCTCGAATGAGAAACTGCCCGTCGGATCGATGCACAGGTCCGTTCTGCCGCCCCATTCGCGCGGGCCGCCCCGGTGCGCAGTCGACGACCGGCCATAGAGGAAATGGAACTTGGTCTCTAGCGGTCCGGGAATCGCAACCTTGCACGTTCCCGGCTGCAGCTTGATCCAGCCCTCGACCGTCAGGTCCTTGCCGTCGGGCCGGGCGACCGCTGCCTCGATGATATAGGACGTGTTGTTGCAGAGCGTCCAGCCGCGCGCATCGCCCGCAGTCTCAGCGTGCGCAAGAAGGCTGGATGAGAGGCAGGCAAGGGCCAGACCGGCCAGCCTAGCGAATGAGCGTACCAGCGCCATGTTCGGTAAACAGCTCCATGAGCAAGGCGTGCGGCGCACGCCCATCAAGTATCACAGCCGCCCCGACACCATGATTTACGGAATGCGCCGCAGTTTCAAGCTTCGGTATCATGCCGCCAGCAGCTGTGCCGTCGTCGATCAGGCCCGGAATGTCCTGGACCTTGATTTCGCGCATCAATTGCTTGTTCTTGTCGAGCACCCCGGCAACGTCGGTCAGCAGCAGGAGGCGGCTCGCCCCGAGCGCGGCGGCAAGCGCCCCGGCTGCGGTGTCGGCATTGATGTTGTACCGGGCGCCGTCATCGCCAACACCGACCGGCGCGACAACCGGGATCAGTGCAGCGTCCGCACTCAGAAGGGCTTTCAGCACGCTCGTATCGATCGAGCTCGGTTCGCCAACGAAACCGAGGTCCAGAACCTTCTCGATATTGCTGTCCGGGTCCTTGGAAGTCTTCGTCGCCTTCTGGGCCCGGATGAAATTGCCGTCCGACCCCGACAGGCCAACGGCCTTGCCGCCGGCCTGGTTGATCGCCCGGACAATCGATTTGTTGATCGGGCCGGACAAGACCATCTCGACCACTTCCATGGTCGCTTCGTCGGTTACCCTCAGGCCGCCCTTGAACTCCGACTGGATGCCCAGCTTTTCCAGCAGGCTGCCGATCTGCGGCCCGCCGCCATGCACGATCACCGGATGGATGCCGAGCGCCTTCAGCAGGACCACGTCGCGGGCAAAGCCGGCCGACAGCGCGGCATCGACCATGGCATGGCCGCCATATTTCACGACGATGGTCTGGCCGGCATAGCGCTGGATATAGGGCAGCGCCTCCGACAGGGTGCGGGCCGTGACCTGTGCATCGGTGGTGGTCGTGCTCATCCTGTCGTCTGTCTCCCGGCCGCATCCTGTGTGCGGATTGCCTCATAGGGCGCTTTGACCGGAGGGAAAAGGCACGAAAAAAGCGGCAGCCCCAAGGCCGCCGCTGTATTCCGCCGCAATGGGGCCGGACCTAGACTTCGCCGATGCCACCATCGACGGCGTATTCCGAGCCCGTCACGAAGCTTGCGTCATCGGAAAGGAGGAACGCGGCAACGGCAGCGACCTCTTTCGGCTCGCCAAAGCGGCCAAGCGGGACTTCGCCCCGAATCTGGTTCCCGAAGGCCTCGACCGCTTCGGCCGGAAGGCCCGACCGGTTGAAAAAGTCGGTGCCGATCGGGCCCGGGCTGACCGCATTGACGCGGATGCCGCGCGGAGCCCATTCGCGGGCAAGAACCCGGACGATCGTGCGCAAGGCACCTTTGGTGGACGAATAGACAGCGCCACCGGGCATGCCCATGTTCTGCGCCACGGACGTTGTGAACACCACGTAAGCACCCTCCTTGAGCAGCGGCGACAGCGATTTTGCCTGCAGCAGCGGCGCGCGGACATTCACGTCATAGTGGGAATCGAAGAATTCGGCGGTGACCTGCTCGACCGGTGCGAATGTGCCCCATCCGGCATTCAGGAACAGGCCGTCCAGCTTGAGGCCGGCGGCACTGACCGCGTCGGAGATGGCGTCGGCGGATGCCGGGTCCGCATTGTCGGCGACGATGGTCAGGGTGCCGGGGAAGCGTTTCGCCACGTCATCGAGCCGGCTGGCATTCGATCCGGTCACGATCAGGCGGGCGCCTTCCGACGACAGGCGCTCGACAGTGGCGAGGCCGATGCCGGACGTGCCGCCGGTGACGAGAACAGTTTTGTTGGTGAAGCGGGCCATCTTGGATATCCTTTCGGGGATAGTGGGGTGGTCGGCAAATGAGTTCGGCGCGCCCCGGCAATAAGCCACCCGATTCAGAACGTTCTTATGCGGAATGCGCATGAATTCGCTGGAAACGGGCGACAGGCCGGAATTCCGCGACTAATCTGTTTCCCGGTCGGCGACTGAAGGGGCGGATGATGAAGCGGATTCTGATTGCATTGGCGGCGATCACCGCCGTGGGCCTGATTGCGGGCGGTGCATTCCTGTGGGACCCCTTGCCCGCCAATCCCAAACCGGCCGAACTGGCCCGGGCCGCCTCGGCCTATGACGCAGAAATCATCCGCGATGAATTCGGCGTCCCCCACATTAAAGGCGTGCGCGACCGCGACGCCTCCTTCGGCCTCGCCTATGCACATGCCGAGGACGATTACGAGACCATTCAGGAAGTCGTTGCCGCCACGCGCGGCAACCTCGCCCGGTACCGGGGCAAGGGCGCGGCGCCCGTCGATTACATGGTGGCCCTGCTCGGCGTCTGGGACACCATCGGCCAGCGCTATGAAACGGACGTTCCGAAGGACGTGAAGGCCATCGCCGAGGCCTATGCCGCCGGCCTGAACCTTTACGCCTCCGAACATCCGTCCACGACCTGGGCAGGACTTGCCCCCTTCACCGCGCAGGACGTGGTCGCCGGCTTCATCTTCAAGACGCCATTCTTCTATGGCCTCGACAGCACACTGACCGACCTCTTTGGCGAGGACCATACCCAGGCCATCGCGCTCGATCCGCAGGGAGAGCGCAAGGCTTTCCTCATGGCACCCCGCACCTTGTCCGAACGCGGATCGAATGCCTTTGCGGTTTCACCCCAACGCGCGGGCGACGGCGTCACCCGCCTGATTATCAATTCACACCAGCCAATGACCGGCCCGGTCGCCTGGTACGAGGCGCACATCGCCTCCGACGAAGGCCTCGACATTACCGGCGGCATTTTTCCCGGAACACCGGTCATCCTGCACGGGTTCAACAAGGATATCGGCTGGGCGAACACGGTCAGCGCACAAGACCTGTCCGACGTCTACGTACTGACCCGCAACCCGGATAATGCCGGCCAGTACGGGCTGGACGGCGAATGGCGGGATTTCGAGACATCCACCGCCACATTGCACGTCAAGCTGTGGGGACCGTTTGCCCTCAAGGTGAAGCGCCCGGTCCTGCGTTCCGTCCACGGACCGGTCATCGAAGGCCCGACCGGAACCTATGCCCTGCGCTATGCCGGCATGGGAGAAATCCGCCAGCTCGAACAGTATTACCGCCTCAACAAGGCAACCGGCACGAAGGGCTTCCTGTCAGCCATGTCGATCAACGCCCTTCCTTCCATCAATTATGTCTTCGCCAGCAAGTCTGGCGATGTGGGATTCATCCACAATGGCCAGTATCCCGCCCGCGATGACGCATGGGACTGGTCGCATGACATGCCGGGCGACCGGTCGGACCTTGTCTGGCAGGGCTACCGTCCGTGGTCCGATGTTCCGAAACTGATCAATCCTGTCTCCGGCTTCGTGTTCAACGACAATAATACGCCCTATTCCGCCACCGACGGGCCCGACAATCTGATGCCAGACGACTTCCCCCAGAGCATGGGCCTGCAGACCAACCAGACAAACCGCTCCCTGCGCGTGATCGAACAGACCGATGGCGTCACGGCGATCGACGAAGCTGCGCTGCTCGCCATCAAGTTCGATACGAAATATGCGCAAGGCTCGGAAGCCGACAGCGTCGTCAAGGCCGTCCTCGCCCATGACTGGAGCGCAGAGCCGGACCTGCAGGCTGCCGCCGGCCTGCTCGCCACCTGGGACTATGACATGGACACGCACAGCCGCACCGCGGCCCTCGGCGGCCTGACAGTGATGCGCGAGATTACCCAGCGCTTCACCCATGTGCCCGCACCGGAACCAGAACAGGCCTTTCGCGAAGCTGTCAGCTGGCTGATGGAGCATCATGGCCGGATCGATCCGGAATGGGGCGAGGTGAACAAGCTTGCCCGAGGTGACCGGACCTGGCCGATCAGCGGCGGCCCCGACACGCTCCGCGCCGTCTACCCTGGCGCGATCCGCGACGATGGCGAACTGCACATGAATGCCGGCGACACCTGGATCGCGCTGGTCGAGTGGGACGCCGCCGGGAACCAGTCCGCGCGTGTCATCCACCCCTATGGCTCGGCAACCCTCGACGGGACCTCCCCGCACTATGACGACCAGGCGGAACTGTTTGCCGGAGAACACTGGCGGCGCGCCCACCTCGACTGGGCAGAGATCGCCGCATCCGCCGAGCGCCGCTACCACCCGGGCCGGACAGACAGCCAGTAGGCGTTGGCATTCAGCGGCGGCTTGGCTTAGGATTGCCGGGGTCCCATCTGCGCACCGCCTCGGGAGGAACGTCCCGGACCGGCTTGGAGGATGGTCAGTCAGGTAATGAACATGGCACTCATCCAGGAAACGCCCGCCGGGGAAACCTTCTCGCTTGCCTCGTTCGATTCGATCCGCGCGGCCTTCGTGGCCTGGTTCAACAGCATCAGCCACGCGCTCTTCTCGCCGGCAGCAATGTGGCAGGCGCTCGCGGTGGTCGCCGCCGCCTCGCTCGCTTTCCTGCTGTCCCGGTTTCCGATCGGCCGTCTGAAAAAGCTCGCGACGGCCCGACCTGCGCCGGACATGCTGTTCCGGCTCTACAAGTCGCTCGCGCGGGTTGTCTGGCCGGTCTTCATGGTCATCCTGCTGTGGATCACCACGGTGGTCTTCAATGCGCTCGCCTTGCCGAACGAGGTCCTTCGGATCGCCGCGAGCCTGCTGAATGCCTGGATCATCGTGCGGGTGATCACGTCCAACATGAAGGAGGGTTTCTGGTCGACGGCGCTGGCCTTCCTCGCCTGGACAATTGCCGCCCTCTACATCCTGCGCCTGCTCGATCCGGTCACCGAAAGCCTCGACGCAACCTCCGTACAGGTCGGCGGCACCCGATTCACCCTGCTCAGCATCCTGACCAGTTCCGTATTTGCGTGCATTGCCCTCTGGGGCGGACGCATCGCTGGCGACGCGGCGCAGGCAAGCCTGCGCAATTCACGCAACCTGACGCCCTCGCTTGCCGGCCTGCTGGGCCAGGTCGCCAAGATCGCCATGATGATCACGGCGGTGATCATTGCGCTGAACGTGGCCGGCGTGCCGTTGACAGGCCTCACCATCTTCTCCGGTGCGCTCGGCGTCGGCATCGGTTTCGGCAGCCAGGCGATCTTCTCCAACCTGATCTCCGGCGTCATCATCCTGATGGAAAAATCGGTGAAGGTCGGCGACTTCATCGAGCTTCAGTCCGGCGTCACCGGCGAGATCCGCGAAATCAACATCCGCTCCACCCTGCTGACCACCAATGACAATGTCGACATCCTCATCCCCAACGAGGAATTCATCAAGGCACAGGTGATCAACTGGACGCTCAAGGAGGCAAGGCGCCGGACGCACGTCAAATTCGGCGTGGCCTATGGCACCGACAAGGAGCTCGTCCGCAAGGCCGGGCTCGAGGCTGCGAGCGAGGTGGAATGGACCTATGATGATGGCGGGGCCCGCCGGCCGCAGGTCTGGCTGGTCGGCTTTGGAGATTCCAGCCTGGATTTCGAACTGGTCGTCTGGCTGAACGAAAAGGCCGTGTCGCGCCCCGGCAAGGTGCAGGCAGACTATAACTGGGCGCTGCATTCGGCGCTCGAGCGCCACGGGATCGAAATTCCTTTCCCGCAACGCGACCTGAACATCAAGGCCGCCGAACCGGTCCGCGTGAAACTCGAACCGAACGACTAGCTGAGCGCAAATATCTCTGCACGGAGTTCCGGGATGCCCCAGCCCTTTTCGGACGAGGTGGTCCGCACGACCGGGTGCGCCGCCCCGCGCTTCTTCAGCTTGCCGGCGATTTCCGCCGTCAGGTCATCGACCTCTCCCTTGGACACCTTGTCGACCTTGGTCAGCACGATCTGGTAGGTCACAGCCGAGGAATCCAGCATGTCCATGACTTCCTCGTCGGTGTCCATCAGTCCCCGGCGGGCATCGACCAGCAGGAATACCCGGCGCAGCGATGGCCGCCCGCGCAGGTAGGCCTTGGTTAGCCGGATCCATTGCTCCGCCTGCGAACGGCTGACTTTCGCATAACCGAAACCCGGCAAGTCAACGAGATAGAGCCGGCCCGGCCCGAGATCGAAATAGTTGAGTTCGCGCGTCCGGCCCGGCTCGGCGGACGAGCGCGCGAGCTTGGCCCGTCCGGTCAGCGCATTGATCAGGCTCGACTTGCCGACATTCGACCGGCCCGCGAAACAGACTTCGGCCCGGTCCGCCGGTGGCAGGCCTTTCAGGTCAACGACGCCCATGACGAAGTCCACGGGCCCTGCGAACAGGACCCGTCCGGCTTCGAGCGCCTCTTCGCCAGGAACGGTCTCGTCCGTCATCGGATCAACTGGATTCCTTCGGCTTGCCGGTCAGCAGGCCCTTCACGAACTTGCCGATCTCGGTTTCTACGCCATTGCGCCGCATGATGAAGTATTGCTGCGCAAACGACAGCGTGTTCGACCAGACATAATACATGACGAGGCCGGCGGAGAACGTTCCGAACAGGAACATGAAGACCAGCGGCATCGCCTGGATCATCCGGCGCTGCGTCGGGTCCGGCGGCGGCGGAGAGAGCGTCTGTAGCGCCGCCATCGTCGCACCATAGAGCAGCGGCAGAATGCCAAGGCCGACGACCGCGAACAGGAGGCCACCAATGATCGGCACGTCCTTCACCG
Source organism: Hyphomonas sp. (assembly GCA_041741315.1). GTDB lineage: Bacteria > Pseudomonadota > Alphaproteobacteria > Caulobacterales > Hyphomonadaceae > Hyphomonas. Next base: position 6,647 of record JBGSKI010000125.1, on the reverse strand, counting down.
GCTCGACCGACCAGGGCAGCAGGCCGAACAAATTACCAATCGCGGTCGGATCGGGCGCCGACAGGTCCTTCAGGAACAGGAAGGGCGTGTGGCGCATTTCCAGCGTCACGAACAGGACCTTGAAGAGCGCGTAGAAGATCGGAATCGTCACGAAAATCGGCAGGCAGCCGCCAATCGGGTTGGCACCCTCCTGCTTGTATAGCTTCATGATTTCCTGCTGCTGGCGCTGCGGATCGGCGGCGAAGCGCTCGCGAATCTCCGCCATCGGCTCGGTCAGCTTCTTCATCTTGGCCATCGACTTGTAGCTCTGGTTGAACAGAGGCACGAGCGGCAGCTTGACGATGACCGTGAACGCCAGGATCGCCCAGCCGAATGAACCGATCACGCCGGCCAGCCATTCGATCACGTAGAAGAACGGCTTGGTCAGGAAGTAGAAGAGGCCCCAGTCGATGGCATTCACCATTTGCGGGATGCCGAGATCCTTCTCGTATGCCTTCAGCACCTGGAAGCGCTTGGCCCCGGCAAAGATGCGGTTCTCGACCGTCGCGCTGGCGCCGGGCGCAAGTTCGACCGCATTGCCAAGGGTGCGAAGTTCAAGGCCATCGCCGCTTGCCAACTTGCGCTTGTCGACCATGCCGGCGAAGGGCTTGTCCTGCTCCGGCACCAGCGCGCCGAGCCAGTACTTGTCGGACAGGCCCCACCAGCCGCCCTGGTCCGTCGGGAATGTCCCATCGGCGGTTTCTCCGTCGATCTTCTTCAGTTCGGCCAGCGGCTTGTATTTCTTCAGGCGAAGCTTGCCCTCGGTCACGCCCATGAGGCCCATATGCGCCGAGCCGACCTTTGCCGAACTCGGGTCTGTCGCTTCGAGGAACTGTTTCCAGTCGCCATGCCGTTCGACTGAACCAATCGGGCTCAGCTTGCGGGTGGCCGTTCCGGTATTGGTCACCGTGTCGGTGAAGGTGAACATGTAATTGTCATCGAGCATGATCGTCCGGTCGATGCGGACGCCCTCGCCCTCGAACCGCAATGTCATCGGGCTGTCAGGTGTCAGCGTGTCACCGCTGACCAGCGTCCAGGGCGAATTCCGCCCGGCGACCAGCGTTTGTCCGTCGGCCCAGTAGTAAGTTGCAAAGTAACCGAACTCCGAGGCTTCCGGCCGGAACAGGCGGACTTCCTCTTTCTTCTCGACGGTCAGGAAATGCTTGCGCAGGCTGAGATCGTCGAGCCGCGAGCCGGCGAGCCGGATCGACCCGTCAACCGACGGGCCTGCAAAGCTCACGCGGGAATCGTCAGCGAGGGCTTCGGCCACCGGCTTCAGGACCACGGCAGCCGGTGCTACAGGGGCGCCCGGCGCAGTGGCGGCCTGTTGGTCAGCCGTGATCGCCGCCTGATGCGCCTCCCAGGCCTTCTGCTTCGGATCCATGACGAGCTTCTGGTAGCCCAGCACGAACGCAATCATCACCACCATCGCGAGCAGGAAATTGCGCTGGTCTTCTTTTTCCATCTGGATTGCCCCGGAAACTGTTGCAAAGGCGCCCTAGGGGCGGGCGGCTTCAATCGCGGGGAGGCTTATCAGCGCGCTTTCCATATCGTCAAGCAAGCGTTCCCAGCCAATGTCCGCGGTTTCCTGCCGCGCCACGAAGACATAATCCCATCCCGGCCGGGCCAATCGCGGCAGCAACAGCCGTGCGGCCTCGCGCAGGCGCCGCTTGGCCCGGTTGCGGATCACCGCGTTTCCGATCTTCTTGGTGGCGGTGAAACCAACGCCAGCATGCGTTCCAGCCGCCTCCCCGGCCCGTTTCCGGACCTGCACCAGCAGGGACTTGCGCTTTTCGGTGTGGCCATTGCGGACATAAAGGAATTGAGGCCGCACGCGCAGGCGTACGACCTCAATCGGAGTAATCTCGGAACCTGTGGTCACGGCCGTCTCCCGCAGGAGGGCGCGGACAAGCGTCTCCTAAGCGGAGAGCGTCTTGCGGCCCTTCGCGCGGCGGCGCGCCAGAACCTTGCGGCCATTCTTCGTCGACATGCGCAGGCGGAAGCCGTGCGTGCGGCTGCGGCGGAGGTTGCTCGGCTGGAATGTGCGTTTCATGGGCGTGCTCTGAAAGCTGGAAATCTTGGAAAGGGGGCCGATACAGGAAGGCCCGGTTTGGGTCAAGCGGCGCAGGCAGGGATTCTCAGCGGGCAAACCGCATCACGGCGGAGTGATGCGGCCCGCCGCAGGCGTGAGCAGCATTCTGCGCGCCGGTGCGTTATCCCGGCACCGAACCACCCGCGAGAGGCCCCCATGCTGAAGATCCTTGCTGCTGCCCTGGCGCTCATCGCCCTGCCGCTTGCAGCCGCCCCCCAAGCAGACCAATCTGCAGCCATTGCTCCTGAGGACGCCGCCATGGCCAAAACCCGGCACGCCGCCTGGACCAACCTGCTCGGCAAATATGTCGTGCCGGGTGCCGATGGCGTGAACCGCTTCGATTATGCAGCCCTGAAAGCCAGCAAGGCAGACCGGGGCGCCCTCGACACCTACATTGCCGGTTTCGCCAGCATGGACCTGTCCGGCTCCGGCAAGGCAGAATTTGCCGCCTGGGCCAATCTCTACAATGCCGTCACCGTCCGTTACATCATCCAGCACTACCCGCTGAAATCGATCAGGGAGGGCTCGCTCACCGGACCCTGGAAGAAGATCATGGTCATGGCGGGCGGCCCGGAAGTCTCCCTCGACGATATCGAGCACAAGATCCTTCGGCCCCGCTTCGATGATCCCCGCGTCCACTATTCGATCAATTGCGCCTCCTATTCCTGCCCGAACCTGCAGCCGAAAGCATGGGAGGCCGCCACACTGGACAAGGACCTCGACGCTGCTGCCCGGGACTATGTCAACAGCCCGCGCGGCGTGACCGTGACCCCGAAAGGCCTCGTCGTCTCGGGCATCTATGACTGGTTCCAGAAGGATTTCGGTGGCTCGAAGGAGGCCGCGATCCGGCATTTCCTGACATATGCCTCCCCGGAGCTTGCCGCGCAGATCCGGGCCAACCCGAAGATCCGCAAATCGGACTATGACTGGTCCCTCAACGACACCGCAAAGGCTACCGCACGATGACCGGCACGCTCCCCAAGCCAGCCTCGCCCCTGTGGCAGCGCCTCTGGCCGGTCTACATGATCGCCGCCGGCCTTCTGGCCGCCTGGCAGTTCGGCCTGTTCGACTATCTCTCGCTTGAGAAGCTGCAGGACAACCAGGCCACCCTGCAAGACTTTGTTTCCGCGCATCTCCTGCTGGCCGTCGTTGCCTATATTGCCGTCTATGCCCTCGCCACCCTGTTCATGATGCCCGGCGCGCTCTGGATCACCATTTCCGGCGGCTTCCTGTTCGGTCTCATCGGCGGATCGGCGGCGACCGTCGTCGGCGCAACCCTCGGGGCGAGCCTCCTGTTCTTCGCGGCGAAGACCTCGCTCGGCTCTGCGCTGCACGAACGCGCCGGACCCTTTCTCAAGAAGATGGAGGCGGGCTTCCGCGAGAATGCCCTGTCCTACATGTTCGCCATGCGCTTCCTGCCGCTGGTCCCCTTCCCGGTCTCGAACATCGCCCCGGCCCTGCTCGGCGCGAAATACCGCGACTTCTTCCTCACGACGGCGCTCGGCATCATTCCCGGCGTCATCGCCTATACCTGGATCGGGGCCGGTCTCGGCGCGACCTTCGCCGCCGGCAAGGAACCCGACCTCGCCAGTGTCGCTGCCAATCTCATCCCGGCAGCCATTGCGCTCGGCGCTGTTTCCCTGCTTCCAATTGCATGGAAGAAACTGTTCGGCCGCAAGGCCGCCAAGATCGAAAGTCCCCTTGCATGAATGCTCCGGTCCGTGACCTGAAAGCCGACCTCGCGATCATCGGTGCCGGCTCCGGCGGCCTGTCTGCCGCCGCCGGCGCGGCGATGCTCGGCCTGAACGTGGTGCTCTACGAGAAACACGAGATGGGCGGCGACTGCCTGAACTATGGCTGCGTCCCGTCCAAGGCCCTGCTCAGCGCTGCCAAGGCCGCCGCCAGTATCCGCGAAGCCCCGAAATACGGCGTCACGTCCAGCGCGCCCGTGGTCGACTGGGCCGCCGTCAAGGCGCATGTCGCCCAGACCATCGAAACCATCGCCCCGGTCGACAGCCAGGAACGGTTCGAAGGCCTCGGCGTCACCGTCATCCGCGAAGCCGCCCGCTTCGCCGACCGCAAGACCATCGTTTCCGGCACGACCCGGACACGGGCCCGCCGCATCATCGTTGCGACCGGGTCCACCGCCTTCATCCCTCCCATCGAGGGACTGGCCGATGTGCCCTATCTCACCAACGAGACGATCTTCTCGATGCCGGGCTTCCCGGAGCACCTCGTGATCCTCGGCGGCGGACCGATCGGCCTCGAAATGGCGCAGGCCTTCACCCGGCTCGGTGCCAAGACGACCGTGATCGAAATGGGCCGCGCCCTCGCCCGTTCGGACGCCGCCCATGCCAAGGTGGCACTCGATGCCCTGCGCGCCGAAGGCGTCAACATTCTCGAAGGCCACAAGGCGACCCGCGTCTCGATGGAAGGCCCACGCATCCGCGTCCACACCGACGCTGGCGGCGACAATCCGGTCTTCGAAGGCAGCCACCTCCTGGTCGCGGTCGGCCGCAGGGCCGTGCTCGACGGGCTGGACCTGGAGAAGGGCGGCGTCGCGTTCGACCGCAAGGGCCTCGTCGTCGGCGATAATCTCCGTTCCCGCTCGAATCCCCGCGTCTGGGCGCTCGGCGATTCCGCAGGCAAGGAACAGTTCACCCATATCGCCGGCTGGCATGCGTCCGTCTTCACCCGCCGCGCCCTGTTCAAGCAGGGCACCGTCGCGTCCAGCCTGCCCGTCCCGTCCGTCACCTATACCAGCCCCGAAGTCGCCCAGCTCGCCCTCACCGAAGTGGAAGCACGGGAAATCTTCGGCTTCGGTATCACCACGACCAGCTTCCCCTTCCACGAGAACGACCGGGCGATTGCCGAAGGCAAGACGCTCGGCGAAGCAAAACTCGTATTGCACAAGGGCAAGCTTGTCGGGGCATCGATCGTCGGCGAAGGCGCCGGCGACATCCTGCAGATCGTCTCGCTCGCCATGTCGAACGGCCTGAAGCTCACCGCACTCACCAATTTCATCTCGCCCTACCCGACGCGGGCGGAAGTCGTGAAGCGCGCCGCCTCGGCCCATTTCACGCCGCTGGTCTTCAGCACCAACGCCAAACGCCTCGTCGGCTTGCTCCAGCGCATCCCCTAAGCTACTTCACCTCGCGTGACCGTTGATGCACGCGCGCCCCTGACTGACCCTGCCGGCCGGCCCGCATCCGCGCGCTGGTACCATGGCCTGTCGTTCCGCCTGTTCGGCCTGACCCTCGCCTCGATCCTGTTCGTCGAGGCCCTGATCTTCGTGCCCAGCGCGTCCGGCTTCCGGAATGCCTGGCTGAACGAACGCGTGCAGGCGAGCCGGATTGCCGCCCTCGCCCTCGACGCCGCCCCGTCCCGGTCGGTGTCCGAGGAACTCGCGGCCCAGTTGCTGGAAAATGCCGAAGTCCTCTCGGTGGCCGAGATGGAAGACGACATGCGCTACCAGCTGCTCGATTCCGACATGCCGGTCGAAGGATCGATGCACGCGCTCGACCTGATGAACACCAGCATGATGACCCGCGTGTCGGATGTCGCCGGCGCGTTCTTCGCCCCGAAGGACCGCATCCTGGTGATCACCGCCGACGGGTCCGCGCCCGGACGGATCATCGAAGTCGTCCTGCCACAGGCTCCGATGAAGGCCGCGCTGCTCGCCTATGCACGGCGGATCGCCGCCTTGTCGCTCCTGATCGCCCTGATCGCGGCAACCATCATCTACGTGCTTCTGCATGTCCTTGTCGTGCGTGCGATGACCCGCGTCACAACCAGTGTCGAACAATTCGGCATGGACCCCGGCGCATGGACCCGCCGCCTCAAGCCGACCAACCGGCGCGACGAGATCGGCCGCGCCCAGAACGCCCTGGCCAGCATGGAAGAGGCCGTCGCCGACGCGTTCCGCCAGCGGTCCCACCTTGCCGAACTCGGCACCGCCGTCGCCAAGATCAATCATGACCTGCGCAATTCGCTCGCTGCGGCGCAGCTCGTTTCCGACACGCTCGCCAGGTCCGCCGACCCGCGCGTCCAGAAGGCCGCTCCCCGGCTCGAACGCGCGCTCACCCGGGCGATCAACCTGGCCTCGGAGACCCTCGACTATGGCAAGGCGCGTCCCCACCCGGCGCATCTCGAACCGGTCAACCTGAAGGCCGCCATCGACGAGGCCGCCGCCGAAGCCCTCGCCGTCTGGCCCGAGATCGAGTTCGTCAACCAGCTGCCTCCGCCCCGCAAGGTCGAGGCCGATCCCGACCACCTCCACCGCCTTGCCAACAATCTCATCCGCAACGCCGCCGAGGCCATGATCTCCTCCGCCTCGCTGCCAAAGCGCATCACCGTGTTCCTTTCCGCAGGCGGCGTGGACTTCACCGATACCGGTCCCGGCCTGCCGCCCGGCGCGCAGGACAACCTGTTCAAGCCGTTCGCCGGCTCGACCCGCAAGACCGGGACCGGCCTCGGCCTCGTGATCGCGCGGGAACTCGCGCAAGGCATGGGCGGC
>JBGSKI010000124.1:0-2159 GCA_041741315.1 Hyphomonas sp. | reverse complement strand
GCCTCGATCCCGGCGATGACCTGTTCGCGTTCCGCCAGTGCCTGGGCGCCCGCGATGGTCCACCAGGCATTCACCGCCGCCTGTGCATCCGGTTGCGCATCAGCCAGCAGGATGTGCTGCGGGTTCTCCGGATCAAGGACGACATAGCGGTTGCCCAGCGTTTTGGCGGCGAGAAAGGGCTGACCGATCCAGTCCGGCAAATGATCCAGCCTTTGCGGCAGGGTCCGGTTTTGCGGATCGAGCCGGACGAGATTCAGGTAGGCCTGCAATCCATCTGCAGCAAGGACCGCGTGCGGATCGCCCGCCCCGGGTTCAATCGTGAGCAGCCCGCCGGCCTGGCGGACGCGCGCAAACCCCGGCGATGGCTGCCCTGGGCCATAATACACGATGCCAAGCAGGTCATCCGGCAGGTCCATCTTCGCTCCGGTATCGTCCAGTGGCACATACATCGCGCGCTTGCCGATACCCTGATCGAAATTGATGTCTAGCCCGGCCGCCACTGCCGCCACCTGTGCAGCAGGCAGGCTGCGACCTGCGCTGAGCGCTTCCTCCGCCGACTCGTGCGTGCGCGTCGCAAGGAAGGTAAGCGCCTTGTGATCCACCATCCGGCCTGTCGACGGGTCGACATAGGTATAGGTGACTTCGTTCTGCCAGTCTGACTTGATGACAAATCCCCGGCCGGCCGGCACGGCATAGTCATTGTACGTACCGTTCAGCACATACCGGACATGGGCCTCCAGTGTTCCGGGGTGGCGGACGAATTTCACCTCCTTCCCTTCGAGGGTCAGAAGCTTCAATCCGCCGTCGACATGCATGCATGCACTGGATATATGCGTTCTCGGGAAAGAATATCTGGCCGTGGCATTGTGGCTTCAGGATCATCTTCTTGCCATCCGCGCTGGCCAGTCCGAACTTGAGAAAGCCGTGCTTGTCGGCCACGCTGATCAGGCGGAACCGGTCGCGTAGCGGCGCCGGAACATCCTGTTGGCGCTTCCGGACGCATTGTTTGCCGGCACCGGTCGAACCGGACAGGCAGCAATCGCGTCCGGAGCAGGAGGAAATGGCGGCGGCTGGCGCGGGGACAGAAAACCAGACCACAAGGGCCGATACGACGGCAGCGAATGCGAGAAGTGCCACGCGGCTCATGACGTGTCTCCATCGGTAGATCATCGACGGCGAAAGCTATCGGCATTCGCCGGAATTGTCACTTGCCTTCAGGGTGGCGGGTCGCGGTCGCCGAGAAGCGACTTGTACTGATGATTTGCCCCTCGCGCGGAAAGATCCAGGCGCAATTTCGTCATTACCATTCGGCAACAGTCGCTGCAAATTCGCGATTCGTCCCCACTTGCACTGGGCGGACTATTTTGTCCGCAACAATGAAAGTGCAAACCATGTCTGACCAAAAGAACGACAAGCATCAGGACAAGCCGAAGATTCCAGGTGCGCCGAATACGCCGCCAGCACCGGCATCGCCACAGCAGCAGGCGTCCCCCGAATCCACCGCGCCGTCGTCAGCACCTGGCAAGCCGGGCGACAAGAAATAGTCCGGCTCCGCGACCGGCCGGGGCGTTCCCGGCCCGGTCGCACCGCCGCCCGTCGCCTGAAATGGCTCATCTCCAATTGGAAAGGAACAACAATGTCCAGCCGGTTTTCAGAGCGTCTCGTCACGTTTCGCAGCCCGTTCTCCCTCCCCGGATTCGACAAGCAATGGCACGCTGGCGACTACTCGATCCGGACCGAAGAGGCGCCCGTAGAGAATGGCGATGAAGGCGCCTACCAGACCGTTCGCACGACAATGATACCCCATTCCGGAAAACCGGCGCGCCATGCCCGCGGGGTCGAGGTCGACCCGGCCGAATTCGCCGCCGCCGTGGCACGCGACGAACGGCCGATTGATCGCGCCGAAAATGAAGGCATGGTCAGTCACGAGCCCGGGCCCGAAACAGACTAGACGTTACCGAGCCGCTTTTCCCTACTTCCGGTAATCGAGCGGTGGGTCGCGGTCGCCGAGAAGCGACTGGTACTGGTAATCGGCCCCGCGCGCCGCATCGAACTCGGCGCGTGCCGCCGTGCGCAGCTCTTCGTTCGTATACAGTTCCACCGCCGCCAGCGTCAGCGTCTTGGCCGCGACCTGCGCGCCCTTGTCGCCCAGCCTGCCC
>JBGSKI010000123.1:0-5049 GCA_041741315.1 Hyphomonas sp. | reverse complement strand
CCGCTTTCGTGGTCGCAGCAGGCGTCTGGCGTCTCAGCGCCATGCGCGCGCTTCGGCAATGACGCGGCGCGCGATGTCGCTCGCGCCATCAGTGCCGCGCACAGAGTCCCGAAGACGTACCGCCGCACTCCGAACCGTATCGGACAGGACGAACCGGATCGCATCCGCAAACCCCGCCGCCGTGAAATGATGTGGCCGCAGCGGTGGCGGCGCGACTCCGAGTTGTTGCAGCCGGTGTACATGCCAGAACTGGTCAAGATAATGCGGTGCGATGATCTGCGGCATGCCGGCGCGCAGCGCGGTGTCCAGCGTGCCTGCGCCGCCATGGTGCAGGACGGCCGCGCAGTGGGGGAAAAGCCGGTCGTGAGGGACATTACCGGTGAGGAAGATGTCTTCTGAGGCGGAGTCCAGATAAGCGCCGAGCCCCGCAGACAGGATGGCGCGTTGCCCGGTGGCGGCGAGCGCTTCGACAATGGCATTGGCCGGGGGCGGCTTGCCATCGAGTTCCATCGATCCGTATCCGATATAAATGGGCGGCGGACCGGACTTCAGAAAGGCCTGCAAGTCTTCCGGCAGGTCCGTTTCGGACGGCGCAAGGGACGGATACGGGGTGAGCACGTCGGCTGGTGTCCAGTCTGACGGTGGGAATGGCAGGAGCGCTGGATTCACAGATGTCAGTTTCCAGAACGGGCGGCCAAGGTGCTCGCGATTATCGCCCAAGGCGGGGTAGCCGGAGAGGCCGAGCCGTTTGCGGTGGCCGGACAGCGCGGCGTCCATGAAGCGGTACGCCAGCGACACCGCGGCATAGGTCTGCCGGGTGAATGCGCGCCCCATCCACGGCTTCCACACCATGGCGCACGGAATGTCCGCCGTCGGACTGATCACCGGCTGGTGCGCGTTCAGGACGAAGGGCTTGTCGTGATAGGCGGCAGCGAGTCGCGCCGGAGCGCAGACCGTGTTGGCGAGCACGATGTCTGCATCCGCCGCCGCCTCAAGGCAACGCTCCATCACGTCATCGACATGCGGCTGGATCATGCCGGACCAGTCGCGGAAGAACGGGTATGGCCCGTCCAGCGTGCCCCTGCGGCCCGCTTCCGCCATCCATTCCGAAAGGCTGAAGCCCGGTGGCGACGCGGCGGTAACGCCCCGGCCCACAATCAGTGGTTCGAAATCGCGCGGCGCGAGGATCGACACATCCGCCCCGGACGTTGCGAGTTCACCCGCGACGGAAAGGAAAGGCATCACGTCGCCGAGACCGCCAAGTGTCTGGATCGATACCTTCATGATTTGCCTTCCGTCCATTCCCGGCGGACGCGGCGCAGTTTCCTTTCGCCCGACGCGGTAAGATCATGCACGGTACCGCTGACCTGCACCTCCGCCCCCGCCTGTGCGAACAGGTTCGAAAGTGCTCGATGCACCGCGCTGACCTCGGAGGCACAGTGACCGGGGAGTTCGAATTCAACGCTGTTGCCTCCGGTCTGGACGATCCGGAAGTCATCGATCCGGCGGGATGCCCCGAGTACCGCATTGCGCATCACGTCGGGCGTGATCGATATCGTATCGCCAGCAGGACTGCGCAGCCGGAACACGTCATCGGCGCGGCCATGCACGGCGCGCACGGCCTGGTGAGGCGATCCGCAAGCGCATGGGTCGCCGGCCATTTCCAGAAGATCATTCATCCGGTAACGGATCATGATCTGGGTGCGGCGCGTGAAATCGGTGACGAGCGGTACAACAAGGCCGTTCGATCCTTCGGCGGGCTCCCACTCGAAAGCGACATGGTCTTCAATCAGGTGCAGTGTGCCGTACTCGCACGACACCCCAAACAGTCCTTCGGTGGCCATGTAGATTTCGCGCAGGATCACGCCGAAATATGTCTCAATGATCGCACGATCTGCCGCGTCCAGAACTTCAGCGGCAGAGAATACGCGCTGCGGCCGGATCGCTGCCTCCTTCTCCGCCAGCATACGGAGTACTTTCGGAGGCGCGACGAGAATGCTGGGATTGAATGCTTCGAGCGGCGCCCGTTGCGCTTCTATTCCCTCCGTTAGAGGAAAGAAGCGGAGCGTCATCCGGCTGCTTTCATTTGCGGCGTCATACAGGCGGCTGGTGGCAGGCAGGACGATCGCGACGCGATGACGGGCGGACAGGACATCCGGTACGGCGCGGGACAGGATCACGCCGAGCCATGTGAAACGTTCGCGATCGGCGACCACATAGAGGCCACGATTGCCGGATGTGCCGGTGCTCGCCCCGACGGCAAAGTCCGTTTGCGGCGGCTCACCCGTCGCGAACGCGGACCAGGCCGCGACGGCATCCAGTGACAGAGTATTGTAGGCCGCGAAATCTGCCATCAGCCGGGCCTTGTCCGTGACAGGATAGTCCTCCAGGCGCCTTCCCGGCAGGTCTCGGTAAACGGCGACGCGCGGTGCAATGCGCGAGAGAAACGTCGAGAGTTTCCGGGATTGGTAGGCCAGCAATTGTTCTCGCGTCTGCAGGCGGCGCATCAGCCAGCGCGCCTGTGCAAATGCGGCCAATGTGTGGATGGCGGCTCCGGCGCGAGTGGTCACGGCAGAGACTCCGGATCGTGACAGAGAATGATTCGTCCGCCTGCAGCATGGAAGGCGCGCAGCCGGGCGGAGGTTGTCTTCGCCGCTTCCTGGTCATCGAGAATCCATTTCGCAGGCGCCCCGGGCGAGCGTTCGTCAAGGATCGCTGCGTGCAGCCAGTCGGCATCGCCCGCATAGAGCGTGACCCGGTCCTCGTGCGGAAAAAGGAATCCGGTATGCCCGCGCATGTGTCCAGGGAGCGCCACGGCGAGGACGGTCCCGTCGCCAAAAATGTCGCGCGCAGGGCCCATGCCAAGCGGCGCATCCACAAGGCCGAACGCGTCAAAGCCTGTGATGCGATCGAGGAAGCCGGCCGGGAGCAATTCCCGGAACATGCCCTTGTGCGTGCGGGCAAACCATCCTCCGTCCAGAAAATGGCGTGCAGCGCTTGCGTCCGCGATGATCCTGGCCGCCGGGTAGTCAAGCAAGGCACTGACATGATCTGCATGCAGATGGGTCAGCAGGATTGTGTCGATCTGCGGATGGGCAGTCGGCAAAGCCTGTGGCGTCAGCCTTGGCCGCAGGATGCCGGCATAGAGCGTCAGGGGCAATGACCGGCGTCCCCGCGTCACCCGCATGGAATAGCCCGTGTCGATCAGGCACCGGCCGGCCACCGGGTGATCGAAGCGGCCATAGCGTACCGGGATGTCAATCACCTGCCAGCGGCCACCCTTGAGGACGAGCCGCTCCGGCGCGCGGACGAAGGCGCTGTTTGGAAAATTTGGGTGCAGCGGCGTCTTCATCACACGAACGTCCGGCGCAGGCCTTCATTGAAGGATATCGCGGGGTGCCAGCCGAGGTCTCGCTTGATGGCGGAGATGTCGAGAGTTTGCCGGTAGGCGAACAGACCCGCGCCATACTCCGTGATCGGAGGCTCTGGATGACCGGGAGATATCCGGCAAACTGCTTCTGCGGCGCGGGCATAGGCGCGCACGGCACTGACTGGCACATTCCGCCAGCGGACGGTCTGCCCAGAAGCGGCGGCGGCCCGTTCGACCACGTCCCGGATGGCGACCGGCTCGCCGCCCGACACGTTGTAGACGCGGCCTGATGGACCGGAGGCTGACAAGGCGGCGGCGATGGCGTCGACGACGTCGTCCACATGGGTCAGGTCGGTCGCCGCCGCGCCGTTTCGCATAAGGGGGAGCGCGCGACGGGTAGCGGCGCGCAGCATGCGGGGCAGAAGCGCGGTGTCACCCTTTCCATAAATACCCCGAGGACGGAGGATGACGGGATCAAGATCGGTTGCCGCCAGCACAATCTTTTCTGCGTCAGCTTTGGTGGCGGCATAGTGGTTGACCGGGGGCGGTAGCGCGGCGTCTTCGCGCATGCCGTCCTGATCTTCGAACCGGAAATAGAGGCTGGGCGTGGAAATATGCACGAACCGCCTGGCACCGCCTTCGCGCGCCAGCTGGATTGCGGTGCGGGTGCCGTCAACGTTCGCGGCTTCGAAGGCCGTACGCCGGCCCCATGGTGAAGAAAGCGCCGCACAATGGACCAACGCATCCGCTTTTTCCATCGGGATTTCCGGTTGCGTCGTACCGAGGTCGGTCTGCCTTGTGTCCATGCCTTCCTGCGCAAGCGCCGCGAGTTTCACGCTGTCACGGCCCATGGCGACAACCTTGTGACCATCGCGCACGAGCCGCCGCGCGAGCACACCGCCGAGGAAGCCTGTGGCACCGGTGACGATTATGGTGCTCATGCCTGCAGAGTCGCGCCGCCGATCGAGACGCCTGCGGACGTTCCGATCATCAGCACTTTCGCCCCTGTCTTGATCCGCCCTTCCATCCGCGCACGGTGGAGCGTGATCGGCAAGGACGCGGCGACAAGGTTTCCGGTATCACGCACCGTGTTCATCACCCTTTCCTCCGCGAACCCGCACCTCCGGATCATGTGTTCGAGGGCCAGCGGGCTGGCCTGGTGCGGCACGACCAGGTCGACGTCGCGAGTGGTCCAGCCGGATTTTGCCAAGAGGCGATTGATGAAATCCGGGACGCGCCGCCTTGTCAGCTTGAACAGGCCATGGCCGTCCATGCGGAAAAAGGAATTGGCGGCAAAACCGTCCGGATCCTGATGGAAGTCAATCCTCGTTCCGCCCGCCGGCAAGGCGCACAGGTCATAACCTTCCGCCCATGTTTCCATTGCAATTTCGCGGAGGTTGAGACGAGTCGCCTCGGGCGTGTCGGAAGACAGAACAATCGCCCCTGCCCCATCGCCGAACAGGCCTGCCGTGCCCGGATCGGTTTTCCAGGGCAAGGCGCGGGTGGCGATTTCGGACGCCACGACCAGCACATTGCGCGCCCGTCCGGCCCGTATGTGCAGCGCGGCGACATCCATCGCCATAAGGGCGCTGAGACAGGTCGCGTTGACGTCATAGGCGGGTGCGCGGCCGTCGCGGATGCCGAGGCCCTGCTTGACGAGTGCGGCGGTCGCCGGGATG
>JBGSKI010000122.1:0-6675 GCA_041741315.1 Hyphomonas sp. | reverse complement strand
GCCGCGGCGGCCGGCGCGCCGGTGACCGACTGGCGCCTGTACGATACGTTCTACACGGAGCGGTACATGGGCACACCGGAGAACAATCCGGATGGCTATGAAGCCTCCAGCGTGTTCCCCTATGCCGGCAAGCTGTCGACGCCGCTGCTGCTGATGCACGGGATGGCGGATGATAACGTGACCTTCGACAACACGACGCGCCTGATGGCGGCGCTGCAGGAGAAGGGCAAACTGTTCGAGCTGATGACCTATCCCGGCCAGCGCCACGGCGTGCGCGGCGAAGCGCTGCAGACGCACCTGATGCGGACGCGGATGGCGTTCCTGGAGCGGCATCTGAAAGACCGCGCAGAATGATCCGGCCCTGGAAGACGCTGACCTCGAAACAGGTAATGCGCGACACGTTCATGGGCCTGCGCACCGACCGGTGCCAGCGGGCCGACGGGCACGTGGTCGAGGCGTACCATGTGATCGAGCTGTCGGACTGGGTGACGGTTGTGCCGGTCACGGATGAAGGCAACGTGATCCTGGTCCGGGAGTACCGCCACGCGGCGAACAAGGTGATGATCGGCCTGCCCGGCGGGGTGTCCGATCCGGGGGAACATGATTGGGAGAAGGTTGGCGCGCGGGAACTGGCCGAAGAGACGGGATTTGCGCCGCGCGAGATGCACTGGCTCGGCACCTGCTATCCGAACCCGGCGACGCAGGACAACCGGCTGCACTTCTACCTCGCCCTCGGGTGCGCTCGCACCGCTGCGCAGGACCTCGACCCGAACGAGGAGATCGAAGTGGTCGAGATGCCCTACCGCGAGTTCCTCGACTATGGGCGGCTGGAGGTGCAGCATGCCCTGCACGCAGCGGCGCTGCTCTACGCCGAAGCCTTTTTCCGGGACCAACCCGGCCTGCGCCCCCGATAGGAGTCCGAGATGCCCGCCTTCCAACCGACCGCTGGCCAGTTTCGTGCCTTTCGCGACGATCCGCATGACGGGCCTGTCGCGCAGGTCAACCTGCTGAAGTTCCGGGTGACGGCGGAATATGCTGAGGGCGACCCGGAATACGGAGAGGCGATCAGCGGCGAGGCGGCCTATATGCGCTATTCGGAGGCTTTCACCGAAGCGGCGGCAGAGGTCGGCGGCACGACGCTGCTGCTGGCATCGGTGGAGAGGTATTTCATCGGCGGCGGCGACTGGGACGGCGTTCTGGTCAATCACTTTCCGAGCCGGCAGTCCTTCATCGCCACGCTGAACCACAAGGACTACAAGTCGATGTCGCGCCATCGCGAGGCTGGCCTCCTGTGCCAGGAACTGATCGTGACCCGGCCGAGCCGGGTCAGCGGAAAGAAGGTTTGAACCTGCCATGACCGATATGCCCTCCGCCTTTTCGCGCCTGTTGCATCACCGTGCCGCGCACCTGACCCGCGGCGAACCGGTGGCCCTGCCGATTGTCGCGTCGTCGACCTTTGTCCTGCCGGGCGATCCGGATGGCAGCCATTTCTATGGCCGCTACGGCAACCCGACCGTCGAGGCGGTGGAAGCGGAGATCGGCCTGCTGGAGGGAGGAGAGGCGGTGCTGTTCCCGTCGGGCATGGCGGCGGTGGCGTCGGTCCTGTTCGGATACCTGAGGCCGGGTGACACGGTGCTGGTGCATGCCGACGGCTATTACAATGTGCGGGCCCTGCTGGAGGCGCAATTCGTGCCGATGGGCGTGACGGTGCGGACCTGCCCGACGGCGCAGATGGCGAGCGCCGACATGACAGGCTGCCGGCTGGTGATGATCGAGACGCCGTGCAATCCCTCGCTGGATGTCTGCGACATTGCGGCGGTGGCGGGCCGGGCGAAGGCCGCCGGGGCACTGCTGGTGGCCGACAACACGACCGCCACGGCGCTTTGCCAGCAGCCGCTGGACCTTGGCGCGGACCTGGTCGTGGTGGCCGATACCAAGGCGATGGCGGGCCATTCGGATGTGCTGGTGGGGCATGTCGCAGCGCGGGATGCAGGCCTGCTGGAGCCGGTGAAGACCTGGCGGCGGCTGGCCGGGGCGATTGTCAGCCCGTTCGACGCCTACCTGCTGCATCGCGGCATGGAGACGCTGGAATTGCGCGTTGCGCGGGCAAATTCCAATGCGATGGCGGTTGCGACGGCCCTGCGCGACCATCCGGCGGTCCTGCGCGTTGCGTATCCGGGTTTAACCAACGATCCCTCGCACCAGGTGGCCCGCAAGCAGATGACAGACTTCGGACCGGTGGTCAGCTTTGTGCTCGGCGACCGCGAGAAAGCAGAAAACTTCATTGAAAACAGCGATATGGTGATCGCCGCGACGAGTTTCGGCGGAGTCCAGACGAGCGCCGAGTGCCGCATCCGCTGGGGCGATGACGTGCCGGACGGCTTTGTCCGCCTGTCCTGCGGCATCGAGCCCGAAGCTGATCTTGTGTCTTCCTTAACACGATCACTGAACAGTATTGGCTGAAAGCCCCTCGTTTTCGTGACAACCGGGCCCCCGTGGTATAGCAATTGCAGGTCGCGAACCGGTAGAAACCGATGAAACGCATCAGTGTAGTACTCTTCTTCCTCCTGCTCGCAGGAGGCGCTTGGGGATGGTTCTCGGCGAACCGCCCTCCCGAACCCATGGAAATGGCCGCCCCGGTGCGGATCAACCAGGGCGTCATCCTCGGCGGCGTGGACCGCACCAATTCCGACATCAAGGTTTTCAACGGCATTCCGTTTGCCACCGCGCGCCGCTGGTCGCCGCCAGCCGCTCCACCGCAATGGGGCGCAATTGCCCGCGACGTGCGCGAGTACGGCCCGCAATGCATCCAGCCGCGTGAGCATCTCGGCAGCTTCGTCACCGGCATCATCGACGGCGTCGGCCTGCCCTGGTGGAAACGCGCGCTGGCCAAGAATTACATGACGGCCCAGCAGGCGCCTGTCGAAGGCGAGGACTGCCTGTCGCTGAACGTGCGGACGGCAAATGCCGGCACCGAGGCGCTGCAGCCGGTGATGGTGTGGATCCATGGCGGATCGCACCAGGCCGGGTCCGGCTCCGACAGCATCTACCAGGCCAATGCCCTGGTCGAACACGGCGTGGTGCTGGTCACGATCAATTACCGGCTCGGCGCGTTCGGCTATCTCGCCCACCCTGCCCTGTCCGAGGAAGCCGGGATTTCCGGCAATTACGGCCTGATGGACCAGATCGCCGCCCTCAAATGGGTGCGCGACAATATTCGTGTGCTCGGCGGCGACCCGGACAATGTGACGATCTTCGGCGAGAGCGCCGGGGCCCAGTCGGTCAGCGAGCTGATGGCGACGCGCGCCGCCGACGGCCTGTATCACAAGGCGATCCTCGAAAGCGGGTCGAGCAGCTACAATGCGCTTTACCTGAAGGATTCCCCGCTGCCCGGTTCGCGCAGCGCCGAGGATGCCGGCAAGGAATTCCTGTCGTCGCTCGCGGCTGACGCCGCCACGGCGGACGATCTCAGGGCGATCCCTGCGGCGGCCATCGTGCAGCGGGCAAATGCGCGTCCGGACCTGCTCAAGTTTTTCCTGCCGGTGGTCGATGGCGTCGTGCTGAAGAAGACGGTTGGCGCGGCGATCCGCGACGGCGATGCGCCGAAAGTCCCGATCCTGGCGGGCTACAATGCCGACGAGGCGAGCCTGTTCTATGACGGCATAAGATCGCCGACGATACTCCGGTCCGGCATTGCCGGCTCACTGGACGAGCGTGAGGATGCGCTGGCCGAAGTCTACGGGCTGAACCCCGCCAAGGCGCTGCAGGCACTGTACGGGATGGACACGATCGAGACCTGGGACAGCGGCGCGCAGGACATGCTGGGCGATGACCTGTTTGGCGTGCACATGCGGTTCATTGGCCGGGCGAATGCGAATGCGGGCCGCCCGACCTGGATGTATTTCTTCACCCGCACCTGGCCGTCCCGCCAGCAGACGATTGGTGCCTATCACGCCGCTGAACTGCCCTTCGTGTTCGGCTCGTTCTCGCCACTGATGCCGCTCAATGACAAGGACCAGAAACTGGCCGCCGCGATGCAGTCCTACTGGACCAATTTCGCCAGGACCGGCAATCCGAACGGTACCAAGCTGCCGGAGTGGCCGGCCTTCACGGCCCATGGCGACGAGTGGCTGGTGCTCGACCAGGAGATCCTGCCGGTCAAGGGCGTGCGGGTCCGCAAGCTCGACATTCTCGAGGAGAACCTCATCGACCGGATCGATGCCGTGTCGCGCGCGATGTCGCCGGAAGCGGCGATGGATTTCGGCGTGATGACCGTTGCCGCCTCAGGCGAGCAGGAGACTGTTACAGATAGCAACTAGGCCGTCGCGGTCTGCGGCGTCGAAGGCGTCGAGTTCGGTCGAGTCGACGTCCAGCACGGCGGCCAGACGGCCGTTCCCGTCGAAGACCGGCACGACGATCTCCGAATTTGAGGCTGAGTCGCAGGCGATGTGGCCGGGGAATTCATGCACGTCCGGAACGATGATGGCTTCGCCGGTTGCCGCGACATGCCCGCAGACGCCCCTGCCGAACGGGATGCGCAGGCAGCCGAGCGTGCCCTGATAGGGCCCGACGACGAGTTCCTTCGGCTTCAGCGGATCGACCACATAGAACCCGGTCCAGAAGAAGCGCGGCTGAAAGGCCTGCGCCAGGATGCAGGCGGCCGTCGCATAGCGGGCGGTGACCGAGGTTTCCCCCGCCACGACGCTGTCGATTTCCGCCTTCAGGTCGCGGTAGATCTCCGCCTTGTCCATGGTTCGCCTCATCTCTGCCCTGGACGCGCTATATCGGCTGGCCCCTGCAGGTTCGCAATAGGGCGTTGAAGACATGGCTGACCTCTGAAATAGTCGATGCAAGGGGCGGCGGGTTCGCCGCCTCAGGAGGAGTACCCGGTGAGGTTGAAGTCCAGGACAGGTCCTGCCCTAATCCTTGCCGGTTGTGTCTGCCTCGCCGCGTCGGCGCAGGAGACCCATCAGGTGCATGCCCTGCCCGCCGTGGCCCACCCGGATGCAGCAGCGCCGCACGGAGTCCAGCATGCCGCAGCGCCGCCGAAAGCCGGCATGCCGACGGTCCTGAATGCGCCGGGCGGCCGGGTTGTCGCTTATGGTGTCGTGGAACATGCCGGGAGCATGGATGGCGATGTCGGCGAAGCGGACTTCAAGCCCAAGACCGATCTGGCCGGGTTCGAGGCTGTGCACGAAGCCTACCTCAAGAAATCCGGACTCCAGCTGGAACGTCCGGAATTCAACGAGCCGCCACCCGAGATCAAACCCGTACCGGGCTGGCTGCGCGCCATTGGGGCGTTCCTGGATGCACTGGGCCCGCTTTTCCAGATTCTGTTCATCGCGATGCTCGTCGCGATCATCGGAGGGTTCCTGTACTTCGTTTTCGGCGAGGCGGTGCGCGTCCGGTTTGGCGGCAAGCGGCTGAAGAAGGACAAGTCAGAGGACGATGTGCTGCCGGATATCCGTCCGGATGCACAGGCGGCGCTGTCGCTGCTGGAGGAGGCCGACGCGCTGGCGCGGGCGGGCCGGTTCGCCGAGGCGGTGCACCTGCTCCTGTTCCGCTCCATCGAGGATATCCAGGGGCGGCTGGAAGGCGGCGTGCCGCACTCGCTGACGGCGCGGGAGATCGGCGGCCTCAGGCAATTGCCGGAGCGTGCGAAAAGGGCCCTCGGCCCGATCATCCGGATTGTCGAGCACAGTTTCTTCGGCGGACGCGATGTGGATGAAGGCAACTGGCAGACGGCGCGCCAGTCCTACGAGCAATTCGCGTTCGGGGAGGGCTGGGCATGAGCGAGTCGTCCGCCAACGCATCTTCGTCGCCCTTCTCGGCGCGCACGGTTGCGATCCTGATCGCGATTGCCGTGTTCTCGTTCGGCGCCGTGATGGTGCTGGCCGGATGGGCACCGGAATTGCGCGACCGCGACGAGGCGGGCGATCATCCGTTCTCGACGTCCGCAATTGGTTACAACGGCTATGTCCAGCTGCTGCAGGATGCCGGCTATCCGGTCCGCATCTCGCGCCTGAAGCGTGACCTTGAGAGCACCGACTGGGGCACGACTGTCGTGACTCTCTCGCCCTGGGGCATGGGCAAGGCGCTGGAGGAGTACGAGCCGGTCGAGACGACGCTGATCGTGCTGCCGAAATGGACCGGATGGACCGACCCGCTCAACCGGAAGCGTCAGAAGGACACGCGCTTTGCCGATGCGGCGAGCATCAATGACATGCTGTCAGGGTTCGACATCGAAGCGGAACTCGGGCGGATCAAGGTGCCCGACGTGACGCAGACGCCGTTCGGGCCGATGGCGCTGAAGCCGGACGTGTCGATGCAGGTGATCCGGTCGGATGACCTGGAGTCCGTGGTCGATACGGGCGACGGCTACCTCCTCTCGAAGCTGCCGGGGCGGGACATCTATTTCCTCGCCGATCCGGACATGATCAACACGTTCGGCCTCGCCCGGAAGGACAATGCGAAATTCGCCGTGCAGATAATGGACTTGGTGCGGTATTCCGAGGACGAACCGATCGTCTTCGACTCGACGCTGCACGGTTTCACCCGCTCGGAAAACCTGCTGCAGATGATGTTCGACATTCCGTTTGTCGGCGTGACCCTGCTGGCCCTCGCGAGCGCGCTGCTGCTCGGCTGGGCGGCGAGCGTGCGGTTCGGACCGGCGGC
>JBGSKI010000121.1:0-3507 GCA_041741315.1 Hyphomonas sp. | reverse complement strand
TGCCGATGGGCGGCGACCTGGTCGGGACCGGCGGCGCGCCGTCCTTCATCGCCTGGGCCCAGCGCGACGCCAATGGCGGCACGCTGCAGCGCCTGCAGGTGGTGCGCGTGACGAGCGAAGGCGAAGACGTATATGACATCGCCTGCGACAATGGCACGCCGGATCCGTCGACCCACCGGTGCACGGACAATGGTGCAAGCGTCGACCTTGACACCTGCTCGCCGAAGAATTCCGGGGCGAACGAGTTGAAAGTCCTGTGGACCGATCCGGACTTCGATCCGGCGCGCCGCGCAACTTATTATGTCCGTGTGCTGGAGAACCCGTCCTGCCGCTGGTCAACCTGGGAGGCGATGCGCAACGGTACGCCGCCCCGGCCCGATGTGCCGACCACGATCCAGGAACGCGCCTATACGTCGCCGATCTGGTACATCCCGGGCGGCTGAACCGGCGCAGGAGTCGACCCATGAATACGCCCAACGCTCATCGCGGGCGGCTGCCTGGCCTGTTGCGTGAGCCCCTGGTTCATTTCGTGGTGGCGGCGCTCGCCGCTTTCGTGGCCTGGCATGTCATCCAGGACGGCCGCAGCCGGGCGGACAGCACGATCCGCATCACAAGGGGCGATGTCGAGCGGCTGGCCGCCCTCTATGCCTCCGAATCCGGCGCGCTTCCGTCGCAGGAAGACATGGCCGCGATGCTGACGGATTTCGTGCGCGACGAGGCGCTCGCCCGCGAGGCCCGGCGGCTGGGCCTCGATGCAGGCGACACGATCGTCAACCGGCGCCTTGCCCAGAAGATGACCTTCATGGTCGAGGATCTTGCGGAAGAGACGACGCCCTCGGAAGACGTGCTGCGGGCCTGGCTGGACGCCCATCCGGACCGCTTCACCGACCCGCAAATGGCGACCTTCAGCCATGTCTTCTTCAGCGTGGACCTGCGCGGCGCGCGGGCCGACATGGACGCACGGATCGCCCTCAGCGCGCTCAATTCCGGCGCGGCCGACTGGAAGGGAACCGGCGACGCCTTCATGTTGCAGCGGACCTATGGCGACCTGCCGATCCGCGAGGCAGCCCGCATCTTCGGCACGGAGTTCGCGGCGGCGCTGGCCGACCTTCCGGTATCGGACGAATGGGTTGGCCCGGTGCAATCGTCCCTTGGTTTGCATCTGGTCAGGGTGACGGCTGCGTCGCCTGCCCGTCTCCGTCCGTTCGAAGAGGCGCGCGACGCGGTGCTGGCCGACTGGCGGGAGGAGACGCGGCGCGCCGGGAATGACGCGGCGATCCAGAAGATCATCGGAAGGTACAAGGTCGAGATCGAGGACGGCGATGCCCGCTAGGTTGCGGCTGCCCGGCGTCCTGGCGGCTGCGTGCCTAGCCGCCCTGCTGGCGCCGGAGGCATCGGCGCATGAAGTCCGCCCGGCCTATCTCGAACTCACGGAAACCGCGCCCGGCGCATTCGACGCGACCTGGAAACAGCCGGTGCTCGACGGACGCCGCCTGAAGCTCGACCCGGTCCTGCCGGAGGCTTGTACGAAGACGCAGGAACGCTCCGAGGCCGTCGGCGCAACGCTGGTCCAGCGCTGGAAGACGGCCTGCGACCTGTCCACCGGCACGATCCGTATCGACGGGCTCGACCACACGCTGACGGACGTGTTCGTCCGGATCGACCGCCTCACCGGCGACGATACCGGCACGGTCTTGCGGCCCGGCAATGCGGCGCTCGACCTTGCCGCCGCCACCGGCGCGCCTGTGGCCGCCTATTTCCGTATCGGTGTCGAGCATATCCTGTTCGGATGGGACCATTTGCTGTTCGTGCTCGGCATGGTGCTGCTGGTGCGACCGCGGCAATTGCTCCTGACCCTGACGGCTTTCACGCTGGCGCATTCGATCACGCTCGCGGCGGCTTCGCTGGCTGGCATGCAGCTGCCGGGGCCACCGGTGGAGATCACGATCGCCCTCAGCATTGCGCTGCTCGGCGGAGAAGCGATCCACCGGATGCGCGGTGTTCCGACCCTGAGCCAGAAGGTGCCCTGGGCCATCGCGTTCGGATTTGGACTGATCCACGGGTTCGGTTTTGCCGGCGCATTGGCAGAAATTGGCTTGCCCAAGGGGGCGGAAGCGCTCGCGCTGCTGCTGTTCAATCTCGGCGTCGAAGCTGGCCAGATCCTGTTTGTCGGCGTGGTCCTGGCGATTGGATGGCTCGCTGCGCAGACCGTCCGCACCCGAATGGTATTCGTACGAACAGCACTCGCATATGCCATCGGAATTACCGGGAGCTACTGGGCCATAGAGCGGATTGCCCTCGCCTTCTTCTAGAGACCCAGCGCCTGCCAGAGCATACGCGCGGCAACCAGCGCCAGGAGGAGCGCGAACAGCCGCCGCAAGCGCTTTGCATCCAGTTTGTGCGCAAGGCTCGCCCCGACCGGTGCCATGGTAACGGTGAAGACGGAAATCAGCGCGAAGGCGGCGAGGTTCACATGCCCGAGCGAGAAGGGCGGCAGGCCCTCGCGGCCCCAGCCGATGAACACCGCCGCAATCGCCGACGGCAGACCGATTGCAACACCCCATCCGGCCGCCGTTGCGACGGCCCGGTGAATGGGCCGACCGTACAGGGTCATCAGGCTGACGCCGAACGTGCCGCCGCCGATGCCCATCAGGGCGGACAGGGCGCCGATGGCGGTGCCCAGCGCGGCTCGTACCGGCCCCTTCGGCATCTCCTCGGCCAGTCGCCAACTCGGCCGTCCGAAAAACAATTGAGCGGAGAGAAGGAAGGCGAGCGACCCGAAAATGCCGAGCAAGGCGCGTTTCGACAGGAAACCTGTCAGCGACATGCCGATCAGCGCGCCGAGCACGATCCACGGGGTCCAGCTGCGGATGATGTCCCAGTCGACCGCGCCATGCTTGTTGTGCGCCGCCACGCTTCGCACCGATGTCAGGATGATTGTCGCAAGCGAGGTCGAGACCGCGACATGCATGGCCGTTTCGCCATATCCCATGCCGTCGAACAGGAAGAACAGGACGGGCACGATGATCGCGCCGCCGCCGATGCCGAACAGGCCGGCGGCAAGGCCCGCCGCGATGCCGGCCGCCGCAAGGGCGAGCAGAAGCGGCCAGTATTCTGCGAGCAGTTCTATCATGTGACCTTGGCCCTTACATGGAATTGCGGCTTGTCCCAGCTACCGGAGGCGAGCATGTCCTGCAGGGTGTCCATCGCATCCCAAACCTCCGTATACGACAGGAAGAGCGGCGAGAATCCGAAGCGGATCGTGCCCGGCGTGCGGAAATCCGCCTCGATGCCTTGCGCCGCCAAGGCCTGCACGATGGCATAGCCGCCGGGATGGGTGAGGCTGACATGGCCGCCGCGCTGGGCTGCGTATTCGGGGGACGACACAGTGAGCCCCATGGCGGCGGCGCGGGCGACGCAGATCTGGCCAAGCGCGCGGGTTTTCGCCTGCACACCGGACATGTTCACCCCATCGAAGGCTTCGAGCGCGCCGGACAGGGCCGCGAG
>JBGSKI010000120.1:0-3430 GCA_041741315.1 Hyphomonas sp. | reverse complement strand
CCAGGCGATTGCCGTGCTCGGTTGGCTGGCCTGGCGCGAGCGGGGCGAGACGGCGCGGGTGATCGCTGCCTGGCCGGTGGCAGGGTGGGTTGGCGTGACCGGAATGCTCGGCTCGCTCGGATGGTTCACCGCGTTCACGCTAGAGAATGCGGCGCATGTACGGGCGCTTGGGCAGGTGGAGGTGATCTTCACGCTGGCAGCGTCGGTCCTGGTGTTCCGTGAGCGATTGAACGTGCGCGAGGTCGCCGGGGTCGGGCTGGTCGCGGCCGGCGTGGTGGCACTGGTCCTGCTGGCCTGAGTGCGACGCTCTGCTGGTGCGTCAGGCCGGTGCGTCAGGGACGATTCTTCTTTTCCCGCTCGGCTTCGCGGATTTTCGCGATCAGGTCCTGGAGCCTTTTCGGCACGGGTTCGTTCAGGTAGGTGCGGAAGGTGCGTTCGAGCGCCTGGCCGAGCACTTTGCGGGGATGGTCTTCGGTCTTTCGGGGGATGTCATCCTTGTCATCCTCCTCCGCCATGGTGCGCGCCCATCCAACACGTTTCTGTCCCAGGCGCGATCCCATCCACCGGACGCACCTCGCCAATCCCGTTGTTTCAGCAGCACAGCCGGGTTTTGATTGCAATACGCAATGCCCCGCAGCGCGTGTCCCGTACCGGCCGGAATCGGCCCGCAGCAGCGCTCGTCGCGGATTCCTTAACGCTGTAACTGCATGAACTGTTTCAGGTTCAGCAGGGCGTCGCACCGAAGGCACACACTGATCGGCAAATTGCAGATCGGCCGTGAGTCTCGTGATTACATACGCGGCAGGTGTGGCGCACAAATCCCTTTCAATCGGCGGCGGGATGAAACGGTCACAACCCATAAGAGGGAAACGGTCTATTTGAACGCGGAAAGCGGGTGTGGTGCGTGTGCGGAGGACTTCCACTGCCGGCCCGGCCTGGCGCGAGTGTTTCTCCCGGAATCCGCCAAATTTGATCGAATTCATAAAGCGTAATTCCACCTCGCTGTGTCAGAACGGGGCGTCGCGAAGTGGCACGTCAGGTGTGCCGCAACGCTCCAATCATGAGGCGGGGACACATCCCCGTCCGCAACAGGGTGATGAGACATGGCGAAGACAGTCCTGGTGGTCGACGATGATCCGACGCAGCGCCGGCTGCTTCAGGCTGCGGTCGAGAAGGCAGGCTTTGCCTGCCGGACCGCGCCGGATGGCGAAGCGGGCATTGCGCTTGCTGCAGATCCGCGCGACGGCATCGACGTCGTCCTCCTGGACCTGACCATGCCGGGCCTGTCGGGCCTGGAAACGCTGGAACGCCTCGCCGCCAAGCGGGCCGACCTGCCGGTGATCATGCTGACCGCGACCAGCGGCATCGACACGATCGTGCAATCGATGCGCGGCGGTGCCGTGGACTTTATCGTCAAGCCGGCCAATCCGGAACGGGTTGTCGTCTCTATACGCAACGCTCTCAAGATGCAGTCGCTGACCGGCGAAGTGAAACGCCTGTCGCGCAAGGTCGAAGGCGGCATGAGTTTCGACGACGTGATCGCCTCGGCCCCTCCGATGCGCCAGGTCGTGCGGCTCGCCGAGCGCGCTGCAGCCTCCGACATCCCGGTTCTCATCCTAGGCGAAAGCGGCGTCGGCAAGGAAGTTGTCGCCCGCTGCATCCAGGGCGCCTCGGCGCGCGCCGGCAAGCCGTTCGTGACGGTCAACTGCGGCGCCATCCCCGAAAACCTCGTTGAATCGATCCTGTTCGGCCATGAGAAGGGTGCCTTCA
Organism: Hyphomonas sp.; assembly: GCA_041741315.1. GTDB lineage: Bacteria > Pseudomonadota > Alphaproteobacteria > Caulobacterales > Hyphomonadaceae > Hyphomonas. The sequence continues at coordinate 1,660 of JBGSKI010000120.1, read as the reverse complement.
CCGGCGCCGTCGGCAAGTCGCTCGGCAAGTTCGTCGAAGCGGATGGCGGCACGCTGTTCCTCGACGAGGTCGGCGAACTGCCGCTCGACGCGCAGGTGAAACTGCTCCGTGCGCTGCAGGAAGGCGAAGTGGATGCCGTCGGTTCGCGCCGCCCGACCAGGGTGGACGTGCGGATCATCTCGGCGACCAATCGCGACCTCGCCCAGCAAGTTGCCGATGGTACGTTCCGCGAAGACCTGTTCTATCGGCTCAACGTGTTCCCTGTGGACATGCCGAGCCTGCGCGAACGCCGCGAAGACATTCCGGCGCTGGTCGACCATTTCGTCGGCCGGTTCAATGCCAGCGAAGGCGCCAAGGTCACTGGCGTTGCCGACAATACGCTGAAGATGCTCTACGCCTTCGACTGGCCGGGCAACGTCCGCCAACTCGAGAACGCGGTGTTCCGCGCCGTCGTCCTGTGCGAGGGCGACACGCTGCAGCCGCAGGACTTCCCGCAGATTTCCGGCCAGATGCCGGACCTCGAGACACTGCCGGCCGCGCCGCGCGCTGCCAATGCCGTTCCGGGCGCTTTGCCTGCGGCGAACGATGCTGCACCGGTGACCGAGGCCGGACCGGTATCGATCAAGGACCCGGACGGGGAACTGCGCTCGCTGCAGGATATCGAACGCGACATCCTTCAGTACGCGATCGAGTTCTATGAAGGTCACATGAGCGAAGTTTCGCGCCGGCTCGGCATCGGCCGGTCGACGCTGTACCGCAAGGTGCGGGAATACGATCTCGACGTTCGCAAGCGCGAAGCGAGCTGACACGATAAGCGGGGGAACGCGGGGAGACGGCCCTTCGGGGCCGTTTCTTTTATCCGAATACTAAAGTTTCTACTTGACTAAATTGGAGGCTGCAGATACTGAAGTAAAAACTTCAACATCCAGGAGGTATCCATGTCCGATCCCGCAGTTACCCATGGCACGTTCACGATTGTGCGTGCGTTCAAATCCGCCCCCGCCAAGGTCTTCAATGCCTTTTCCGATCCTGCCCGGAAACGCCGCTGGTTCGCCGAGGGTCCGGGCTTCCATCTCGATTCCTTCGACATGGACTTCCAGGTCGGCGGCAAGGAGACGTCGCGGTTCCGGTTTGTCGCGGACAGGCCGATTGCGGAAGGCACGCGGTGCACGAACGATACGGTCTACATGGACATCGTTCCGGACAGCCGGATCGTGATTTCCTATTCGATGAGTCTCGCCGGCAATCCGTTTTCAGTCTCCCTTGCAACGATGGAATTCCTGCCGGATGGCGCAGGTACCCGCCTCGTGTTTACTGAACAGGCGGCGTTCTTTCCTGGCGGCGACGGGATCGAGATGCGGGAGGCGGGGACGCGTGAACTGCTGGGACAACTTTCCGCCGAACTCGGCGAATAGGGGAAGGTGGCATGGCATCGCGTGCGGCAGGCCCGAGCATAGACGACGTGTTCCAGGCGCTGGGCGATCCGACCCGGCGGGCGATCCTGGAACGGCTGAGCCTCCGGCCGGAGGCGCTGTCGGCGCTCGCTGCACCGTTCGACATGTCGCTTGCCGCCGTCGGCCAGCACGTGCAGGTGCTGGAGCGCAGCGGCCTTGTCCGTACCGAGAAGACCGGACGGACGCGGACCTGCGAGATAGACCCG
>JBGSKI010000119.1:0-1583 GCA_041741315.1 Hyphomonas sp. | reverse complement strand
GCAGAACGGCCGCGAGCAGCGCCGCCTCCCGTTCGGTGAGGTCGGCCGCTGATTTGCCGAACCGCGCCTGCGCCGCCGCCTCCGCGCCAAAGATGCCGTCGCCCCATTCCGCGACATTGAGATAAGCCTCCATCACGCGGCGCTTGCCCCAGACGAAATCGATGAACGTCGCCATCCACATGTCGCCAGCCTTGCGAACGAACCCGCCGCCATTCCAGAGGAACACATTCTTGGCCGCCTGCTGGGTGATCGTGGACGCCCCGCGCAGGCCCTTGCCGCGATCATGATCGTCCAGCGCCTTCTGGATCGCCTCGAAGTCGACGCCCTTGTGCTTGCAAAAGCGGGTGTCTTCGGCGGCGATCACGGCGCGCACGAGATTGGGAGAAATGTCGTTGATGGACACCATGGACCGGCGCAGGCCTTCGCCCTCGGCAGCCCGCTGCACCATCAGCACCGTTCCCGGCACCGGCAGCACTTTCAGCGCAATCGCATAAACATGGATGGCGAGGAATATTCCGAGGAGGAAGCGGAAGATCCGCAGGGCCCACGTGCCAAATCCGCCTCGCGACCTTGCTTCACTCACAGGCCCGTCTCCCATTCCGCCAGCACATCGGGGTCGTCCTCCACGGTCCGGCGACGAACGCGGTGCAGGGAGAACTGTTCCGGGTCAAGTTGCAAGAGCGCCCAGGCAGACGCGCCGCGCACCAGCGCAGATGCATCGTCCAGCAAGCCCTCAAGCACCGGAACGAGTGCGGCATCTCCGGAATTGCCGATCGCGATACAGACATTGCGCACAAACCGGTCCCGGCCCGTCCGTTTGACCGGCGAGCCGGCGAAAACCTCGCGAAAAGACGCGTCATCCAGAACGGCGAGTTCGTCGAGTCCCGGCGTCTTCAGCTCTGCCCTGGCATGCAAGGCGCTTTCGCTCGCTGCGGCGGCGAACTTGTTCCAGGGGCAGACGGCGAGGCAATCGTCGCAGCCATAGATGCGATTGCCCATCGCGGCCCGGAATTCATTCGGCACGGGCCCGGCATGTTCGATGGTCAGGTACGAGATGCAGCGGCGGGCATCGAGCTGGTACGGTGCCGGGAAGGCCCCTGTCGGGCAGACATCGAGGCAGTTGCGGCACGTTCCGCAATGGTCCGGCTCCGGCTGGTCGCCCGGCAGGTCCGCCTCTGTCAGCATCACGCCAAGGAAGAACCATGACCCGAGGTCCCGGCTGACAAGGTTGGTATGCTTGCCCTGCCAGCCGACGCCCGCAAGCTGCGCCAACGGCTTTTCCATCAGCGGTGCCGTGTCGACGAACACTTTCACCGCCGCGCCCGTCTCGGTCGCGAATCTGCCGGCCAGTTGCTTCAACCGCGATTTCAGAACGTCGTGATAGTCCCTGCCCCGCGCGTAGACAGAAATGTTTCCCTGCGACCGCCGCTGCAGGGTCTGCATCGGGTCGTGGTCCGGGCCATAGTTCAGCGCAACCACCAGCGCCGACTTCGCCTCCGCCCACATGGCCGTCGGTGCCCGCCGCCGGGCAAGCGTCGCCGCCATCCAGTCCATCGTGCCATGACGCCCCGCCGCCACGAACT
>JBGSKI010000118.1:0-8820 GCA_041741315.1 Hyphomonas sp. | reverse complement strand
GCCGTTTCAGGCCGGCAGCGCAGGCAGGGACGGTAGCCGGCATCCTCGGCGCTCGCCGCACTCGGGAAGTAGCGCACGTTCCGGCTGAGCGGCTGGCGGACCGGGCACACCGGCCGGCAATAGATACGGGTCGAGGAGACCGCCACAAAGATGACGCCGTCAAACGCCGGATCGCGGGCATAGCGAACGCGTTCGCAATCCTCGAAATTCAGTCCCGGCACGTCACTCAGTCTGGTCATGTGGAGAGAATACCCCGACGCGGCGTGATTGTCCCGCAGGAGAAAATGACTGCGTCCGTTTCCTGCGAGCGGGCCTCACCCAGCCGGCATACTCCGCTGTGAAACGCACCCTTAAAGGAGACCCCAAATGCCCTCGATTCATCATGAGATAATGATCCAGGTTTCACCGGAAACGGTCTGGGACGCGGTTCGCGACGTCGGCGCACTGCACACAAGGGTGGTCCCCGGTTTCGTGACGCATACCGAAATGCTTGCGGACGCAAAGACCCCGACACGCCGCGTCACCTTCGGCAATGGCGCTGTGGCTGACGAAGTCATTGTCGATTGTGACGACGCCCGGCGCCGCCTTGTCTGGACCATCCTGAGCGTCGAACATCATAATGGCGTGATGCAGGTTTTTGACGCTCCGGGCGGCGCGCGCGTGACCTGGACGGCCGATGTCCTGCCTGCCGAGCTCGCCGAGCGCTTTGCGCCTTCGATGGCGGCCGGTCTGGTGATCATGAAAAAGCATCTGGAAAGCGCTGCCTGACGGCCCGGACACGCCCTGAACTGGCAATGACTGGAGTTGACAGCGGCAGCGCGCCTCTTCATGCGTGGCGCATCTGCTCTCCGGAGCCTGTCTTACCAGAGGATGCCATGTCCGCCGATCCCCGCCAGCACATCATGCCCGTCTACCGGCCGCCCGAAGAAGTTTTCGTGCAAGGGGAGGGTGCCTGGCTGTTCACCGAAGACGGCACGCGATACCTGGACTTCATCGCCGGCATTGCGGTGACGGCGCTCGGCCATGCCCATCCGGCACTGGTCGATGCCCTGCGCGACCAGGCCGGCAAGCTCTGGCACACGTCCAACATGTTCCGCGTGCGCGGGCAGGAGGAACTGGCCGACAAGATCTGCCGCGACACGTTCGCCGACCGGGTCTTCTTCACCAATTCCGGCACCGAGGCGATCGAGTGCGCCATGAAGGCGGCCCGCAAGTTCCACTGGGCGAACGGCCGCGAAGAGCGCATCGACATCATCACCTTCACCGGTGCCTTCCACGGCCGCTCGCTCGGCGCGATCAATGCCGGCGGCAACCCGAAATATCTCGAAGGCTTCGGCCCGAAGATCCCCGGCTTCGTCCACCTCGAATGGGGTGACCATGAAGCCCTGAAGGAAGCCGTCTCGCGGCCGACCGCCGCGGCCGTTCTGGTTGAGCCGGTGCAGGGCGAAGGCGGCGTGCGCGCCATGCCGGACCAGTGCCTGAAAGGCCTGCGCGACCTGTGCGACGAACATGGCGTGCTGCTGATCTTCGACGAAGTGCAGTGCGGCATGGGCCGTACCGGAAAACTGTTCGCCCACGAATGGGTTGCCGGCGCCGCGCCGGACATTCTCTGCGCCGCCAAGGGCATCGGCGGCGGCTTCCCGTTCGGCGCGTGCCTGTCCACCGAGGCCTGCGGCGAGCACATGCAGCCCGGTAGTCACGGCTCGACCTATGGCGGCAACCCGCTCGCCATGGCGGTCGGCAATGCAGTGTGGGACATCATCGCCAACGAGGACTTCCTCGCCGAAGTGCGCCGCGTGTCCGGCACACTGGCACAGGGCCTGAAAAGCCTTGCCGACAGCCATCCGGACAAGGTCGTTGCCGTCACCGGCAAGGGCCTGCTCACCGGCCTCAAGATGAAGGCAGACCCGAAATCGCTGCAAGGTCTCTGCCGCGACAAGAACCTGCTGGTCGGTGTCGCCGGGGCCAATGTCCTGCGCCTCGCACCGCCGCTGATCATTTCCGATGAGCATGTGCGCGAGGCCACCGGCGTCATGGACGAGGCGATTTCGGAATGGGATCCGGCCTAGGCAACATGTCCGCATACACCGGCTCCTGCCATTGCGGCGCGGTGACGTTCCGCATCGAGGCGGACATCACCGACGTATATCGCTGCGACTGTTCGCTCTGCCGGATGAAGAACGTGCCGATGACCAGCGTGCACGAGCGCGACTTCACACTGCTCACCGGCGCGGACGTGCTCAGCGAGTACAATTGGAACACCGGTGTCGCGCGGCATTTCTTCTGCTCGACCTGCGGCATCTATCCGTTCCACCGCAAGCGGACCATGCCGGACCATTACGGCATCAACCTGAACTGCCTTGAGGGCTTCGATCTGTCCACGATCACCGTGCGCCAGGCCGAGGGCAAGGACATGACCGTCAACCCGCACGGGGCGCGGGACACGTGGACCGGTCCACGAACGCCATGACCCTCCTGAGAGTCGCCTGTATCCAGTTGCGCTCCGGCACGGAGGTTGCGCCGAACATTGCGGCCGCGACGGCGCTCATCCGCGAGGCGGCGGGGCAGGGGGCGGCGTTCATCGCGACCCCGGAAGCGACCAACATGCTGGACATCCGGCCCGGCAAGTCGCGGCCGAAACTCGCTCCGGAGGCGGACGATGCCTCCCTGAAGGCATTCCGGGCGTTGGCGGCGGAGCTGGGCGTCACGCTGCTGATCGGTTCGCTCGCGCTCAGGCTGACCGATGACGAACGCCTCGCCAACCGGTCCTTCCTGATTGGCCCGGACGGCGGCGTGATCGCCCGCTATGACAAGATCCACATGTTCGATGTCGAGGTCGGCGACGGGCAGTCCTATCGCGAAAGCCGGTCCTATCGTCCGGGCACGGAGGCGATTGTCGCCGCCGCGCCGTTCGGCAGGGTCGGCATGACCATCTGCTACGATGTCCGCTTCCCGCATCTCTACCGCCGCCTCGCGCAGGCTGGTGCCGAGATTCTCACCGTGCCCGCCGCGTTCACCCGCGTCACCGGCGAGGCGCACTGGCATGTCCTGCTGCGGGCCCGCGCCATCGAAACCGGCTGCTTCGTCATCGCCCCGGCGCATGGCGGCAGGCACGAGGACGGCCGCGAAACCTATGGCCATTCCCTCATCATCTCGCCCTGGGGCGAGGTGCTCGCCGAAGCGAAGGGCGATGAGCCGGGCATCCTCCTCGCAGACATCGACCTCGCCGAAGTCGTAAATGCCCGTGGGCGGATCCCGTCGCTCGGAAGCCAGAGCGACATTCCGGTGACGGAGTATTAGCGCCCCAGCCGCCGGCGGAATTCCTGGTAGCCGAAATCGCTGATCTGCTCGATACGGCCGTCTTCCCAGCGGATGGCCAGGTTTGCCAGCGGCGTGCCGTTGAACGTGTTCGTCTTGACGAAGCTGTAATGCATCTGGTCGGTGAACAGGATTTGGTTGCCGGGCTGCAAGGGGTCATCGAAGGAATAGTCGCCAATCACGTCGCCGGTCATGCAGGTATTGCCACCGAAGCGGTACGTGTACGGCTTTTCGCCCGCGGCGCCTGCGCCGGCCACATCCGGACGGTAGGGAACTTCCAGAACGTCCGGCATGTGCGTCGAGGCGGAGGCATCGAGGATGGCGAGGTCCATCTCGTTCCAGTGCAGGTCCAGAACGGTAGCGTGCAGTTCGCCCGTGTTGACGACAAGCCCGCCGCCGGGTTCCAGGATCACGTCCACGCCGAACCGCGCCTTGAAGGCCCTGATGGCGTCGATCAGGACACTGACATCATATCCGGGCTTGTTGAGGAAATGCCCGCCGCCGAAATTCACCGCAGAGACCTGCGAAACATATTGTCCGAAATTTTCGGCAACGTGCTCGATCAGGCCGGCGGAGCCCTCGTGAAGGCTCTCGCAGAGGGCATGGACATGGAAGATATCGACGCCGGACCAGTTCACCGCGTCCAGTTTCGAAGCCACTTCGCCAAACCGGCTCATCGGCGCGGTCGGGTTGTAGAGATCCCCGCCGAGCGTGGCATTGGAATAGCCGGGATTCACCCGCAGGCCGACATGGCAGCCCGCATTGCGGGCAATGCCGCCGAACCGGGCAAGCTGGGCGGCGGAGTTGAAATAGATGTGCTGCGCGACATTCGTCAGCCGCCGGACTTGTTCTTCCGTATAGGCCGGGGAGTAGACATGCACTTCCTTGCCGAAGCTCTCATGCCCCATGATGGCCTCATGCTCGCCCGAGGCCGTCGTGCCGTCGAGATAGTCCCGCATCACCGGGAACACCGCCGGCATGGCAAACGCCTTGGTGGCCAGCAGGACCTTGCATCCGGCCTCCTCCCGCACGCGCTTCGCCGTCTCCAGGTTCTTCCGGAGGCGGGCAACGTCGAGGACGAAGCAGGGGGTGGGAATATCGGAAGGCAGGGGCGGCGTGAACATGAGGGCGATCTCTCGGAATTCTGCGTAGCGCTCATGCTGAGCGAAGTCGAAGCACGAGCGCATGCTCCGGTTCAGTGCATCCCGGGCCCATCCTTCGACTTCGCTCAGGATGAGCCATCAGATCACTACGTCTCCACCGCGAACAGTTCATCCTGGTCGCCTGCCTCGATGTCGATGATCGTCGTCGGCAATCCCCGCGTCGCGACGTCGTCGAGGAAGGGCTTGGCCGGGAATTGTTCCACATTGAACACGCCCTTGCCGGCCCAGATGCCCTTGAAAAACATCGCCGCGCCGGACACCGGCGGCACGCCGGTCGTGTAGGAGACGGCCTGCGCGGAAACCTCCCTGTTGGTCTCGGCATGGTCGCAGACATTGTACAGCATCCTGGTCGCCGGCTTGCCATCCTTCCGGCCACGGATGATCACGCCGATCGATGTCTTGCCGGTATAGTTCTCGGCGAGCGACGAGGGCGGCGGCAGCAGGTCGCGCAGGAATTCCATCGGGATGATGTCCATGCCCTTGTGCTTGATCGGCTCAAGGCTGATCAGGCCGATGGATTTGAACACTTCGAGGTGCTTGATGTAGGCTTCGCCGAAGGTCATCCAGAAGCGGATCTGCTTCAGGCCCTTGATGTTCTTCACAAGGCTTTCCTCTTCCTCGTGATAGATGAGGTAGGAGGCGCGCGGACCGACCTGCGGATAGTCCACCATGGTCTTGATGGAGAGGGCGGGGATGTCGATCCACTCGCCATTCTTCCAGTATTTGCCGTCCTGCGTCACTTCGCGGAGATTGATCTCCGGATTGAAGTTCGTCGCAAACGTCTTGCCATGGTCGCCGGCATTGCAGTCGACAATGTCGATATAGTCGATCTCGTCGAACAGGTGTTCCTGCGCATAGGCGCACCAGATGTTCGACACGCCGGGGTCGAAGCCGCATCCGAGAATCGCGGTCAGTCCCGCGTCCCTGAAGCGCTCCTGATAGGCCCATTGCCAGGAATATTCGAACTTCGCGACATCGCGCGGCTCATAGTTCGCGGTGTCCATGTAATTGCAGCCCGCGATCAGGCAGGCATCCATGATCGGCAGGTCCTGGTAGGGCAGGGCCATGTTGATCAACAGGTCCGGCTTCACCTTCTCGATCAGCGCGACGACCTCGTCCACCACATCGGCATCGACCTGCGCAATCTCGATCGGCGTCCGGCACATGGCCGCCACTTTCTCGCAGCTCTCGATGCGGCGCGAGGCGAGCGTGATGTGCTTGAACGTGTCACGGTCCATCGCGCACTTCTGGGCGACGACCGAACCGGCAGCGCCGGCACCGATGATGAGAACGCGATCCATGCGGGCTGTGTCTCCAATGGTCTTCTGGGGGCCTGAATTGACCCGTCACATAGGGCAAACCGGAGGGCTTCGCCAGAGGCGAGATGTGGTGATCCGGACGCGATCCGGCCTGCCCGGCGGAACGAACGGCTGACGCGGGGGTTGTATATCCAACAAGCCCGCCCGGCGGCGGTCATTCCTGCAAGGACACGACAGATGACACTCGAAAGCCTCCTCATTTTCCTTCTCATCGGCGCGGTCGCCGGCTGGCTCGCCGGCGTCATCGTCAAGGGCTACGGGTTCGGCCTCATAGGCAATATCGTCGTCGGCATCGTCGGTGCCTTCATCGCCGGCTTCCTGTTCCCGGCCTTACACGTCACGCTGGCCGCCGGCATCCTCGGCGCCATACTGAATGCCACGATCGGCGCCGTCGTCCTTCTCCTCATCGTCCGGGTGCTCAAGCGCGCCTGACCTGCGGGGAAGTCATTTCCCATCCGATACTGGCGACGCGGGCCATTATGCGCTATGGCCCGCGCTTCCTTTTTATGGGGGAGGCACCATGGCGGGCCGTCACTTCATCGATATCTGGCATCTCGATGCCATCGACCTGCGCGAAATCCTCGACATGGCCCATGCCATGAAGAAGGCGCGCGCCGGCTGGCCGAAGGGCCGGGTCGACACGGGCGCGCCGCTCGCCGACCATACCCTGGCGATGATCTTCGAGAAATCCTCGACACGGACGCGCTTTTCCTTCGACATGGCCATGCGCCAGCTCGGCGGCACCTCGATCACGGCCACGAGCAATGACATGCAGCTCGGCCGGGGCGAAACGATCGAGGACACGGCCCGCGTACTCGGCCGCTATGTCGACGCCGTGATGATCCGCGCCAATGACCATTCCGATGTCGAGGCCTTCGCCGAATTCGCATCCGTGCCCGTCATCAACGGTCTCACCGACCGCTCGCACCCCTGCCAGATCATGGCCGACCTGCAGACGCTGGAGGAAAAGGGCCTCACCCTGCGCGGGGCCCGCATTGCCTGGGTCGGCGACGGCAACAATGTCTGCGCCAGTTTCATGCACGCCGCCGGCAAGTTCGGCTTCTCGCTCGCCGTCGGCACGCCGCCGCGCTTTGCCCCCGACGAGGAAGACCTCGACATTGCCCGCGAGATCCAGGGCCGCATCGACCTGTTCGAAACGGCCGAAGAGGCTGTCGCCGGGGCGGATGTCGTGATCGCCGACACGTTCGTGTCGATGGGCGACAAGGATGCCGAGAAGCGCCTCGAAATCCTCGATCCGTATGCGGTGACCGAAGAGCTGATGGAGCTTGCCGCGCCGGGCGCCTGGTTCCTGCACTGCCTGCCTGCACACCGCGGCGAGGAAGTCGACGCCGAAGTCATCGACGGCCCGCAAAGCCTCGTCTTCGAGGAAGCCGAAAACCGCCTGCACGCGCAGAAAGCCATCCTGCGCTGGTGCCTTGAGAAATAGACCGGCTTAGTTCAGCAGGATCTGGATGTGCACCTTGGCACCGGTATTTTCCTGGTAGGTGCCCGTCAGGCTGAAATCGTCGGCCGTTTTCAGGTCCATCACGCCGCCATTGCCGACCGAGAAATTGACGCCCGACCGAGCGATCGTTCCCTCGACCCTCTGGTTGCCGAACGCCGCCGAAACCGACCCGACATCCTTGTCGGCGGAATAGATATACAGCGACTTGCCGATCATCTGCTTGGCGAGGTCCGGATCGTTGTCCTCGGCCTCCACGACCAGGATCGGCAGGGAGGTGCGCACGCGCGACGCGAAAATCCCGATCACCGCCTGCCGGCGCAGCTCCGGCTCGCCCTTGAGGTAGAATTTCTCGATGGCCGTCTGCCGGAACGAAGGGTCCTCGCTGGCGAGCGCCTTGCGGGCGAGCGACCGCCGCTCGGTTTCATCCTTCGCCTTCAGGGCCTGCCGCATCGCCGTCTCGAACTCGTCGGCCGGTTCGGATTCGACATCGAGGACCGCCGACTGGACGCTGGCGACCGGCGGCACCACCGAGGCGAGGAAGCCCCGGTCGACGTCCGGTTGGTCGGCATCCTTGGTCGATACCTGCAGCGCCACGACGATGCCGAAGACGATGGCCCCGACCAGCGAATACTTGGCGGCGCGGCCTCCCCATTCGCGGAACGCGGGCATCCGCCGGGAGGCCACGAACGACCCCACGCAGACCAGCAGGAACAGGATGAACAGGTAGAGCGCGATCGGCCCGATCGGCCGCGCGAAGTCGCTCGCCAGACCGAACATGGTGGCAACGCCGCTCCACAGCGGAAGCGCGCCGAGCGGGTTGGTCTGTGTCGGCCTGTCTGGCTTTTCGGTGACGGACATCCGGCTTTCCCCCAAATATCAAGGCAGGAGCACAGACTATCATTGTGCCGCACACGCGCAAGCTTGCTTCTTTGCGGGCCGTTTGCGTCCCGCGCATGTCCGCGGCGTCGTCCAGGAACTGATCCAGAAGGCCGAGTACGCAGCCCGCCAGCAGGCAGGCTGATCACACCTTCGTCAGGAACGGTTCTGGCCGCTGGCATGCGCCCGCGCAGCGGCTAGACTGCTGCCATGCCCGATACATTGCTGCCGCCCTCCGCCAAGTTCGCCCATCCGGATGTCACCGCCAGGGGCGAAACTCGCGCCAGCGTTGCCTGGACGGGCCTGCGCACGCTCTGGCTGAACACCGGCACCCTCTGCAACATCGAATGCGTGAACTGCTATATCCAGAGCTCGCCCCGCAATGACCGGCTCGCCTACCTGACGCCGGCCGATGTCACGCCCTTCCTCGACGAGATTTCCGGCCCGGTCGAAATCGGCATCACCGGCGGCGAACCCTTCATGTGCCCGGACATCCTGCCGATCATGGGCGAGGTCCTGCGGCGCGGCCACCGCCTGCTGGTTCTGACCAATGCGATGAAGCCGATGATGCGCCCGCGCCTCCAGCAGGGCCTGCGCGCCCTCATCCGCGAGCATGGCGCGCAGATGCTGCTCCGTGTGTCGCTCGACAGCCACGACCCGGCCCTGCACGATGCCGAGC
>JBGSKI010000117.1:0-4684 GCA_041741315.1 Hyphomonas sp. | reverse complement strand
GAGCCGTCCCCGGCACCTGCCACAACCGAACCGGCGGCCGTTGAAACCACGCCGGCCATTACCCCGGCCGCCGCCCCCGTTGCCGGTGAACCCGCCGCCGAATTTGCGTCCCTGCCGGAGCCTTACAACACGGCCGATTATGCCCGCGGCAAGCGCACGTTCAAATTGTGCCAGTCCTGCCATCTCGTGTCCGAGGATGGCGGCGCGCTGGTCGGTCCGAACCTGTACGGCCTGTTCGGCCGACAAGCCGGCACCTCGCCGGGATTCGAATATTCCGACGCACTGAAGAATGCCGGCTTCATCTGGGCGCCAGAGAAGCTCGACCACTGGCTCGAAAACCCCGGCACCTTCCTTCCCGGCAACCGCATGTCCTTTGCCGGCGTCCGCAAGCCCGAAGACCGCACCGCGCTCATCGCCTACCTGATGACGCAGACCGCCTATACCCCCCCGCAGGAATGAGGCCCTTGATCCGCTCGACGATCACCAGCGCCGCATTCGCAGCGGCGCTCCTGTTCGCCCTCGGTGCCTGCGCGCAGGTTCCGGCGTACACCGAACCTTCGATCGCGCCGGATACCGGCATTGCGCCCGCGCCACTGCCGCAGATCGTCAGCCAGGACGGCAAGCATGCGCTTCTGGTCGACGGCAAGCCTTTCCTCATCCTCGGAATGCAGGCGAACAATTCGAGCAACTATCCTGCCATGCTGCCGGATGTCTGGGCCGGCGTCGAAGACCTCGGCGCAAACACGCTGCAGATGCCCATCGCCTGGGAACAGGTCGAGCCGGTCGAGGGGGAGTTCGATTTTTCCTTCCTCGACACACTGGTCGCTGAGGCGCGCGAACGGAATGTCCGTCTCGTTCTTCTCTGGTACGGCACGTGGAAAAATACGAGCCCCGGCTATGTGCCATCATGGGTGAAGCTCGACAATGCCCGCTTTCCCCGCATGGTCACCGCAGAAGGGGAGACGCACTACGTCCTCTCGCCGAACGCGGAATCGACATTCGAGGCCGACAAGCGCGCCTTCCTGGAAATGATGCAGCACCTGAAGGCGATCGATCCCGGCCACACCGTGATCATGATCCAGGTTCAGAACGAAAGCGGCTCCTATCGCCTCGTGCGCGACCATTCTGAAACGGCCGAGGCCGCGTTCAACGGCCCGGTGCCTGACGCGCTGCTGTCAAGGCTCGGCAAACCGCCCGGCACATGGCGGGACGTCTTCGGTCCGGATGCGGACGAGTATTTCCAGGCCTGGTCGGTCGCCTCCTATATCGGCCGCATGGCCGACGCCGGGCGCGAAATCCTCGACCTGCCGATGTATGCCAATGCCGCCCTGCGCGACCCGATCGACCCGCAGGAACCCGGCTCCTATGCGAGCGGCGGGCCGACGCACAATGTCATCGACATCTGGAAGGCCGCCGCACCCGCGCTCGACCTGCTCGCACCCGACATCTACATCCGCGAGTCCCGCAAATACACCGCCGCGCTCGACCATTACGACCGCGCCGACAATCCGCTCTTCGTCGCCGAGACGGGCAACAACGCGGACACGCCCCGCTTCTTCTTCTCTACGCTGGGGAAGGGGGGCATCGGCTTCTCCCCCTTTGGTCTCGACTATACCGGCTACAGCAACTATCCGCTCGGCGCCAAATTGATGTCGCCCGAGGCCATAGAGCCATTTGCGGCCAATTATGCCCTCGTCTCCGGCGCCGCCAGCGAATGGGCCCGCCTCGCCTATGAGAGCGGCATCTGGGGTGTCGCCCGTCCTGACGATGACAGCGCGCAACTCCTGAACCTCGGCGACTGGACGGCAAACATTCAGTACAATGAATGGCAGTTCGGGTTCAGCGAGTGGACATGGCTCGCCAGCGACCCGATCGACAAGGAAGGACGCAGCAATGCCGGCGCCCTGATTGCCCGTATCGACGGCGACACCTTCCTCGTCACCGGCCGGAATGTCCGCGTGTCGTTTGGCATCGATGGCAAGACCGAAGGCACCAACTTCATCTATGACAAGGTCGAGGAGGTCCGTTTCGAAAATGGCGAATGGAAATTCGTCCGCCTCTGGAACGGCGATCAGGTCGATTACGGCCTGAACCTCACGGACAAGCCCGTCACGCTGCGCGTCTCGCTCGCCACTTACTAAGGCGCTAGCGCCGCAGGGTCACGGCCACCAGCACGGCATGCTCGCGGTAGGCACCGCCGGATTCCTCGCGGTAACCGAGCGACAGGTCCGCCGACTTGAAATGATAGCCAATCTGGCTGTCGAACTTGATCGAGTCTGCGGACTGGTTGCCACGCTCCAGCCACACCTGCTGCAGGGTGAAAAGATGCGGTCCGATATCCGAGCCATATCCGAATTCGGCCCGCTGCCGCGCACAGCCATCCTCATGCCGGATATCCGCAACATCGGCGAACACGAAATAGTTCCGGCCCTTCACCGTGCCGCTCCGGCCGACAGACATGCGCGCCTCGCCGCCAAGCCCGTCGCACCCGAACACGCCTGCGACGGCGCTGCCATACACGAGGCCGGCCTCCGCGCCGAGTGCCCAGCCCTTGTCGCTCGACCAGAGCTGCCGGCGCGCCGACACTCTCAGGGCATCGCGATCCGATATCCCTCCGCCCTCATAGCGCACCATCTCGGCCTTCGCGGTGACCGACCAGTTTCGCGCCAGCCCGTACTCGCCATAGATTTCGCCGCGCCGGCCATCCTCGCCGTCCAGCCGTTCGGTAGAAACGATGCCCCGCGCATAGATGCTGCCCGGCTCCTGCGCCCACGGGCCAGCCTCGGCCGTCCCCGCCGCACCCGCGGCTCCAAGCAATAGCCACCCGATCCCCCGCATCCCGGCAACCTAACCGCGACATGCAATCTCTGGAAGTATAAAAATTCGCGCCGGCTGTTCCGCCCAAACAAAAACCCCCCACCCACGAGGGGCAGGGGGGTCTCCCAGGATTAGGGCCGTTTCGCTCTTAGAGGCGGAAGCGGATCTGGTCCGACCAGAAGCGCTCGAGGCGCGTGATCGTCTTGTTCAGTTGCGACAGGTCGTCGGGCCGCACGCTGGCCGTCGGCTCGAGCGCCTGGGCCTGCTTTTCGAACAGCTTGGCAACACGACCGCGAACCTTGCGGCCGCGTTCGGTCAAGCGCAGCGTCACCGTGCGCTTGTCATCCTCGGAACGCGTCTGGATCAGGTAGCCGCCTTCCTGGAGTTTCTTGACGTTGTAGGACAGGCTCGTTCCGGCAAAGGCGCCGCGGGCCCGCAGCGTCGAGGCGGGCGCTTCGTCTTCACCGATTTCATAGAGCAGCAGCGCCTGCACACCGGTCAGCGAACGCTCGCCGGAACGCTCCAGGTCATCCTTGACGACGTCGTGCAGACGGCGATGGGCCTGTTCGAGAAGCGACAGAGACTTCAGGAAAGACTCGCCAACAGAAAGGGTTGCAGTTTCCTGCATTTCAGCAATCATCATTTTCACCACCACTCAACTTTTGTTGTAGTTTGAGTAGAGTTACACCATCAAACCTAATGAATGGATAAGCATGTCAAATTTGACAGAGTTGTGGGTTAATATTCGCAACACAGAATTAACCGTTACTTTTGCGCAACGAATTTACTTCTGATTCAGGAAAAGGCCGCAGCAGTGTCTTCCGCAACGCTGTACTTGGGGCTTACGCCGTGCGTGTTCGGCTCGGGCTTGCTGTCGATCAGGCTCATCACGAAGATGATCAGTGTACCAATCGGCAGGGCGAAGTCGATCAGTTTTACCAACCAGACCCAACCACTTACATCGATATCGTGCAAACGCCGCACGACAATCGCGATGTTCGGCAGGACGGTTCCGAGCTGCCACAGGATGCTGAGATAGAAGAACCAGACGACCTGTCCGTCCGTCAGTGTCGCTCCGGTGATGCCCAGGATGACACTGTCGATCACCAGAAGGAGAACCGTGCCGATCCACCAGAACAAAGTATAGCCCCAGTATTCGGAACGACGGGCCCTCCCGGTAAACTTCACATAATTGGCGGTCAGACCCTCAATGAAATAGGTCCACAGGTTCTTCGCGGGCAGCGCCGGAGGGGTGACCCGGTACGCGCCGGTCTGCGCATATGCCTGATTTGCGCCGGTCCCGGTATCGACCGGAAGAGGCCGCAGGATTTGGGGCGGCGGCGCAGGCGGTGCCAGCGCATGAATGTCGCGCGCCACCTCGCCCAGCCCGATGAAATCGACCCCCATGCCGGCGCGCAGCGTCGCACCGCTGCGAACGTTCGGCTGCTGGAACCGGTAGAGCTTGCCGTCCTCGCCGCGGATCAGTCCGGGGTCGCCTGCCAGTTCCGCCCGTTCAACCGTGCCCTTCACGAATGCTCCCGCGCCCTAATCGAAGGCCAGTTCATCCGGGCCAAGCGGCTCAAAGTAGCGCGCGACATCGGCCTCGGCAACGTCCTCCAGACGGGCAGGCGACCAGGCCGGCGCATTGTCCTTGTCGACAATCACGGCCCGCACGCCTTCCTTGAAATCGTGGCTCTGAACCTTTCGCCAGCCAATCCGGTATTCCATTCTCATATTGTCCCGGAACGACCGCGCCTTGCGGCCTTCGCGCAACTGGCGCAGGGCCACCTTCACCGTTTCCGGCGACTTGCTGCGGATCGTCGCCGCCTGCGCCGCTGCCCAGTCGCCGCCCTCGGCCTCCAGCGCC
>JBGSKI010000116.1:0-6766 GCA_041741315.1 Hyphomonas sp. | reverse complement strand
AGCCCGTTCATCCGCACGACGATTTCCCGGTGTCCGTACCCGCCGGCGCGCACGCCTGCGGCAACCGCATCCCGCGCCGCGAGCTTGGCCTCCGGCGCCACCGCATCCTCAAGATCGAGCAGCAGCGTGTCCGCAGCCAATGTCCGGGCCTTTTCAAGCGCCCGCTCGTTGGCCCCCGGCATATACAGGCAGGACCGGCGCGGGCGGTGAATCGTTGCGGCCATGGGCGTGTTTCCTCGCTATCTGCCGTCCGTTATCGCGCCCCACTGCTAAGCGTTCAACTGCGGCAATTGCCTCAGTCCGCCGAAGGCGCTTATCTGCAGGTGGCCATCCGGGCCGGGAAACCTATCGACCGCCATGCCACGTATTCCACGTCTTGCCCTCGCCATCCTGTTCCTGCTGCCATGCGGCCTCGCCACGGCTGAACCGATCACGCTGCTGCAATTGCGGTCCGAATTCCTCGATCGCGGGATCAGTCCGGTCGATGTCGTTCTGGTCGAGGGCCACCCGATCCTCTCCGGAAAAATCCTGGGCCACGGCTTCGATGCCATCCTCCGGGATTGCGAGGGCGAGGAAAAAGCCTGCGAAGGCGTCCGGTTCGTGTCCTGCGTGGAGCTTCCCGGAAGCACGCTGGCCGATGCGATGGAGTTCGCGAACACCTACAATCAGGGTTTTAGCGAAGGGTCGGCCTATGCGCAGGAGAAGATTTTCGGGCCAGTCGTCTGTCTCCGCAAACAGGAAAAGTTCCGGGACGAACAGAAATTCGGCATGGAGCAGATCTTCGACTGGCAGGTCGCCCTGGAAGATTTCATCAAGACGGTCGAAGACGCGCGCAATGCCAGGGTTGCCGCCAATGTCACCGGTCTCGGCGCCAAGTGAGCCAGCGCGCCTCCACCACTACGGCGTCCGGCATTCCCCTGCAGGCCATGGTCGCGCCCGGCCTCGAACGTGTGCGGGACATTTTCGTGCGCAGCCTCGATGATGGCGACGATCTCGGCGCCGGCTTTGCCGTGTTCCACAAGGGCAAGCTAGTTGCGTCCCTGCTCGGCGGCTGGGCCGAACGGACCAGGACGAAACCATGGACCGAAACGACCCTCGTGCCGGTGTATTCGACGACCAAGGGCATTTCGGCTTTCGTCCTGGCTTCCCTCATCGACCGGCTGGAGAACGGATACGAGACCGCCGTGGCCGAGGTCTGGCCGGAATTTGGGGCGGCCGGAAAGGAAGACGTCACGATCGGCGAGGCGCTCAGCCACCAGGCCGGCCTGCCCGGATTTCCGGAAGAGATCGACCCTGACCTGTGGCTCGACCCGCCCGCCTGCGCCGCAGCGATCGCTGCCCTGCCACCCATGTGGCCCCCCGGCACGCAGCATGGCTACCATCCGCTGACCTGGGGTTATATCGCGGGCGAAATCGCCCGGCGGATCAGCGGCGAGTCCCTCGGGACGACGCTCAGAACCCTGTTCGCCGGCCCAGGTGCCCCGGATTTCCATATCGGCCTTCCTGTCAGCGAGCATGACCGCTGCGCCGAACTGCAGCGGCCAAAAGCCCTTGCCGACCTAGGCGAGCCGAACGAGGCAAGGCGCGCGGCCTTCCTGACCAAATGGTCGGCACCCAACCGGGCCGGGGCGATCTGGCGCGAAATCGAAATCCCTTCGGCCAATGGCCACGGCACGGCGGAAAGCGTCGGCGCGATTTACCATCATTATGCCCGGGGCGGCGGCGGATTGCTGCGCCCCGGCATCTTCGAGGAACTGATCCGGCCCCGCACGCATGGCGACGACCTTGTGCTGCCGATGGTGACCCGGTTCGGCGCCGGCATCATGCTGAACAGCCACGGCTTCTTCGGGCCGAACCCGTCGGCGCTCGGCCATTGCGGCTGGGGCGGATCGATGGCGACGGCCGATCCGGACATGCAGCTGACCTGCGCCTATGTCATGAACCGGCAGTCGAACGTGCTGGTCGGTGATCCCCGCGCCGTCCGCCTGGTCGAAGCCGTCTACGCCGCGTTCTGAGTCATGCTGGCAAACCTCGACTGGCCCGCATTCCTGCTCGCCATGTTCGTTGTCGAACTCACGCCCGGGCCGAACATGGGCTGGCTCGCCGCCCTGTCGGCCCAAAAAGGGCGCGCGGCAGGATTCATGGCCGTCGCCGGAATCACGCTCGGCCTCGCCGCGCAATTGCTGGCCGCCGCCACCGGCGTATCGGCGCTGCTCGCCGAGTCCCCTGTCCTCTATGAAACACTACGCTGGGCCGGGATTGCCTTCATGGTGTTCCTCGCCTGGGAAGCCTGGCGCGACGATGGCTCGGCGGCCCCGGGACGCGGCGAACCGCTCGCGGGATTCAAGCGCGGCCTGATCGCCAACATTCTCAATCCCAAGGCGCTCGTCTTCTACATCGTGGTGGTCGGCCAGTTTGCTGACTCGGCACGCGGATCGCTCTGGATCCAGATTCTCGTGCTCGGGGCGCTCCACCTGCTGGCCGCATTGGCCGTCCACAGCTTCATCGTCCTCGCTGGAGCCCGCCTCGGCAAACCACTGGAACGCTGGCGCTCGTCGGTCACCACTCGGGCCGGATTTGCAATCGTCCTGCTGGCGCTGACCGCCTGGATCGCCGTCACGTCGGCGCGGCAGTGAGCGATCCCCATTCGGAATTCGTTAACTGGCACACCCCTTGCTCCTTCAGGTTCAGATCGGGACCCCATCTCCATCTACGAACCTCCAAGCCCCCGGCGCGGCCCTGAATCCGTACCGGGGATTTTTTTGCCCGGAATCCGGAGGCGGCGGTTCAGGCCGGGCGTGCCGTCCGTGCCAGCCGCCTCGCCTTGGCATCGCCCATCAGGCTGTCTGCCGTGAACACGATCAGCGCCAGCCAGATGCACCCGAAAGCCACGGCATGGGTCGGTCCGAACGCCTCGTGGAACACCAGCGTCGCGATCAGGAACTGCAGCGTCGGCCCGATATACTGCATCATTCCTATCGTCGAGAGCTTCAGCCGTTTGGCCGCCAGCCCGAACAGGATCAGCGGGAAGGCCGTGACCGGCCCGGCCGCCATCAGCAGCAGGATGTCCCAGCCGCCCTCGCCCATCAGCCGTCCCTCCGGCTGCGCAACGAACCAGCCGAGCCAGGCGAGCGCGAGCGGCGCAAGAATGACGACTTCCATCAGGAAGCCCGCGCGGCTGTCGATAGCTACTTTCTTGCGGATCACCGAATAGGCCGCGAACGTGAAACACAGGAACAGCGCGACCCACGGCACATGCCCGAACGCGAACGTCATCACCGCGACCCCGGCGGTGGCGATCCCGACCGCCACCCATTGCGCCGGGCGCAGTTTCTCCGAGAAGAACAGCATGCCGAACAGCACGTTGACGAGCGGGTTGATGTAATAACCGAGTGAGGACTCCATCGTCCGTCCGGCATTCACCGCCCAGATATAGCACCCCCAGTTCGCGCCGATCAGCACGCCGGACACGATCAGCCATTTGGCGGTCTGCCACCGGAACGCCGCACGCACATCGCGCCAGTTGGAGGCGAGCGCGATCAGGATGACAGCTGTCGGGATCGACCAGATCACCCGGTGCGCCAGCAATTCCTGCGGCAGGACATGTTTCATCGCCCGGATGTAGAGCGGCAGGCTCCCCCAGATGAAATACGCCCCCAGGCCCGTGAAAAACCCGAAACGACTCGAAGACATGTTCGACGGCATACGCGCCTCGTACGACGGACCGAGCGGCGCCGCCAACCAGTTCTTGTGAAGGATCGATCAGTTTCGCTTCACGCAGCTCCGGTATTTCCGGCACTGCGTGAAGCAGAGCGTCAGCGCGCCGCGGCCGGCTTCTTTGCGGCCTGGATGATGCCGCGGTTGAGTAGTTCCTCGGCGATCTGGACGGCGTTGAGCGCTGCGCCCTTGCGCAGATTGTCGGACACGCACCAGAAGACGAGGCCGTTCTCGACCGTCGGGTCCTTCCGGATACGGCTGACATAGGTCGCCCAGTCGCCGACGCATTCCTTCGGCGTGATGAACAGGTCTTCCGCCGGATCGTCGACCAGCATGATGCCGGGGCTCTCGCGCAGCAGGGCGCGGGCTTCCTTGACGCTCATCGGCCCGCCAAGTTCGACATTCACCGATTCCGAGTGGCCGACGAATACCGGCACCCGCACGCAGGTCGCGACCAGGTCGATGCCGGGATCGAGGATCTTCTTGGTCTCGACTCGCATCTTCCACTCTTCCTTGGTGAAGCCGTCATCCATGAAATCGTCGATCTGCGGGATCACGTTGAAGGCGATCTCCTTGGAGAACACGCTCGGCGCCGGCTCGTCGTTCACATAGACTCCGCGCGTCTGGTTCCACAGCTCGTCCATCGCATCCTTC
This sequence comes from Hyphomonas sp., assembly GCA_041741315.1. Lineage (GTDB taxonomy): Bacteria > Pseudomonadota > Alphaproteobacteria > Caulobacterales > Hyphomonadaceae > Hyphomonas. Next base: position 2,395 of record JBGSKI010000116.1, on the reverse strand, counting down.
CCGGCTCCGGAAACGGACTGGTAGGTCGACACGATCACGCGCTTCACACCGACCGCATCGTGCAGCGGCTTCAGCGCCACGACCAATTGCGCGGTGGAACAGTTCGGGTTCGCGATGATGCGCTTCTTGGCATAGCCCATGACGGCATCGGGGTTCACTTCCGGAACCACCAGCGGCACGTCAGGGTCCATCCGCCAGGCCGAGGAATTGTCGATCGTGATCGCGCCGGCCGCCGCGATCTTCGGGCACCAGATCTTAGAGGCCGCTCCGCCGGCGGACATCAGGACGAGATCGACCGTCGAGAAGTCGAAATTCTCGATATCCTTGCACTTCAGCGTGCGCTCGCCATACGACACTTCCTGCCCGATCGAGCGGCGCGTCGCCACGGCGTGCACCTCGTCCGCAGGGAACAGGCGCTCGTCCAGAATGTTGAACAATTCGCGCCCGACATTTCCCGTTGCGCCGACAACTGCAATCCGTGTGCCCATAGTGTTCAAGCTCCTCTCAAAGAGAGGCGGGCTTATGGCGTATTTCGGAAGGTTGCGAAAGCCTGTTGCCATTCTGCAACCCCTCGGGCAACACAACAGCTCCCTGCCGACCCTTATGGAAGGACGCCGCGCATGCTCGACGACGTCATCGCCCGCTACATTGCCTGCTACAATGCCCGCGACATTGACGGGATGCTGGCCTTCGTAACCAACGACGTTGTGTTCGAAAATGTCTCGAATTCCGGCCAGTCCATGCGGCTAGACGGCAAGGAGATGATGCGCCAGGTGGCGGAATTGTCCGGAAACGCCTTTTCCTACCGCCGCCAGCGGGTCCTCAACCTGATCAGCGGCGACAACAAGGCGGCTGCCGAGGTCGAATTCGAGGGTAAGGCGGCGGTGGACCTGCCGAACGGCGTCCGGGCGGGCGAAACCGTCAAGGTGCGCGGGGCCAGCTTTTTCGAGTTCCGCGGCAACCTGCTCTGCCGGGTCGCCGATTACAGCTAGGCCGAGCGCTGCAGTTCCGGCACGCGCAGGTCCGCAGCAAGTCCCTCGCCCATCATGTCGATGAAATTGCCGGAATAGAAGGCCTGTTGGGCGCGCGCAGAGACATCTTTCAGCGACTCGTCGAACCGCTTCAGCGGATTGCGGCCGCCTTCGACATGCGGATAGTCAGATGAAAAGAGACAGACCTCCTCGCCGGCATTGCGGATGATCCAGCCGGCATCCTCATGCGGATAGGGCGCGGCGCGGAACTGGCGGCGAACGATCTCCGAAGGCCTGGCGGAAAGCTTCCGCAACCGTGTCTCGTTGCGCATGAAGGCGTGCGCCGCCGAATCCATCGCGCGCATCCATCCCGGCACCCAGTTGGCGCCGAGCTCGATGGCCCCGAATTTCAGGCGGGGATACCGGTCGAACACGCCATCGAAAATCAGGGTCGAGAGCGTCTGCATCGCCGCATTCGGGATCGGCATGTAGCTGACCGAGGTGAAATTGTCGTCGCCGCCATGGAAATCCGGCACCGGTGGCAGGCCGTTCTCCTTGTAGACGGGGTTCAGCTTGTCCTCGCCGCCGACATGGAACAGCACCGGCAGGCCCGCCTCCTGCGCCATGGCCCAGAGCGGATCGAGCCCAACATGGCTTGGTGCATGGCGTTGCGGACAGGTGGACGGGACCATCAGGGCCTTTGCCCCTAGCCGCATCGCCAGTTCTGCGGTGGCGACGGTCTGTTCGGAGGATTCCAGCGGCACATAGGCCACCGCCAGCAGTCTCCGGTCGACGGAACAGAAATCGGTGATCATCCGGTTATGCGCATCCGCCGCTGCATAGCAGAGGTCTGTATCGCCGGATTGATCGAGACCGAAATTGCCAAGGCAGCGTGTGGTGAAGAGGAGCTGGCTGGCAAAGCCCAGCCGGTCGAGCGCCCGCGACCGGTCCTCCCGAGACCATGCCCCTTCGGCCTCGTAATTCTTGCGCAGCAGGAGGTTTTCGCCGGCCCCCGCGCGGAACGCCGCCTCGCCATGCTGGGCGAGGCGCGCATCGATGTGTTCAGCCCATTCGTCCCGCAGCGACTGCATCACGGGCAACGCCCGGAACCGCTCCAGAAACCGCTTTTCGAAATACGGGTCGAGGCAGTCGACCGGCTCCATCAGGTGGCTGTCGGCATCGTGGATCAGGCGCTCGCCCGCATAGGTCATGGCAATGTCCTCCCGTTTTCGGGAAGCATGGCACAGGCCCGATGGGGCGGCAAACCTGCCTTAGAGGGCGGCGATCACCGCGTCGCCCATTTGTCGTGTCGTCAGCTCCCCGCCGAGGTCCCGCGTGCGAGCCCCCGCTTCCAGGGCCCGGCTGACGGCGGCAAACAGCAGGTCGGCGGCCTTGTCCCGGCCGAGCGACCAGCGCAGCGCCAT
>JBGSKI010000115.1:0-1913 GCA_041741315.1 Hyphomonas sp. | reverse complement strand
GTGCCGCCGCCGGCCTTCGCCAGAACCATCGTGATCGCCGCCGTCAGCGTCGTCTTGCCATGGTCAACGTGACCAATCGTGCCGATGTTCACGTGCGGCTTTGTGCGTTCAAACTTTGCCTTGCCCATCGGGCTACTCCTTACGTATCTGGTTCGTGTCCGGCCCACCGGACAGAAAAGCGATTCAGGCCGGTGGCCTGTTAAACGGGCCTCTTACCCATGTGTTGCGTGGGTTTCAAGCGCACATTTACGGTACGCTGCATGTCCACCCCGACACCTTGCGCCAAAGCCTTGTCCCCGGGTAAGGCGGGTGGCGACTGTCAGAAAAGGACATGTTGATGACCGCCGACCTGAACGCCCTCGCCCGTACCCTCTCCGCCCAGCCCCTCAAGACCCTCGCCGCCTCGCGGGCCGGTGCCTGCACTTTGGAGGCCGCCGGCTGGACCGCAGACCTCTCCCGCCAGGTCCTCGATGCCGAAGCAGACCGGGCCCTTCTGGCTTTTGGTGCATCCAGCGGACTTGAAGCCTCTGCCGCCCGCCTGTTCGATGCGGCCATCGTCAACCCCTCCGAAAACCGCCCCGCCCTGCACTGGGCGCTGCGGGCCCAATCGTCCCTGACCGGCGAAGCCGAAACGGTCCGCCAGAGCGTTCAGCCGGCCCTCGCTTTCGCCGCAGACGTGCAATCCGGAAAGATTCTCTGCCAAGCCGGAACGCCCTTCCGCGCCGTGCTGCACATCGGTATCGGCGGATCGGATTTCGGCCCCCGCCTGATCGCCGACGCCTTCGCCGACCTCGCTGACCCAGGCATCGACCTGCGCTTCTGCGCCAATGTCGACCCATGGGACCTGGACCGCGCCATGGCCGGCCTCGACCCGGCCAGCACGCTCGTCATCGGCGTATCGAAATCCTTCGGCACCGAGGAAACCCTGTACAATCTGGCCCGCGCCCGCACCTGGCTCGAAGCGGCGCTCGGCGAGGACGCAGCGCACCATCTTGCCCTCGTCACCGCCAATCCGGCCAAAGCGAAAGACTGGCTCGGCGGCCAGGATGCGCATCTGTTCGACATGCCGCTCTCCGTCGGCGGCCGCTTCTCGCTCTGGTCGGCGGCTTCCCTCGCCTGCATGATCTACCTCAGGACCGGCACGTTCGAGGCAATCCTCAAGGGCGCCGCCGCAATGGACGCGCACGCCGGCTCCACCCCGCTCGCCAGTAATCTGCCGATGCGCCTCGCCCTGCTCGACTTCTGGAACACGTCGGTGCGCGGCCAGAAAATGCGGGTCCTGCTCGCCTATGCCAACCGCCTGCGCATGCTGCCGACCTATCTGCAGCAGCTCGAAATGGAATCGAACGGAAAGAGTGTCACGCCGGACGGCTCGCCCGCACCCTACGCCACCGCGCCAGCGCTCTGGGGCGGCGAAGGCTCGGTCGGCCAGCACTCCTATCACCAATGGCTCCACCAGGGCTCCCAGGACGTGCCCTGCGAATTCATCCTCGCCCCGGATTTCAACCGCGACCCGGACGGCATCGCCGCCCTCACCGCCCACGCCCTCGCGCAGGCCGAGGTCCTCGCCAATGGACGCACCTTCGAGGAAGTCAAAGCCGAGGAACCGGGTGTCAGCGATGCCGTCGCGCACCAGAAGGTCCATGCCGGCGGCCGCCCCTCCTCCTTCCTGTTCCACAAGTCTTTCGGCCCGGAGGCCTTCGGCAGCTTGGTCACCCTTTTCGAACACCGGACCTATTTCGCCGGACATCTCTGGGGCCTCAACCCGTTCGACCAGTGGGGCGTCGAGCGCGGCAAGACCATGGCCGCCCGCCTGAAGCCCGCCCTGTCCGGCGAGACGCAGGCAGCGGACCCCGTCACCGCCGCCCTGATCCGCGAAATCGGCTGAGCCATGGCCGTCCACCGCATCCTGC
>JBGSKI010000114.1:0-5913 GCA_041741315.1 Hyphomonas sp. | reverse complement strand
GCCGAGCCGCCGCCGATCCCTGCCGCCACAGGCAGGCGCTTATCCAGCCAAAATCCGGCACCCGCCCGTACGCTTCCGGCCATCCTCAGGCCAAGAGCCGCCCGCAGGACCATGTTATCCGTCACGTCCAGCCCGCTCGCCATCGGCCCGCCAAGGTCCAGCAACAGGCCCTCTGCGGGCGACACGTCGAGCACGTCGGCAGCCTCCGGTCCGGCAAAAACAACAAGAGAATCAAGGGGATGACGTCCGTTCGCCTGCACCGGCCCGACATGCAGGAACAGGTTCACCTTCGCCGGGGCCAGTTCGCGCACCATGCCTGCCCTGCCCGCTCAGCGCTGCGCCGGCAAAGGCACCGGAACCCCCGCCGCCGAAGACTCTGCCTGCTTCAAAACTGTAGCAGTTACACCAGATTCCAGCTTTGCCTTGAGGGTTGCCTGCTGTGCCTCATCGGGCTCCAGTTTCAGCGCCCGCTCCCACTGGAACCGCGCCTCAAGCCGCCGGCCGACCTGCCAATAGGCATCGCCCAGATGATCGTTCAGCGTCTCGTTTCCGGGCGCGATCTGTACTGCCTGCTCCAGCAAGCGCGTCGCCATCTCGAACCGGCCGAGCTGGTAATAGGCCCAGCCGAGACTGTCCACGATCGCCCCCGACTGGGGCTCCAGTGCCACCGCCTGCTGGATCAGGCCCAGCGCCTCCTCCAGGTGGATGCCACGCTTGAGGTAGGAATATCCCAAATGATTCAAGAGACTGGCATCGTCGGGCTTGAGTTCCAGCGCTGCCTTCATGTCGGCCTCTGCCTCCGGCCACCGCCCCAACCGCTCCCGCGCCGCGCCCCGCTGGAACAGCACCCGCCAATCCTTCCGGCCCTCGGCCAGATCACCGATGACCACCTCCGACAGGACCGTATCCGCCTCCCCATCCCGGCCCAAAGACCGGTAAAGGTCCGCCAGCTGGATCTTCAGTCCCCGGTCCGGAGAATGCCGCAACGCCTCTGCGGCAACCGCCAAAGCCTCGTTCTTCCGGTCCGCCTTCAGCAGCGACCAGGCCATCTGCCCCCGCGCGGTGGCGTAATACGCTGATTCTTCAGGCACTTTCTGCAACACCGCAATCGCTTCGTCCCGCCGCCCTGAATTCTCCAGCGCCGCGCCCCATAGCGACCGTGCCGCATCGAGTTTCGGATCGAGTTGCAGCGCCAGCACAAGGTAGATCGCCGACACATCGCCATCGCTCTGCGTCATCAGCGCTGCCGCCGGAACGAACAGCGACAGAGCCGCGCCTTCGCGCATCGACAGGCGTTCCAGCTTGATCGTCTTGCCGGCTTCTATCTGCACCCGCAGGCTATCCGTGCCGGCATTCGGCCCGACTTCGTCCCGGAAAGCGTCCAGCAGGGCCAGTGCGCCCTCGCGATCCCCCTGAGACGCCAACAGGCCTGCATGCGCCTCGACCCCCACCGCCAGGCGGGCACCGGACCGCCACAGGGACTGGAACATGGAGAGCGCCGCTGCGTCCTCCTTGCGGGACAATTGCATCAGCCCGAGCATGTAGAGCGACGCGCTGTCGAGACGGGATTCGCCGGTCAGGCCAGCCGTCAGGAAGGCCGCCGCCGCGTGCGGTCCATCCGCGTTGGCAATGGTCCAGGCCTTCAGGCTCCGCACAATCGAGCGGGTGAAAGGTCCATAGCCGGCATCCTGCAGGTAGGGGTCCGCCTGCCGGGTCCGGTTGTGCGACAGGGCATCGACCGCAAGCGTCAGCCTTGCCAATGTCGAGGCATCGCCCACCGCTTCGGCCTTCTTCGAGACACGCACGGCATGGTCGAAGTCGCCGGACTGCAAGGCGGCGAACACCGCGCGGTCGCCAATGCCGGACCCTTCCGGTGCCGTAGCAACCGCCGCCTCATAGCGCCGGGCGGCTTCGGCCGGATCGTCGGTCATCGCCGCAAAGCGCGCCACGAGGAAATCGCCCAAAGCCTGCGACTCCGCTGGCCGCGATCCCCTGACCGTCTCACTGGCAAAGCCGGTACGCATGTCTGTCACGCAAGCCGCCACCAGCATTACGGATACCAGCGCGGTAATCGCTCTCAAACAGGTCATCGCCGCAATGTCTCAGCAACCGCCAGCGGCGGCAAGCGCTTTCAGGCGCGACTACTCGGACGCGGTGAGTAGGGCCTGCCGCTCGAAGAACTTGTCGATCCCCGCCTTCACGGCCTTCATCGACTTCTTGCGGCCGGACTCCGAGTCGAGCCGCTTGGCGTCTTCCTCGTTGGACAGGAATCCCAGTTCCAGCAGCACAGCCGGCACGTCCGGTGCCAGCAGCACATACAACCCTGCATTCCTGTGCGTATTCCTCAGCACAGGTCCGGCCTTCTGCAGTTCCGGCAGCAGGAGTTCGGCAAACTCCGCCGAATGGGTCTTGGTCTCGCGCTTGACCAGGTCCTGCAGGATTTCGCTGACTTGGCGAGGCGTGCCGTCTTCCAGCGGGATGCGCCAGTCGTTCTTGCTGGCTTCCTTGTCGATCCGAGCCTCGCCCCGCGCAGAGATCGTGTAGACTGACGCCCCGGACACGGAAGACTTGCCGGCAGCGTCGGCGTGCAGCGAAATGAACAGGTTGGCGCCCCAGTTACGGGCCAGCGTCACCCGGTCTTCCAGTTCGATGAACACATCGGTTTCGCGCGTCAGGCGAACTTCGTAGCGCGGGTCGGCTTCCAGCAGCTTCTTCAGTTCCAGCGCCGCCGGCAGGACCACGTCCTTTTCCTTGAGGCCGCTCTTGGCCTGCGTGCCGGGATCCTTTCCGCCATGACCGGAATCGACCACGATCACGAACTTCTCGCCACCCGCCTTCGGCCGGAAGAAGGGCAACGGATCCGGACGCGTAGACGCGACTTCCCGGCGGACTTCTGTCGAGACGCGGGCATCGTCCATCCTGGCGAGCTGCTTCATGTCCCGCTTGGCGACGCTGGCAAAGCGGGCATCCGAGACGGTTTCAAGGTCGATGATCACCCGGTGGTTCTGTTCCGACCCGGTCGGCGGCAAGGTCAGGACCCGCGTCACCATCAGGGGCCGGTCGAGGGAGAACCGCAATTCACTGTCAGAGGCCGCCCAGGCGGCGATGCCGCCGGTTCCGGTGCCGGAGCGGGCATCTGCCCCCCCGTTCAGCGGCAGAATCAGGGTCCGCAGGCCGGAATCCAGCGACACGAAGGCCCGGGCCGACTGGGCCGTATCGCTCCAGATCGTGATTCGTGTCGGTGCCCCGTCGCCGACCACCCGCACATCGCTGATGTCTGCGGCCGCCACATGCGGCAGCGCCATCAGGGCGAGCAGGATGAAAAGGTCGCGAAATTTCAACATTGGGGTGTCGGAAAATCCACCGGGGCGTACAGGTTGCGGAGTGCGTTACCCTTCCCTAGCAAGGCGAATATTAACCCTACATTGACCGCACGACACGAAGCTGAACTGCGCGCACGCCAATTACACCCTTTTCAGGACTCCAAAAATTGGGCACACTGGGAATCGTAGCCGAATAAGCGCGCTACAACGCAAGTTTCCATATGATGCGCCAGCATACCCGGCTTTCCCCACAAAGGTCAGCGGACGCCGCGCTCCGGAAAGCAGAGCAAATGTGCACGGGTGCCGCAGTCGCGATTGAAGTCCAGATGCCACAAGGACGGCATGGGACCGGTCGTGGCCGCACCCATTCCTTCAAAACACAGTCCGGCTTGACCGCCCGCGTGGAGCGTACATCGCCCATGGCTGCGGCGCCGGATCATAAGGTCCCCCCCCATGAGCAGACTCATGCTAATCGACGCGGCCCACCCGGAAGAGACCCGTGTGGCCATCGTCAATGGCGGCCAAGTCGACGACTTCGACTTCGAAACAACCGGTAGCGAACAACTTCGAGGCAACATCTACCTCGCAAAGGTGACGCGCGTTGAGCCGTCCCTGCAGGCAGCGTTCGTCGAGTACGGCGGCAACCGGCACGGATTCCTCGCTTTCAGCGAGATCCACCCCGACTATTACCAGCTTCCGGCCGAAGACCGGGAAGCCCTGCTGCGCGAGGCCGCCGAAGAGGCCGCCGCCGCCATCGAAGACGATGATGACGATGACGTCGCAGAGGACGGCGGCCACGACCATTCGCATGACGACGCCGAGGATTCGGCCGAGTCCGGCGATGATGATGACGGCGACGAGGCCGACGCGGACTCCGATGAAGCCGAAAACAGCGAGGGCGACGATGCCCGTCCTGCCCGGCCCGCCCGCAACCGCCCGCCGCGCAAGACGTCCAGCCGGACTTCGATCGCCAAGCGCTACAAGATCCAGGAAGTGATCCGCCGCCGGCAGGTCATGCTGGTTCAGGTCGTGAAGGAAGAACGCGGCTCCAAGGGCGCTGCCCTGACGACCTATCTCTCCCTTGCCGGGCGCTATTCCGTCCTGATGCCGAATACGCCCCGGGGCGGCGGCATTTCGCGCAAGATCGCCAATGGCGCTGACCGCAAGCGCCTTAAATCCGTCGTCGGCGAACTGGATGTTCCGGACGGTCAGGGCCTGATCGTGCGCACCGCCGGTGCCAAGCGCACCAAGGCCGAGATCAAGCGCGACTATGAATACCTCTCCAAGCTGTGGGAACAGATCGTCGAGAAGACGCTCGGGTCCGAAGCGCCGGCCCTGATCAATGCCGAAGGCGGCCTCGTGCACCGCGCGATGCGCGACATGTTCGACAAGGAGATCGAGGAAGTCTGGGTCCAGGGCGACGAAGCCTATCGCGAAGCCAAGGATCTCGCCAAACTGATCATGCCGAGCCAGGCCAAGAAGGTTCAGCAATGGAAAGAGGAAGACCCTCTCTTCGTTTCCGAAGCCGTCGAGGAACAGCTCGATTCGATCTATTCGCCGATCGTGCAGCTGAAATCCGGCGGCTACCTGGTGATCAATCAGACCGAAGCCCTCGTCGCGATCGACGTGAACTCCGGCAAGGCCACCAAGGAACGCAATATCGAGCAGACGGCGGTCCGCACAAATCTCGAGGCGGCCGAAGAAGCCTGCCGCCAGATGCGCCTGCGCGATCTTGCGGGTCTCATTGTGATCGACTTCATCGACATGGATGAGAACAAGAACAACCGCGCCGTCGAGAAGAAGCTGAAGGAATGCCTGAAGGTCGACCGGGCTCGCGTCCAGCATGGCCGCATCTCGCAGTTCGGCCTTATGGAGATTTCCCGCCAGCGCCGCCGCCAGGGTGTCCTGCAGGCGACGTCCGATCCGTGCGAAGCCTGTAACGGCACCGGCCGCCGCCGCTCGATCTCGTCGGCGGCCCTGCAGCTGATCCGGGCGATCGAGGCCCGCGCGGCAACCGGCGGCCTGAAGTCCATCTCGGTCAAGGCACCGACAGACGTGGCACTCTATATTCTCAACAACAAGCGCGAAGCGCTGGTCGAGATCGAGCGTATGGCGGGTTTTGCCGTGTCGATCCATTCCTCGGAAGACATGCTGGCAGGCGACTTCACCATTGACGCCGAGCGCGACCCCGGCGCCAAGCCGAAGAAGCGCAAACCGCCCCGGTCCCTGCAGAAATCGACCCGCCCCGCCGTTTCGGACGAGGATGATGACGAGGTCATTGAGGACGAAGACGAAGATATCGCCGCCGCGAACGATGACGACGAGGATGACGACGATGGCGAACGCGAGACCGGTTCCGGCGAGCAAGCCGAACGGTCCGGCTCGCCGCGCAAGCGCCGCCGCCGCCGCGGCGGACGCAACCGCAATAAAGACAATCGCGACACAGGCCTCGAAGTGGTCGATGGCGAGGCCGCGCCCGTGGTGGCGCTGGACGATGCCGAAGACGGCGACGATGCGGGTGACGACGAAGGCGACGATACGCCCCGTACGGAACTCGATGGCGATGCACCGCGCAAGCGCCGCCGCCGGG
>JBGSKI010000113.1:0-36511 GCA_041741315.1 Hyphomonas sp. | reverse complement strand
AACGCTCGACGGCGATCTTGCCGCGCTGCGCACCGCGGCGCTCGCCTATGGCCACGAGACGGGCGGCACAATCCACGCAAAAGGCACGCTCGGCGGCAGCCTCGAGGCACCGGACATTCGGGCCGAGGCGAAAATCACCGGCGGCATCTACGAATTCGGCGCAACCGGGATGCGCCTCAGCGGGATCACACTCGGTGCATCGTATGCGGACAAGTCGCTCGACCTGAAAGGCTCCGGCAAGGGCGCGAGCGGCGGAGATTTCAGCCTTGACGGACGCCTCGCCGGAGACGCGACCGACCTCGGCGTAACCCTTTCGAACCTGCTTGTCTTTAATCGCGACGGCGACCTGGCGCAGGTCAGCGGCACGCTCGCACTGGCCGACGATGCGGAGCACCGGACCCTGTCAGGCGACCTGCTCGTCAATGAAGGCCGCTTCGACATCGACCATCTGCCGTCCACCCGGGCGAAACCGATCAAGGTCCGCTGGGTCAACGGCGCGCCTGAGGATGATGCAGGCAGCGCCCTGCGCCGGACGCTGGCGCTCGACATGTCGATCAAGGCGAACCGGCGCGTCTATGTCACCGGCCGCGGCATCGACAGCGAGTGGCGTTTCGACCTCGACCTGAGCGGTACGCCCGCGGCTCCGCAGATCAAGGGCGATGCGACGCTGGTGCGCGGCGACCTGGCGCTGGCCAGCCGGCCATTCGTGTTTGATTCAGGAAGCATTTCGTTCGACGGCCCCGTGGACCGGGCGCGCATTGCGCTCGCCGCAGAACGGGTGGTCAACGGGTTCACGGCCAGCGTGGATGTCAGCGGATCGCCCAACAATCCGAAGTTCGACCTCAGCAGTTCGCCCGAATTGCCGCAGGACGAGATCCTGTCGCGCCTCCTGTTCGGCCGGTCGTCGATCGACCTGTCACCGCTTGAAGCGGCGCAGCTCGCCTCCTCGATCGCCACCCTGAGCGGACAATCGACCGGCTTCGACCCGACGCGTGAATTGCAGGCCGCGCTCGGCCTCGACCGATTCTCGATCGGGACGTCAGAGGCCGGCGATGCGGAGATCGGCCTGGGCCGGTATGTCGCGGACGATGTGTACCTTCAGCTCAAGTCGGCGGGCGCCTCGGGCAGTTCGGTAGAGGTCGAATGGCAGCCGCGCGAACAAATAGCAGTGACGTCGGAAGCGAACTCGACCGGAGAAGGTAAAATCGCAGTAAGATGGAAGAGGGACTATTGACGGTAGTTCTACTTCATTGCGAAGGTGACGCGATTCGCAAATATAGTTCACAAAACTTTTTAGTTATATTTTTCAATGCACTAAAATAAAATTCCGTGAGGGAAAGCTCCCGAAGCCAACATATGCGGACAAGGCCGTCGCACTCGTTGTACGAAAATAGGCATAGCTGCCGCGTTGCTTCATCGCGCTCTGCGGGAAAAGTGGAGGAGGAACTAAAGGATTATAACGTGCCAATAAAGAGAACGATCACTTCCCGCGCCCCGACGGCTGTAGACCAGATGGTGGGCGAAAAAATCCGCAGACTCCGGCTCGACCGCAACATGACCCTGGCAGAGCTGGGAAGTGAACTCGGGATCAGCCATCAGCAGCTCCAGAAATACGAGACAGGCACCAACCGGCTCAGCGCCGGCATGCTGTCCAACGTGGCGGACGTGCTGCGCGTGACGATCAGCGACCTGTTCGAAGACGCCGAGGATGACGGCGCTCCGGATCCTCTCGAGAAATCGCGCAACGAGTGCCATTCCTGGATCAACCGCGCTTCGTCGCTGGAGAAACTCCAGGCGATGGCCCGCGTGCTTAAAGCTCTGTCTGCTGACTAATTCAACTGCCGGGGCCGTCATTGACGGCATCGCGCCTCATGACGCCCTGGCATCCTTGTCCGCCCTGAGCACCTGCTCCACCTGGCTTGGATGGATGAACTCGTCCCGGAACCAGACGAACTCGTTGCGATCGAAGATCGACGTGATCCAATCAAGGACGACCTGTCCGGCAGGCAGGCGCCGCACGCGTTCGGTATAAGTCAGCCAGAACTGGATGGGCGCGATCTCCGGCAGATCGAGCGGCACGAGGCGTTTGTCGACAGCGCCTATATAGGACGGCAGCACCGCGATCCCGCCGTCATTCGCGCAAACCTCGATGATCGCTGCCGCCGCATTGGTGACCAGCGCAAAATCGATCATCTTCTTGAGTTCGGAAACGCGCGGCGCCCAGCGTTCAACCTGGTTCACATAGCCTTCGTGCAGGATGCAGCGATGCTTGTAATAATCGAAATGGCTGTTGGGCAGCGGCCTCGACGGGGTCGGATAGTTTTTCGACGCAAAGCTCATGTAATGCAGCGTGCCCAGTTTGCGGCCGATCAATTCCGGCGATTTCGGCTCGGCAAACTGGATGGAAATGTCGGCATCGCCCGCCAGCAGGTCCGGTGCCGACTCGACGACGCGAAGGCGGAGCTGCATTTTCGGATTTCTCGCCTGCAGCTTCGGCAGCCGAGGCGCAATCCAGTACGGACCCAGGCCATCGCCGGTCGCCAGAACGATCCGCCCCTCGACATCCGGGTCGTGATTGCCCGCCTCTTCCACGACCTTGTCGACCGCCGCGGCCATGTAGCCGACTTCGCGCAACACGATCTTGCCGGCCTCGGTCGGCTCCACACCGCGCGTCGACCTGGTGAGGAGGGGCGTTTTCAGGACGTCCTCAAGGTCGGCAATCTTCCGCGCGACTGTGGGCGAACTCTCGCCAAGGCGCTTGGCGGCGGCGTTCATGCTGCCGAGTTCCGCAACGACGCGGAACACACGCAAATGATCCCAATCCAGTCTTTCCATGATCATGTCCGGTCTCTTCCCCACCCAAAGTCTCTCGCGCGCTCTGTCCACCTCTGCCAAGGGGGAAGGTGCCTATTGCGTGAACTCACGACACTCCTGCGGAAATTGCAACCGGCGCGATCAGGCCGGATTGCCGCGGCGCAACTCGCCCCCCGTGCCGGATGCCGGATCGGCAACGGCTGGATCCGCTGTTTGACCCCTTGAGGTTATGCCGGGCGCAAGATCGACCCGATCTTCGGCATGCCGCCGGTTGCCAGCAGGACCAGGCCGTAACTTCCCCCACCGGTGACCAGCAACAGGGCCATTTCGACAAGGACATTCCATTCCCGGTCGATGAGGAACGGACAGATCAGTAAAATCGCGGAGACCATGACTGTTCCGGCCAGGGCCACTTTCCAGAGATTCAGCGCTTGCGTGGACACGCTGACGCCAATGAGTTTCTTCGCGAACAGGGCCGAACCGGCAAACAGGATCAGGGCCGCAATGCCCTTGGCGAGGATCACCCCCATGATGGACCAGAGCAAAATGCCCAACGGGATCAGGATGATCTGCGCCATCAGCGAGACGGCGCTCAGAATGAAGATCACGCGCGTACGGTCTTCCGCGAGAGCAAGAGAATAGACGACCTGATAATACGGCGCCGGAAGGATGGTGAGGCCCAGAAGCGACAGGTAGAGAGAGGCATCCGTCCAGGCAGGACCAATCAGTATATGGACGATCCAGTCCGAGGCCGTGAGGAACATCAGGCAAATCGGTACGGAGATCAGCATGGCGATGTTTGCCGCCATCAGAAATGCGCGGGTCAGACGTTCCCGGGATTCCCTGACCTGTACCAGGGCAGACATCACGGGCTGCATGGCCGGCCCGATCAGGGTCTGCGTCGGCATGACCGAAAGATCTGCCGCCATCGAGTACTGGCCGAGTTCGTCCTTGCGGACCCCGATCCCCAGTAGCATCCGGTCGAGCTGCCATCCGATCGCCGTCAGCACCTGCGACAGGCTGAACCAGCCGACGAAGCCCGCAAAGTCCCTGAACTTCGAAAGAGAGAGTTGGGGCCGGTAGGGTGCAACGACATACGAGATGATCGTCGACATAGCCGATGCCACGACGGTGTTCGTTGCAATCGCCCAGTACCCGCCGCCGAGCCACAAGACCGCCAGTGCACTGACGGTTGCCACTGCCTTTCCTGTGACCTGCGCGACGAACAGGGACGAAAACTTCAGGTTCCGCATCTGGTCTGCGATCATTGGACTGAACAGACTTCGCGCGAGCGGCGAAATCGCCAGCGCGGAGATCAGCAGGAGCAGCCGGTCGTCCTTGTAGATCATTGTCGCCGGCCATGCCGCGCCGATGACGATGACCGCGACAACCGCACCCCGCATCAGCCCGAGCGTGAAGGCCGTATCATAGTGGCTGCGGGTCGATTGCGGCAGTCTGACGAGTGCCTGGACCAGCGGCACTTCCAGCACCATATCGGCGACCATGACGACCGACATGGCAAGCGCCGTGAGTCCGAAATCGGCAGGAACGAGCATCCGCGCCAGGATAAGGAGTGTCACGAAGTCCAGACCACGCGCCACGAGCCGGGCCGAGATCGTCCAGCCGGCGCTTGTCAGAATTCTGAGCTTCAACAATCAGGATGCCCTTCTCGCGTGCAAACCGACATCCAAAACGTCGGCTATACAGTCATGTGTCGTTTCTTCACGTTCCTGCGCCGAAGCAAGGGTGACAATTGCGTCATCGAACGGGCAATCGAATTAATGCTTCGATTTTCGTCCGGATATTCTTGCCGATTCCTATTCCATTACTTGTCAGGCGCCCCGTGATGCATTCAAGTCAATCCAACAGTAGAGATTTTGAGAGTATGCGCTATTCCGTCGTCAAGAACTCGATGCGCGCAAGACTGGGTAAGCATTTTCCGGGTTGGGGCGCACCTTAAGATGAATACGCTTGCGCCCTTCGACGCAATTGTTCTCGGTGCAGGCATCAGCGGCCTTGTATCGGCGTCGGTCCTTGCAGACCAGGGCTTCAAGCGCATAGCCGTCATTGACGAGTTTCCAAAGGTTGGCGGGAACCATGTCGATGTCGCCGCGGGAGGTTATTCCTTCGATATAGGCAGCTTCATTTTCCAGGATGACTCCCCCCTGCTGGAGCACTTTCCGGAGATCCTGCCGCTCTACATTCCGATTTCGATTTCGCTTGGCCGCCTCACGCCAAAAGGCGCGATCACGCGATATCCGATTTCACCGAAAGACGACATCATTGCGCCGGGCCCTGTCCATTGGCTGCGTATCGCCGCTTCGGTCGCCTATGCACGCCTGTTCCAGTTCAGGAAACGCAATGCGCAGGAATTCGCCCGGTACTGGATGGGCAGCTATTTCCTCAAGCAGTCCGGATTGCAGGACTATCTCGAGCGCTTCAACGGCGTGCCGTCCACGAAGGTCGATATCGAGTTCGCCCGCAAGCGCATGGGATGGATCAAGGAACACGCTTCCATACGGACGCATGTCGAGCGCCTTTTCCAACCCCTTTCGCCGCCCACGAATACGCAGCTTGCGCGTCCGCTCGAAGGCTTCGAGTTCTTGTACGCGCAGGCCGTCGACAAGCTGAAAAGCAAGGGCGTCCAGTTCTTCCTGAACACAAGCGTGGAGCGCATCGAGCGCAAGCCATGCGGATTGAGCCTTCGCGCCGGAGACACGGCTTTCGAAACGCCAAAACTCGTGTCGACCATCCCCTTGCATATCATCCTCGACATGTGTGGCATGGAGCCGGTGCAAAGCCTGCAATCGGTCCAGCTGACCAGCCTGTTCTTCAGCTTCGAGGGCGAACGCGGCTTCGACCAACCCATCCTGTTCAACTTTTCACACGCAGGCGCCTGGAAGCGGCTGACGATGCATTCGGATTTCTACGGCAGGATCAATGGCCGGGAGTTCTTCAACGTGGAAGTCACGCTCAAGGCCTTGGAAGGCTCACCCGTCGAAGCTGCGGAAGACTTTCGCCGCCATGTCGCAGCCAACAATATATTCCGGGGCGACCTCCGGCTCGAAGGCAGCCGGGTCACAACGGACGCTTACCCGATTTACTCGAACAACTCGATGGCGAAGGCCGAAGAGACGATCCGCAGGCTGCGTGAATTCGGGATAGAATCCTTCGGCCGGCAGGGCGGGTTCGACTACCAACCTACTGCGCGGGTTTCGACGCTCCAGTCAGAACAGGTGCTCAGGAATTCGGTTCCGGTCTCAACCGCGCCTTGGTCCCAAGCAGGTTCGTGAACAAGCCGGCCGCGCGGTGCTTTGACAAGTAGCGGAAATCCAACAACGCCTTCGCTATGGAATTCGGACAAACGGCTGCGGAGAGATGATAGGCTGACAGCCCGATCTTTTTCTTCAGAGGAATCCACTCCCACCAGAGCGCATGCATAAGGCGCAGGAAATTGCGAAGGCCAACCCGGCGGCCGCTCAGGATCGCATGGTTGAACTGCAGGTCGCAAAAATAATATGTCCGCTCGGGAGCCGCGAGCTTCCCGTCCAGCCCCAGCGGCTTCAGGATTTCCCGCAACTCGTTGCACCGGTCACGATGCATTCCCATATAATATTCGATCTTGTCGACAGTCGGCCCCTTTCCCGCCCCCGACTTGTTGCGGTTGTGAACCCTGTAAATGCCGAGCGGCTGATCCAGGCTCACAATGTCACCGAAGAAAGGCGCAGCATACAGGATGACCCCGTCGACGCCTGAATGGGTCCCGGCGGCCGGCATCAACGCGGCAATATCCCGGCGGAATACATTGCCGGATGTCGGTGGAGATTCGTACACGGATGTCTGAAGCACCCGCGTGGCCAATCCCTTCCGGTCGCGGAAATTGCGCAATCTGGGCCTGGCGTTGCTGACGACAGCGCCCAATTCATCAATGACGGTCAGCGGGAACTGGAGCTTTGCAACGTCGGGGTCAAGAATATCGATAATCCGCGCGATCGCACCCGGTTTCAGTTCGTCGTCTGCATCGAGAAACAGGACGAAGGGCGCGGTGGTTTTTTCCAGCCCGAACCTGCAGGCGCCGATCTGGCCAACATTTTCGATCCGGTACGCGGTCGCCCCCGTCGCTTCGATGACTTGCCAGGAATTGTCTGTCGATCCATCGTCGACCACAACAAGTTCGCACTCAGGGTGCCGCTGTGACTGCACACTCCGGACCGCCTCTCCGACAAAGCCTTCATAATTGTAGCAATTCACGATGACCGCCAGCTTGTAGCCGGTGCCTTGTCCTGCGAACGGGATGGAGGCGTCCGCCATTACGATACCGCCAGGGCGAGCGCATCTGCGTGCGCTACCAGGACATTGTCCAGGTCGTATCGGTCAATATACTCACGGCGATACTCCGCATACGTTCGTTCCTGTTCAAGGTGATCGCAGTAGTACAGCATGTTCGCCACGAGCTCGTCTTCACTTTCAACATTGCTCAGCCGTCCGAGTTTCTGATCGGTCAGAATATCCGATGGTCCGAACTCGCAATCCGTCGCCACGACGGGGAGTCCGAACCGCAGCGCTTCGCAAATTGCAAGCGACCAGCCTTCCCAGCGTGACGATGACACGTAGACATCACTCGATTTCAGCACGCCAGACGGATTGTGGGGGTGGTGTTCGATCCTGGCAATGCCTTGCAGGCCAAGACGCTCGATCGTCTCAAGGACCTGCTTTTCCTCGTCCCCGTATCCAACGATCACCAGTCTCGCCTGTGGGCGCCGGGCATGAACTTTCGCGAATGCTGAGAGCAGGATGTCCTGGCCCTTCTGGCGGCAAAACCGCCCCACATTCACGAACGTGATGACATCCGGCACAGGCCCGGCCGGAACGCCGTCCGCCATGAACCTGCGAACCGGGTTCGGTACCCAGAAGTGCGGAACCTTGGACGGATGGGCCTTCTGAAAGTAGGACATCTGTTTCGGGGAGATGCAGAATACCGCTGACAGCCGCTGCAGAACGAAGAGCTGCATCATCATGAACAACACGCTTGCCTTGAAGTGCGTGTTCTCGAATTTCGGGTTCCCGTGGAGATACATGGCAATCCGGGGACCGAGCCCCACGCAGCTGAGCCAGGTTATGACGGAGGCCTCAACCTGTGGAACGACGACGAGATCATATTGTCCATTCCTCACGGTTTCGCGGATGACTTTCATCACGGACAAGGGACCGTCCACGCGCCGCGACAATGCGGAATACGCGGGTGCCGCTTCAGGCCAGCCATCAAACATGCCCAACAACAGGACATCCACAGAGAGTTCCTGAGGGTAGCGCCGGGCAAGGCCATCCGCGATTTCATTGACGACGCGCTCGATGCCGGCAAATTTCCCCGTCGGCGGGAGCACGTACAACACGCGAATGCGCTTGCCGCCGATCTTGTCCGCGACGGGGATGCCGGGTTCGGCCTTCTTCTGCCTGGAAGACGATAGCACGGTCATCGTTGCGACACTTGCGGTAACGCTCCTGCATTTGGTCGCGCTTGCCAATGTACGCTACGCAACACTTGAAATTCATAAGCATTACTCTCCGACATTGCCAGTAGAGTTGCCCCGGTTCTTCTCACTTATTCCTTCCGGTCTGTCATTTCAGCCGAGGTGCCTATAAAGCGAGCGAAGGGTATCGCGATCATGGTTGAATGGCAGGCTCAGGCCAACGGTGCTCGTGGTCCCCTGCATTCTGTCCGTTATGGTCCGGATTTGATTGCTACAGTAAGGGTTGTTCAGGAACCCCTTCCGGCGGCTGGGGCGAGTGCGGTGATGTCATGAATCGGTCTGGAATACATGCCCTGCTCAAAGAGTCCGGGGATGCGCGGCTGATTTCGGTCGACGTGTTCGACACATTGCTTCTGAGACGCCTCGTTTCGGAACGGTCGAGAATTCTTCAGGGTGAGCGCCTGTTCGCGGAATACCTTCGCACGAACGGCACCGACGTGCCCTGCGATGACCTGATCCAAACGCGCCTGATTTCACAGAAGATTGCTTTCCGCGCCCTGGACGTCGGCCACGTGCAGGGAGAAGTCAGGCTGCAAGACGTGATTGCCCGCCAGCTGTATTTGCTCGGCCTGGACGAGACGCATGTCGAAGCGCGCCTGCAGATCGAAGTGGATGTCGAGGCGCGCTGCCTTGTGCCCAATATCCCCTTCGGCCGCTTCCTCGATGCGTGCCGGCAGGACGGAAAGCGGGTTGTGGCGACAAGCGACACAACGCTTCCACAGCGGGCTGTCTCCGATCTGATACGAATGGTCTACGGAAAGGACATGACCGACGCCGTCTACACAAGTGCTGACGCCGGCGCGACCAAGCGGGACGAAAGCCTGTTCAGACACGTTCTCGCACTTGAGAACCTGCGCCCGGAAGATGCCGTCCACTTTGGCGACGATCTGCACGCAGATATGACATGCGCGAGGCAGGCGGGCCTGCACGCCGTACACCTGCCGCGGCCCGCCCACCTTGGACCGCTACGCCGCATGAACGGAGCCGCTGCGGAGGCGATCCGGTTCGGGCGCCGGCCGCGAAGCATCCCTCGCCCCAGGTACACGGCCGCGCGCGACTCCCGCGAATTCGGCCGCCTGGTCTTCGGACCCATCCTCGCAGAATTCTCACAGCGTATTTGGCTGTACGCAGCCGCTGCAGAGCAACAGCAGCAGCCGGTTCTGCTTTTCTGCGCACGTGGCGGAATCGGTATCCGGGAGGTGTTCGAACGGACCATTGCCCAGCTCGGCTTGCCCGTGGCAGCGCCAAGGGAAAACCTGATGGTGTCGCGCCTCGTCGCTGCCCGCGCCGCCCTGGTCTCGAACAATCCGTTCCTCATTGAGGAACTTGAGAGAGAGTTTGCGAACGCGACCCATCTGGACGTGGCCAATGCGCTTGGTCTAGGCCCCTACGACCTGCCGAACGCGTGGCGCGCTCCGTTCAAGGGAGCGCCATTCCTGAGCCTGCTGTTTGAAAACTCCGCGCCGCAGGTCCTGGCAGACATCAAATGTCAGAATGACCTCTTCCTTCAGCATTTCGCACAAGTCAGCCACAGCGCCGATCGGGTCATCCTCTGCGATACCGGTTTGTATGGCAGCACGCAGCGACTTCTGTGCACCGCGCTCCCGGAATTGAACATAGAAACGATTCATCTCGCGCGCAGCAACTACAAGGGCCACGGAGAGGAACACTTCCCGAAAGTCACCGGGCTTTTGGTGGAGCGAAATGGATACAGTCCGCTCCAGATACAGTCTTGCGTCCTCCGGTTCTGGCAGCTGGTTGAAGCTTTGTTCGAGCCTGCGCTGCCATCGGTCAAGACATTCGAATTGACCGCATCAGGCGAAGCCGTCGCGAATTGCGGGGACATTCGCCGGGAAAGCCTGGGCAAGGATATTTTCCATCCGCTCCTTATCGGTGCGCTGGACTATATCGATGCGTTGACCCCCTCGAGCGGCCAGCAGGTGCAACAGGATTCCAGGCAAGCCTGGCACCGCCTCAAACGCGCCATCACGAATCCATCCAAATCCGACCTTGCGTGTCTGAAACTGGCCGAACGCTCCGTCGACTTTGGACGCGATAAGTCCGTTCCCGTTGTGCGGACAGAACCACGGGAGCCGTCGCTGCACGGACTGAAATCATTACGCCAACAATTGTGGCGCGAGGGGTGGATCGCTGAGGAATTTCCATTCCTTAAACACATCCTTCTGCCTGCCATCGGCGCGACGCAGATCAGCCGGGGACTCGCCAACAATAAGCGCATTACAGAAAAGCCGTAGCGTCTCCGTCCTAAACCTTGCTCTCGTAATAGCCTTTGCCGCCGCGCCCAAAATTCAGGACATCCGTGTACGAAAGGCCTTTCACCAGTCCTGTGTGAATCATGTTGAGTACAACGCCGAGAACTTCCCCTTGCGACCGTTCAATCTCGCGAATTGCAGTCTTGACGACAGTTGCCCGCGTGTGATTCCAGCGGCTTACCAGCAGCGTCTTGTCAGCAAGGCGGCAGAACAAGCGTGTCTCGGCAACCGCCAGGATCGGCGGACAATCGATCAGGATCAGTTCATAATGGTTCCGGAGTTCTTCGACCAAGGCCGAAAATTGTTCCGACTTGAAATAGCGCGCTTCGGACTGGTGCCGGTCGGAAAGGATCGGCATGATGTGCATGGTCGTCTTTGTATCCGCGATGATGGCATCTCTCCAGTCGGCACCATCCTGAAGCACATCCAACAAACAGCGATTGGCAGCCGCATCCTGCCCCACCATGCTCCGGCTGAGGGACGGCCGGCGCATGTCGCCATCGATGACCAGAACCTTGCGACCCAGCATCGCTGACGTCCGCCCAAGGCACAATGATATCGTCGTCTTGCCTTCTGAGGCTTCGGCGGATGTGACCGCGATGACCTGGCGTTCCCTGGCCTTGGATATCCACAAATGCGTCGACAGTACGCGGAAATTCTCCGTGAAGGGAGAAAACGGGCGGCTGACAACGTAGAGATTCGAGTTCGCCCGGTTCAGGTTTCGGGCCCTCAGCTGGCGTCCCGTCAGTTTTGGAACGCTGATCAAGGCGGCTGTGCCAACTTTCGGCTGGATCATGTCCGGGCGGATGATGGTGTCTCGTACCATGCTGCGCATGAGGGCGATTCCCACAGCCAGTGCCAGGCCGAGGCCAGCGAACAGTGCGATCCACAATGCCGCCGGAGGAGAGGATGGTTTCGCCGGCAAGATAGGATGGGACACAACCCGCGCATCGACCACCTTGAGCGACTCGCGCTGCGCAATCTCGCGGGCGGCCATGCTCAGATTCTGATAGATGGAAGACGACGCTTCGACGTCTCGCTCGAGTGCCTTGAGGCTCACATCAGCCTGACGCCCGACGACCAGTTTCCGCTCAAGCGAAGCCAGTTCGGACTCAAGTTCAGATGCGCGCGAGCGGGCGACTTTGACTTCATTGTCTGTCACCGTGCGTACGCGCACAATTTCAGCGTTGATCTGGCTGCGGACTTCGGAAAGTTCGCTCTCGCTGGACAAGAGTTGTGGGTGTTGCGGACCAAAGCGAAGACGCTCATCCGCCAGACGCGCCAGGATGGCGGATTCCCGGTCACGGAGCCGCTGCATGGCGGGGGAACCGACAATCTCGCCGATGGCGTCACTTCCGACATTCAGGTCACGCACACTGTCCATTTGCCGCTGGAGCGCTTCCTTGGCACCGAGGTCGGCCCGCGCATCCACCACTTGCGTCTGGAGCGCGCGATAGCGCTGTTCGGCGATCGTGGAACCGTCGATGGCGAGGAGCTCATTATTGATCCGGAAATCGGCAATCGCCTGCTCTTTCGAATTTACCTCACCACCAAGTTCTTCGACCCGGGCCTGCAGCCATTCGCTGGCGCGTTGGGCGGCATCCTGTCTCTGACTTGCCTTCGATTGCAGGTATGCCGTGATGATGGCGGCGCTAAGTTCGACGGCCCCCACCGGTTCGGGAGTGGTGAACCCGACTTCAATCACGTCACTTTGTGTGCGCCGGCGGACAGTGACGGCGTTCTGCAGGGAACGGATCAGCAATTCGCGCCGGGAATGCGGTATCATGTTCTGCGACCAGGCATCCCTGGACTCGATCGGCAGAATGTCTGAAATCGAGAAAGTGAAATCGGGCGCCGCGGGAATTGGTTCTCTGTCACTGGCAAGGATAACGGGCGGCGAATCTGCAGGATCGCCGGTCAACGATCCTGAGCCGGCCTTGTCCGGCTCGGTTTGCTCAACACCCAGAGCACCGGGCGAAAGCGAACGCAATCCAGCCTGGATCGGTGCATCGATGTCCCTGAAATATTCCGGGTTCTCGAAGCCAATGGCCGCAGCAGCCTGTTCAGGCCCGATCAACTCGATGATCCGATCCATCATGACGGTGGCACCGAGAGTCTCAACTTCGGTATTGATACTCAGGACATTGTTTTCGGGCGCATCATTGTCGACATAGCGTTCCTGCTGACCGCTACCGAGAGCGACCAGCGCATTGGCGTAATAATACTTCTGCTGCTTCAGCGCGAGGAACACGCCGACAGTGGTCATCAGTCCCAAGACAATGAGAAACAGCAGCTTCTGCGACCACAACGCGGCCCAGACATCCATCAGGGACGTGCCGGTCCGGAAAGATGTTGGCACGTCTATGTCCTCTCGCCACTCGGTGGGCAACTCGCGCTGAAGAAAATGCCTCGTCATTGCATCCCCCCCGTTGCCGGCTTTTCTGGGAGGCGATATCGGCCTGCGTTGGTGATCATCGATCTGAACTCTACTGGGCATGTCTTTTTCATCTGACTAGAACACCGTCGCTTCAACGGGGGCCGGGCGGCGGACAATCGGCGGCGGATGTCCGAGGCGTTCGGTTTTCCGGCGGCGCTGGTCGAGTGTCTTGTGAACAACCGCCGTGAATTTCTGTTTGAAAAGTTCCCGGCTGAAATTGCGGCAGGCAAAATCGGCAATAGCGGCTGCGTCGTAGTTGGACTGTGACAGCTCGAACTTGATGATCCCCTCGATCAGGCTCTCTGGCGTCTGATCCTGGAAAAACAGCCCTGTGTGGCCTTCCCGCACATAATCGCGCGCACCTGCCTTTCCGTAGGCAATCACCGGCGCTCCGGATGCCATCGCCTCCACCGGCACCATCCCGAAATCTTCCTCGGCCGGAAAGATGAGTGCCTTGCAACGCGCATAATGGTCGCGAAGGAGGTCATCCGGCACACGGCCCAGAAGTTCGATGGTCGGCCCGG
Source organism: Hyphomonas sp. (assembly GCA_041741315.1). Taxonomy (GTDB): domain Bacteria; phylum Pseudomonadota; class Alphaproteobacteria; order Caulobacterales; family Hyphomonadaceae; genus Hyphomonas. Next base: position 22,932 of record JBGSKI010000113.1, on the reverse strand, counting down.
CTATCGCCTTCAGCGCTTTCATCTCGGAACCGCTCCCGATCACGACCAGACGACGCTTCAGTGCGTTGCAGGCATGGATGGCGAGGTCCACACGCTTGTAGGGAACGAACTCGCCAACGTGCAGGTAGAAGTCTTCGCGGCGCTCCGTGGCCGAATACTTGTGGACGTCCACCGGGGGAGCAATGACATCGGCTTGCCGGTGCCAGTATCTGTAGATCCGGTCTGAAACCGCGTTCGAATTGGCGATGAACTGGTCCACACGTGCGGCAGAAGTGACGTCCCATTGCCGCAACGAACTCATCAGCCAGTACATCGCGATGCGCTTGATGCTACCGGCATTCTTTCTGTAGACGTGATACTGGTCCCAGATATACCGCATCGGCGTATGGCAATAGCAGATGTGCGGCACGTCGGGCGGCACAATCACCCCTTTTGCGGGGCCTGATTCACTCGACAACACCAAGTCATAATCGCTGAGGTCAATCTGCTCCAGCGCCACTGGCATCAATGGCAGGTACATCTGGTACAGCTTCTTCGCCAACGGCAGCTTCTGGATGAAGGTCGTGGTGACCTTGTGGGCACGGATTTTCTTCGACACCGATTTCGGGTTGTAGACATGCGTATAGATGTCGGCTTGAGGAAAAATCTCCAGCAGCGCTTCCAGGACCTTCTCGCCGCCCCGCATATTCAGAAGCCAATAGTGAACAATCGCGACTCTCAGGTTGCGCAAGTCGCGACTCTCGTTGTCCTCGTCGTGTTCGACGTGACCAAAATCTTCGGCTGGCATCAAACTGCGCCTCTCTGCTGTAGCAGTGCCGGAACCGTACGGAACAGGATGCCGGTATCGTGAACCAACGACCACTGGAGCGAGTAACGCTTGTCGAGCCTGACTCGTTCCGCATAGCTTGTGGTCGAACGACCGGAGACCTGCCAGAGACCGGTGATTCCGGGGCGGGCCCGAAGATAATGCACACGGTAGAGGCCATAGCGATGCAGTTCGTCCTGGACGACCGGCCGCGGCCCCACCAAGCTCATTTCTCCACGAAGAACGTTGAAAATTTGAGGTAGCTCATCAAGGCTGGATTTGCGAAGAAACCGGCCGATGGCAGTTACGCGCGGATCATTGCTCAGCTTGCGGGTTGCTTCCCATTCGTGAGCCGCTTCCGGGTTTGCTTGAAGATAGTCATGCAGCTTTTGCTCGGCGTCGACGACCATAGACCGGAATTTGTAGCAGTCGAACGCCACACCACCATGCCCGATGCGCCTGTGCGCAAACAGGATGGGACCTTTTGACGACAATCTGATTGCCAATGCCACAAGACACAAGAGCGGCAGAAGCGGCACCAGGATCATTGCACTGACAAAAACATCGAACCCCCTTTTCAGGGAACCTCCCAACGCCTTCTCGGGCCACGGACCGGGGGGCTCGGCGAACACCACGCCAAGTTTGTCGAACGCCATAATTTAGCTCCTCAGCTCTTTTCCAGAGCTTCAAGATGGATTTTGACGAAACCGAGCGAGCCCCACTCAAGTTCTGCCACTAGACTGAAGCGCTCTTTAAGTCTGCTTCAGAAGAAATTTACCCGTCTATGGTTTGACTTCATATACCACGGCACAAAGGTCAAGTGTGTATCTCGAATGGGAACCAGATTTAGCCGCTAATTTGCTTGGGTGAGTATTGTTTGAGCACTCCAGGCCCGAATTGCCGCACTGCGAAATTTCTCAAATCCGGTACTTCTGGAGATCAGAAGATTCTTAATCGGAGCCCCGTAATGTCCGTGTACGGCCGACTGTGTTTCTCACCCGGAACACGCGCAATTGAGTCGGCCATTCGACAGATCGGCGCGACATACACCGCAATCTGCAGGCGCCATTCCGATACGAGCCAACCGTCACCGGGTGAGCGTAGCGGCCCGCTCGGGTTCAAGTTGACCCGATATTGCATCACGCAACCCATACAGATTTCCGCGCAGCCGGCCGCGCCGGTCGACATAGGTTTCCGGATACACAGACCGCACGAGATTGCTCATTGTGTTGCGGAACATATGGTCCGCCACTTCACCGACGGTCATCGTTCCTTTCTGTAGCATATACAGTGGATTGACGATTTGGGAGTACCCGAGTTGCTCGCCTGGAACCCTCCCGCGCTTGGTGCCCATATGGACTCCGCGCGCGCCCGAGCATTTTACAAAACGCCCGCCTTTCTGCCGTAGCGCTGCGGCGAAATCACGGTCTTCCAGCCAGCCGTAGAGGACCAGGCGCTCGTCGAACCGGTGAGTCCCGATTGCATCATAGCGGAAGGCCATATTGCATCCGTAGGGACTGTAGGGCTCTTTCAGGAGCCACTCCTCCGGCGCAGCATCGTTGTCGACCAGGGTCAGGGCTGCTTCGAAGCTGAGCCCGGGACCCTTGATATCATCTGCAAGCATATGTCCCGTGAAACCGACAATACCTAGCTCACATTCGAATACTTTGACGGCACATTCCAGCCATCCATCTGCGGCAACAAAATCATCGTCAAAGAACACCAGGACGCTGGTGTCTTCACCCAGTCGTTCGATAGCTGCATTGCGTTGCCGGGGCAGTCCCTTTGGACCTGTAATGACTTCAACACCCGGCATGTCCACCAGAGTGCCAGCATCTGCAGGCGACACACAGGAAATGATCACCCGGTCCGGTTTCCGGGACTGTCGCGTCAGCAAGTGCGTCACTGTCGCCGCGACGATTTCAGGACGTCCGAGCGTCGCAACGACAACGGTCACCTTGGTGGACGACGTCATCATGTGTTCCCCCTGTTCTCAAATCCTGACATCAGATCCAGGTAACCCGCTGCAGTCTTGTTCCACGAGAAATGCTTCAGGCGTTCGAGTCCTCGTCCAACCAGTTCAGCCCGCAGTTCCGGCGACGCCAGAAGGCGGTCGATCTGAGCCAGCCACGCTTGCGGATCGTCAGGAGCGGCCAGCAGAGCCGCGTCTCCGCATATTTCCGGCATACTTGCCCTGTCGGACGACACGACCGGGCATTTCCGCGCCATCGCTTCAACGAGCGGCAAGCCAAAGCCTTCTGTCCATGAAGGAAACACAAGGCAAAGTGCCCGGTCCAGCAAATACGCGAGGTCGTCGTCCGGCAAGGTTCCGGCAAAAATGACATTAGCCGCGACCGGCTGATCCTCGGCGACGAATATTGAGTCTCGCCCCCCGACCAACACGACCTTCAGCCCGCGCCTGACCAGGTCCGGAGCGAGTTCGAGCACAAGATTCAGGTTCTTGTGTTTGGCCCGCGACATCAGGGCCAGCACATACCCATTCTCTTCGAGTGCCCCTTCACCCTTAAACAAGCGGGGCGCGGTGACTGCCTTTGACGGATCCCAGCCGAGCGCATGCTCATGCCCGTTTGGGAGAGTTTCGATGTCCTTGAGTGCCACGGGCAGCACCTTTGAAATCTGCTCCGCCGAAAACATGGACACCGTCGCAACCCGCATGGCCCGGCGCGCAAGCAAGGGCTGGATCGTCTTGTAAACCATACGAAACTTCCAGTCGTAACTTTCGGGGAAAAGATGGACATTTGCATCGTGTATACAGACGACCTGTTCTGTCGCCATCACAGGACCCGTGTTGCACAGATTGAGGAGAGGCCTGGATCGGGCCGACGCCAACGTGACCTGCTCCCATGCATGCCCGTTCAGGCTGCCTGCGTGCTGCATCGGGAGGGAATCGAACTGCGGATCGGGGATTCCGGCTGGCGCCAGGATCGACGCCGTCCGGCCTGTCTGGCCAAGTTGCGCATTCATTGCAGAGAGCACATTGAACGCATAGCGCTGGACACCCGTTTTGCTCTGGCCGAGGAACCGGCCATTCACCACAAACTCACCTTGCGGACGCATCAAACACAGGCTTTCGGCTGGGGCGCCGCCGGTAAGTCAGGTGCAATAATTCATCCGGCTTCGCAGCTGCAAGGCCCGCCAGCGCATAGAACAATAACCCCTGGTCAATGGTCGGTCCGACAAGCAAGTCGGCGACGGTCAGTCCGATCGCGGCATTGCGTGCAGCGAGTTTTACGGCGTACGGAAATGTTCCGGGCCGCTCATCGGGTTGGAAAAGCGCAGCATGGGCAAACAGCAGGTACAGGCACACGCCGGCGACCCCCAGATTCGAAATCAGCGCAATCGCAAAACTCGAAACCCGATTTGTGCCCAGACCAACCCCAATCCCCCACGTGTCGAGGAAGTTCTGCAGGCCAATCTCGTTCCAGCTGCCCCGGGTTACCCCGGAATCGGATGACATCTTGTTGGTGACGACGATATCAACGTATTCGCGTGCAGCGGTGACGATGGTGTTGTTGAGCGCGAGCGCCACGACGAGGACGCCCAGGAAAATCGGGATCGAGACGACCAGCAATGCCGCTGCGCCACCATTTTCCGGTCTCTGATTGGCGACCGACACGCCGGTGACAAACAGTAGGCCGAGTATGACGGGCAATACGACAAGTCCCGAAGATGAAGTCGACAAGGCAACCAGCAGGACCGAGGCGAATGCAATGGCGCCCGTGACGGGACGGTAGCGACCGCACAGCCACAATGTGCCCGTAAACGCGAGCACTCCAATGGTCGAGCGGGAAAACGACGACGCCTCGGTAAATGCGCCAACGATCCGCTTCAGACCGAATATCTGCTCTTCATGATGCAGGGTGTATCGGGCATTCCGAATGAAGCCCAGTACATCCTGCGTGCCCGTATTGAAGGATACAAGATCTGCGACCGCAAAGAATGTATTCAGGAGGCCATAGGCGATGACAGCGAAGGTCATCGCCCTGAATCCGTCCCGACTGGAACCTGCGGCCGCGACCATGACGAACAGGGTAAGATTGCCAAGCATGTACACCGATTGGGTAAAATTGCTCGACACCGGGGCCAACGGCACAACGGCGGACAGGTATTGTTCCGTCGGGGTTCCAAGCGGAATGATGTCGGTGACGCCCGTGAACAGACGCGGCAGGAGAAAGCTGCTCGCGACTCCGTATCCGACCAGGCAAATCAGCCAGAAGCCGGCGCGCGGAAACTGCAACTGCCGGAATGCGTCTCCCAGCCGGTCCGGGTTCAGGAGCAAGGAAACGGCACCAAAGGCGAGCAGCAATTGTGCCGGGCCGATATCATTCTGCCCGATGTAAAGCGCTGCCGCAGCGCCGAAGACCGACGCAACGATGACTGCGGTGATCACGGCGTTCTGTCCCCTCCAGAAGCACAGCGTTCCGGCGAGAATTGTCAGGATGCCAATCAACTGAATACTCATGCCACACCACCAGAGTCGCTGCCGTGACGCGTTCCGCCGGTCTGGCTCTGACGGCAGTTCAGATGTTCCTGCCGGTGGAAACGCAACCTGGGGATCATCGCATTTACTCGGCCAGGACCATAAGAGAATACCCTCCGAGAATCCGCACGGCGGAATCCGGATGCAAGGCATACGCGACGCGACGCGGAAATTTCATCAGCTTGCTGGTGAAAGCCTGGTTCGGCAGGTCGAGCCGGCTGGCCGTGTATTTCCAGTCGAGAATCCTGTAGCCGCAATCCTCCAGCGTTGCGAGCGCGGTGTTCTTGTAGAAATAGTGGATGTGCCCGACCCCCTCGCGCTGCCTCATGATCGGGCTTGAGCGGAGGACGGACTGAACGGACAAGTCCAACGGAATATGAAATATGGTGGCGCGTCCAATTCGCTTCAGACTCTTCAAGAACGATATGTAGTCCTCGACATGTTCGAATACATCGATCGCCAGCACGACATCGAATGACAGGCTTTGAAGTTTCGTGACGTCTTCGAGGTGAAAGCTCGTCCGGTTCGACGTTTTCTTTTGCGCGCGCTCAAAGGCTAGGGGTGAAATCTCATAGCCGGTAAGCCTGGCGTCAGGAAACTCCCGCTCCAGATTCAACAGGATGTCGCCCGTACCGCATCCGACTTCGCAAATGGTGTCGCACTTCACAGAGTTGGCGCGGATCATCTCCGCGATATGCCCCGCCTTCCATGGAGCGTCTTCCTCATGCCAGCCCGGGTTTTTCTCGGCATACGCCGCGCCTTCATACATTTCCCGCATATCTACGTTCTCTACCCACTTCGCCGGTCACCCGGATTGCTGCTCCGCACTTGATTGATTGCGTACATACCATGCGTCCCATTGGGACATTTCCTTAAAGACCCGCTTGAATCCATTCCGGATCAAAAGGGTGTCGATTGCAGCTTCGGTCTTCTTGTTGTGTTCTACCGACAACAATTTCACATCATATTTCGAGAAATCGAAGTGCGAGAGGATTTCATATTCACTCCCCTCGGTGTCCACAGACAGATAATCGATCACGCTCGGCGCACCCCATTCGGCGAGAAGGTCCATCAGGGAAACCGTCGTGACAGCGAGTTCCTTTGCATCGGCACGGATGTCGGTGAAATGATCGCCATTGCCGAATTCCAGGATACCACTCAGTTCTGGATCCACTTCGTCGGTCGCCATGAAACGCACGGTGTTTCCGGTGGCTGACGAGACGCAGCGATGTTCAATATGCGCACCCCGGTTCGCTGCCAGCTCAACGTGCCAGTAAGGATTTGGTTCCGCGAGAATGCCGCGCCAGCCCATTTCTTTTTCGAGCAACCAGGTATTGCTGTTTACACGCCCATTGGTCGCCCCGAATTCCACGAAGAAGCCATTCTGCTTCTCACCACTCTCGAAGCACACCCACAAATCCTGCAGAATCTGCGATTGGGACCGGCTCCGTTTACTGAACACGTAAGCAAGGAACTGTAGCTCGCGGGAATTTTGCATTTCCTTGAGTTCGGCTCGCTGGAGCCGGACAGCATTGAAAACCATCCGGCGGAAACCTGCACTCTTCGACGCCCTCGAAACGATTGGGGCACCCAGAAGTATCAATGCCTTCATCGCGTTCATTGCGTTTGTCTCAATTTTGCCTGAACCTGCCATCACTGAGTGTCGCCAATATAAACAGCACTCGCTTGCGACGAATACTGATATCGTTTGCAACAGATTTTCACAGATTAAGCACACTTCCGAAGGGCGTGTGATTAAAAAGTGATTTGTCAGAGTTGTTTGAGCGTTGGCGGGCATTTGCGCGCCAGTTTTGAGGATTGAGCCAAAGGCGCAATCACCGGGTGATCTCAGATAGCTGTGGCGCGGGTTCCGTGCTTTTCAGCGCCCTTGCGTAAGCCTCCAGTGTCGCTCGCGCCACGCGCGAAATTGTCATGAAATCAATATTGATCTGGCCCCGGTTTCGCCAGGCCTGAAGTTCCGACGACGACCTCAAGAGCTTCGACAGCGCGTCTGCCAAAGCGACAGGGTTTGCCGGTGGAACAAGGAGACCCGCCGCCCCGCCTTCCAGCAATTCCGGAATACCGTCCACGTCCGATGCGATGACGGCACACCCTGCCTCACGCGCCTCCGAAATTACGAGAGGTGCCGGATCTGCCAGCGACGGCAGAACGAATATGTCCGCGCCCAACAGATAAGCGTACGGATTCATCTGGGGGCCGTAGAGTTCAATCGCATCGGCACAGGACATCGCGTTCGCCTGGGCACGGTATGCCTCCAGAAACGGCCCTCCGCCCACCAGGTGCAGGCGGGCCTCGGGGTGCTTGGCGTGAACGATCGCAAATGCCTCAAGCAAATCGGGGATACCCTTGCGGGGGTGCATTCCCCCGACAAACAAGATCGCCGGCTTCTGCAAATCCTTCGGCGTGCGGTCAATATTGTCCATCCGGGCAACGCCGATTGTTCCATTCAGAACGACATCCAGGCGCGACCGGGAGACGCCGCGCGCCGCCATGGAGTTCCGTACGGCCTCGCTGACCGTGATAACCCGGGTTCCAAGTCCCATCAGGATGGCACTTTTTTCGAACTCGTTGTGCACCGTCGTGATCAGGGGGATTTTCCGGAGCTTGCATGCCGGCCATGCCAGTACGGCGCTGGTCACCATATGCGCATGAGCCACGTCAGGTCGCCATTGCCGAACCAGTTTGCGAATGCCTGCAACGCTCCCGGCAAGAGCGAGCGGCTTCCTGGCATGGGACGCATGAAGCGACTCGACATTGTGTTTGGCGAGAAGCACATCGAAGTCGCCCCCCTCGCTCCCGATCGCCACCTGATGGCCCATCTTTGCCTGCTCACAGGCAAGGTCGACTGCCGCATGGACATGTCCGTTGAGCTTCATCGTGTGGTTCAGGAGGTGTAGAATACGCATGCTGTTTACTTCCGAGCCTGTATCCCACCGGCTCACTTAATCAGAAGGCGGGCCAGGAGAACAGCCTTCCGGGGGGATGTGCGTCCGTTCCCAAACGTACACGTAGTCAACTTGCATCACGGACGGGTTGGGCGTTTCGTCAATCGGCCACCCGCTGCCGAGCGCCAAATTGACAAGCGGATACATCGGAACGTCTAACTCCGGAGGCCGCGGCTCGCGCCAGAATTCCTTTCCATCCAGCAAGAAGACGATGTCCGTCTCCGAAATATCCAATCCGAATACATGGTAGTCTTGAACCAAGAACCCGTCGGGAATGTCAACTTTCGTTCCGTTTGCGCGCTTGCGCGCTGGATCGGCGAACCAGATGTGCACTGCAGAACGGAAAGCCGACGTAAACTGGCCGTAGTATTCAAGCACGTCGATCTCGACATTCCCGTCGCGCTCCGCCACCGGCTTGAGTGCTGCGAGCCAAAAGGCAGGCCAGGTTCCGGGGCCTGGGGGCAGTTTCATACGCGCTTCGAAGTACCCGTTCTGAACGCCCTTTCCATTCCCGGTCGCATCCGCCGCTGCCAGCAGGCCGGAGGTCCATCGTCCGCTCGCATCCTTGCGGGCCGTGATGTGCAGGATGCCGTCATGGATACTGAAGGGGCCGTCCGGACCGTCATCTACAAATACCGCGTCCCCAAAATCTCCGGACCATGGCGTATGCGAAATCCATCGCGCTGGCCCAATGGTCGACGGCGACACGCTGAGTTCATTGAACTCCTCGATCAGGATCGGCGAGAGCTGGCACGGAGCTGGCGGAGGTTCCATCGTGCAGGCACCTAGCAGCCCTGAAAGCCCAACTGGAATTCTTGCCAAGTACTTCACTGGCGGTGAAGGCATGATGATCCGCTCCAATATCCGGAGGAAGTGTAGAACGCAGGGGAGGCTATCAACCTAATATCAGAATCGAATTGCAGGACACCGATCAACCTGTTTCGAAGTGCGGCAGATCCAACCTAACTGCTTTGAGGACGAGGTGGCGCGCACTGGCATCGAGAGTCAATTTCGATTCCAGAACGACCTGAATTTTATGGGCGTGCGACACGCATCTTGACAGATGCTGGTCAATAACTGGCCTGCGTCGCGGGCGCTTGAGTGAGATATTGTGACGCGTTGTTCCGGGCTGATTGCCGGATTTTCTCCGGATCCGATCTAAAACTGAAAATAGATGAACGGGCGGGATTCGCTGGGAAGGAACAGCAGAAGGACACAGATCCACAGGGCGGCAATGGCCGCCACCAGCGGCGCGGGTAGCCGGGACAGGTACCATCCCACCCTGAACCGGAACACGAGATAGTGCAGAAGCAGCAAGCCCGCCAGGAGGCCCCAGTCATAAATCGAGAACGTGAAACTTCCCGATGTCTTGCCGCCAAACATGCTGGCAACCATGAAAACGGAAACCTCAAAATTCTCGGACCGGAAGAACACCCAGCCGACACATACGAGGTAGAAGGTGACAATCGCCCCGACAAACCGGCCGACCATGTTTGCCTGGGTCGCCTGCGGCACCTTGAATAGGCGCTCAAGAGTGAGCATTGCGCCGTGAAAGTACCCCCAGAACAGGAAATTCCACGATGCACCGTGCCAAAGCCCGCCAAGGGTCATCGTCAAAATGAGATTGCGATAAGTTGTAAGCGGTCCGCTCCGGTTTCCGCCGAGGGAAATGTAGAGATAGTCGCGCAGCCACTGGGACAAGGACATGTGCCAGCGCCGCCAAAATTCGGTGATCGAGGAGGACAGGTAGGGTGCCCGGAAATTGACCGGCAACTGGAATCCGAAGCTCCGGCTCGCAGCGATGGCCATGTCCGAATATCCGGAGAAGTCGCAGTATATCTGAACCGCGTAGGCAAAAACACCCAGAATGATCGCGCTATTGTCGTAGCTGCCGGGATTGGCAAAAACCGGGTCGACATAAAAGCGCGCAAGATTGTCTGCGATAATCGCCTTCTTGAAGAAGCCGCCCACAAACAGGATGATCACACCGCTCCACGGCACGTCGCCCAGCTTCTGGTGCATTTTCACTTGAGGGAAAAAGTCCAGCGCCCTTACGATCGGACCGGCCACGAGTTGGGGGAAGAAGGATATGAAGAAGGCAACGCTCAGAAGGTCTTCTGGCTCGTCAAATTCCTTTCTCGCCACGTCGACGACGTAGCCAATCGCCTGGAACACGTAGAAGCTTACGCCGACGGGAAGGATGATTTTGATGAGCGGCTCGGAGGCGGACAGTCCGAGAGTCTGCAGCAGGGCGACCAGCGACTCCGAAAAGAAGCCGAAATACTTGAATACACCGAGTGTCGACAACAGGACGACCACGGATAGTCCGGTGACCCACCTGCGTTTCCTGTCCCCTCCCCGAATTATTGCAACCTGGGCAAGGTAGGTCACGCCGATGATGAACGCGATCAGGCCCAGGAAGCGTATGTCCCACGCGCCGTAGAATACAAAGCTGGCGAGCGTCAGGAACAGGATGCGAAAGCGCCGGCTCTGGATCGCCCAATAGCCAGCAAATACGATCACATAGAATACCAGGAAGCGAAGTTCAGTGAATAGCACCTTCGCCCCCACAGACCTGATCGGCGAAACTTTTACTCAGCAGCCTTGCGCCCGCATAGTTGAGATGCGCCACATCCATCCAAAGGTCCTTGTCAGTCAGATACGGGTTCTCATCCACCGGAAACGTAACCACCGGTATCTGAACTCCTTCAAAACTGACCGTATCAATCGGCAATTGGGATTCTGGAAGCTTGGGCGAATAGATCACGCCAATGCGATGAAGGTCGTCCTTCGACACACCGGAAACCAGTGCCGAGATGTCGGACAGCACCTTGTCCCGTACCATTTCCTCCGACCAGGAAGCATACCGCTCATTATACGATGCGAACTGGTCCTCGTAGTAATCCGGATTGCCTTTCAACAGGTTTTCACGCTGCTGGGTCCTGGAATTTGGTTTCGTGAAGACAAAATCGAGTGCCACAAAGCCTTTCGACGCGATCTCGTCGCGGAACGGTTCCATCAGGCTCAACGGATCCGGTTTGCCGTCCCGGAGCGCCCAGAATGCGCCAACCGAAAAGTATGCCCGGAGGCTCTTCTTTTCGATGGCCAGTGCGCCTTCGATCTCCGACTTTTCTGCGTCGGCGGCCATTTCCCCGACGCGATCATGCCAGACCGGCGCAGGCCAGATCGGGGAGTAAAGCAGATTCCGGTACGTATCCAGCTGGACGTAATTGTCCGCCCCCAGAGGTTCTATCCATATCTGTTCCGGTCCATCTGGCTGGCTCAGAACCCAATCGAGCAGGAATTTCGTGTTGGAGCTCGTTGCGCCGCCAATCCCCAGATTGTAGGTTTTGCCATCGCAATACGTCTCGATGGTTTCGGGGTCGAGTTGCCGGTGTATCCGGCTTGAACCAATAATCACCTGATCCTGATGGTCGAGCGCCTGGAATGCGGCAAGTTTCAACCCGAAGTCCTGATCGTAGTACTGGAACGCTTCGGTCTGCCGAATTCCTATCCGCGTCGCCAAACCGCCCAAAACCAGCCAACCCAGAAATACCGCCGCCAAAACGGTCACGCCCAAGGCGGAGCTAATCGGCCCCCTGGATCGACGGCGCTCATCCTCGTACTCAAAAATCAGCACTATTCGGCCGCCTTCACGAGGATCCTGCGAATGGTGAGTTTGGCATCTTTGGATTGGGGATTCAGGACGACCCAAGGCTTGACGCCGGTAAGCCTGGCAGGAGCGGCATCCGGCACGGTGTAGGAAAACGCCTGCTCCGAGATCGTGCCGGTGAACGCAAGGTCACGCCAGTCACTGTTGCCAAATGCGCCGGTGGCATAGACGGCTTTGACCGCCCCGTTGCAGTTCTCACAGGACGCCTCGATCACGATGCTGATCTCCTTCCCGAGAAACTGGTGCGTCGCATTGCCACTGAACTGAAATGCCAACCCTTCAGACGCCCATTTTGTGGCACTCAGGGTTGATGGCTTGATGTCTTCGGCGACCAGAACCTTGTGTCCCTCAACCAGTTTGCACTCAGCCACAATTGAGGGGTTCGCAACGAATGCGGCCGCAAAAGGCTGCTCGCAACTGAAGAGCTCCCATCCCTTCGCCAGCACCTCGGATTCCGGGATGCGCTCAACCGGAGAAAACGCGTTCAGCAATGGGGCAACGAACATGACGCCGACGATCGGCAACAGGATAAGGACAGCCCCGAGAACTCTACCCATTATCGCCAAACCGCCGTTCCTAAATCACGCAGTTCTTTTAATCTGACATTCTCCGCGAAGCCAATTGAAAACCACAACCCGCATGCGCAGCGTGGGGCGTTTCGAGTCGTGAGCGCTTCAGGCGCCAATCCCCGCCCTGAATTGGAATGGCGATGGTGGTTCAGCTGATTTTTCAGGCACCCTGATCCCCGATCTGGCCAATTTCCGGCAACCAAGCCCTTCATCGCGTGGGGAGTTGAACCGCCGGAGCGTACTATCGAATGGAGGGGAGGAGCGGGTTGGCAATCCATGCGCGCCTGGCGCCTCCGAACAAAAGCGGAAGCAGCGCTCGCAAGTACCAAGTCCTTGTTTCTAGTGGTGCCGGCTGCAGGACTCGAACCCGCGACCCTCTGATTACAAATCAGATGCTCTACCAGCTGAGCTAAGCCGGCCCGCCAGTTCCGGTGTCACTATCCGGCCTTCGGCGCGGTGGCAAGCGGCGGTGCCACAGTTCGGCCATGCCTGGCCCGTTTGGCAGGCTCCTTTCGTGCCGGGCCTGCGGATGCACAGCGCAGGTGCGCCGCCTCCACCCTTCCCTAACCTTGATTTCATGATGGTTTCCCGGAGCCTCCAGAAACCTTTCTAATTCCTTACACTTGCCCCATTTGCCCCCGGGAGCGCGCATTTCAGCCCCAAACCGGAAGTATCGCTGTTCTCAACAAACGCAGGAACCAATCCCCGCGGACAAACGTTCAAAGCGGACTGGATACATAAAATGAGCATGAAGGAGATCGTTATGAAAAGCACTTGGTTTGCCGCGCCCGCCCTCATCCTTGGTGCCATGGCGCTTGCTTTCCCGGCCCAGTCCGACGCCCCGAAGCCGCCGCCGTCAAAGCCCGTCTACGTGGCCCACAAGCCGGCTTGCGAGGACATGGAGCTGTCGATCTACTTCCCTGCCTATGACTCGATGCTGTCATCCTTCTCGGCCCGGACGATCAGCGCGGCGAGCGACTCGCTGGATGGCTGCGCCGTGACCGACATCAAGGTCGACGTCGTGTCCGAAGAAGCCCTGACCGACGAGACCATGGCGCACCTGTCGGAACAGCGCGCCGCCGCCGTGATCGAGGCCCTGGCCGACCGGGGCATTTCCGCTCAGCGCGTCAAGACCAATTATGTGAAGATCAACGCGGCCGCGGCCGGTGCCAAAGTGATGACGGAGCCGATGGCCCGCCGCGTCGACCTGAAGCTGGACGTCAAGCCCGGCTACGGCCTCTGAGCCACGAATTCCCTGCCACAGGGCCAGGAAGCTTCACCGCCATTCCCGGCCTGCCTTACCCCGGACCGGCCTTGCCCGTCCGGGGTTTTTCTTTGGCGAGACAGCCTCAGTCGAAGAAGGACAGGATCGCCGCGCCGGCCCCGAAGCTGACGGCGAGGTGCGCCAAGTCGACCAGCAGGCCCGGCACCGAATGGATCACGTTGTAGACAAACTCGTAGGCGAGGACCGGGAACCCGATCAGGGCCGCAAGAACGAGCGCAAAGCGCACCGCGTGGCTGAGACCCGAAATGCTGCACCGTTTCATGAAGAAGGCGAGCCCGAAGGCCAGAACGAGTTCGATGACCAGCCCACCGGCCATCCAGGCCGGATCCTGCTGTTCCAGCGTGTCTGCCGTGAGCCCCCGCGCCTCCATCCAGACCGCACTGAACAGGAGCCCGTAAAACAGGAACCCCACGAAGAACATGGCAATCGCGGCGAGCAGGACGCCCACCAGGTTCACTCCAAATAGTCTCGGCATGTGTTTGCCCTCCCGTGAATTCTTTCTTTTCCGGCGATCCACGCTAAAAGACAGGGCTTCCAACGGGCCACCGGCTTCACAATGGCTCCAAACTTACCCAAGGGAAAGACTCTTCGCCTATGACGCAACCCCGGCGCATCCTGATCACGTCCGCCCTGCCGTACATCAACGGCATCAAGCATCTCGGCAACCTGGCCGGTTCGATGTTGCCGGCCGATGTGTATGCCCGCGTGATGCGCCTGCTTGGCCATGACGTGACCTATATCTGTGCCACCGACGAACACGGCACACCGGCGGAACTGGCGGCGCAGGCCCAGCAGGTGCCGGTTCAGGCCTATTGCGACGAGCAGTTCGAGATCCAGCGCAAGGCTGGCGAGGGCTTCAACCTGTCCTATGACTGGTTCGGGCGTTCGTCGCGGCCGGCCAACCATGCGCTGACACAGCACTTCGCGCAGGCGCTGGAAAAGCGTGGCCTGATCGAGGCGCGGATTTCCAAGCAGGTCTATTCCGTCGACGATGGCCGCTTCCTGCCGGACCGCTATGTCGAAGGCACCTGCCCGACCTGCGGGTTCGAAAAGGCACGCGGCGACCAGTGCGACAATTGCGGGCGCCTGCTCGACCCGGTCGACCTTATCAATCCGTACTCGGCGGTGTCTGGCGGCCGCAATATCGAGATCCGAGATACCGAACACCTCTACCTGCTGCAGGCGCAGATGCAGGACGATATCCGTGCCTGGGTGAACCGCAAAGGTGCGAACTGGCCGCAGCTTGCCGTGTCGATTGCCAATAAGTGGCTCGACGACGGCCTGATCGCCCGCTCGATCACGCGCGACCTCAGCTGGGGCGTGAAGGTAACGTCCGCAGACGGAACGCCTCGCCCGGGTTTCGAAGACAAGGTGTTCTATGTCTGGTTCGACGCGCCGATCGAATACATTGCAGCGACGCAGGAATGGGCCGAGGCGACCGGCAGGGATTGGGAAGTCCTGTGGCGCACCGACAAGGGCGCCGACCAGACCGAATACGTGCAGTTCATGGGCAAGGACAATGTCGCCTTCCACACGGTCAGCTTTCCGGTCACGCTGCTCGGCTCCGGCGAGCCGTGGAAGACCGTCGACAAGCTGAAAGCCTTCAACTGGGTCACATGGTATGGCGGCAAGTTCTCGACATCCAGCAAGCGCGGCGTATTCATGGACCAGGCGCTGGACCTTCTGCCGTCGGACTATTGGCGCTGGTACCTGATCGCCAATGCGCCGGAAGGCTCAGACGCAGCGTTCACCTGGGAAGGCTTCCAGGCGGCGGTCAATTCCGACCTTGCCAACGTGCTCGGCAATTTCATCAACCGGATCACCAAGTATTGCGCGACGAAATTCGACGGCAAGGTACCGGATGCCGGCGAACCGGGCGAAGCCGAGGCCTGGATGGCGAACGAACTCGCCGAACGGTTGCCGCGCCTGGTCGAGTATTACGAGGCGATGGAGTTCCGCAAGGCCGCTGCCGAAACGCGCGCCATCTGGGCGGCCGGCAACGAATACCTGACCAAGGCCGAGCCCTGGGTGAAGTACAAGTCGGATGTCGACGCCGCCGGCGTCGGCGTGCGGGCCGGAATCAACCTCGCCGCCTTGTTCGGCATCATCGCACAGCCGATCATCCCGGACGCTGCAAAGAAAATTCTCGACGCGCTGAACATTCCGGAAGAGCACCGCAACATGCCCGGAGCGTCGCGCGACTATGACTATGCGAAACTGATGGACGCGGTGCCGCGCGGCCTTCCGATCACGCCGCCGGAGGTCCTGTTCCAGAAGATTGAGGATGCGCAGGTCGCCGAGTGGACCGAGCGCTTCGGTGGGGGGAACCAGACCCCCTGACCGCGCGAGCGCCCTGACGGCAGCGGTTTAGGCACCGGGATCTGGCTCGGGTTCGCTTTCAGATCTCAGGTCCGCTCTCAGGGCTTGCAGGCGCGCGTGGTAATTTTCACCGGCGCCGAATTCCTCGAACCCGGCATAGCGGGCGTGTGCGCCAACGACGCGACGGGCTTGCTTGATCGGACACCAGAATTGTTCGGTGCGCGCACCGACCTCGCGCACATAGGCAATCACGCCGTTGACATAGGAACAATAGGCGCAGTTCACCTTTTCCAGCACATTTAGGTAGGCAAGCCCGCTCCTGTCGAAGACGATGTAAGTGTGACGCTTTACCTGCGGAATTGCGTACACGCGAAAACAGATGGCCTGGTACGCCGACACCCAGAGATCAACCAACAGGAAGGGCAGGACGAGGGAATAGATGACCGGTGAGGTCAACACGATCAGGAACCGGGCGCTGAACAGGTAGCGGACAAGCCCTGTGCGCAGTTCTCGGTGTCTCCGGATCACTTCTTGATCGAACAGGACCTTTCCGCGTTCAAGCCCATAGCGCAAACCTGCTCGCTGCTTTGCGAATTCCGCTTCAAGCTCGAGTTCGAGGGCGTGGATCTTGCCGAGGATTGCCTTCGTGAGGTCTGTCATGCACCATTCGATGCGCCCTTCCCGGCAGCGTGGCAAGCTTTGCGAGCCTGTCAGGTGCGCGCGAACACGACCGTCAGGTTGTTCGCCGGCATTTCGATGACCTTCAATAAGCCAAGGTCAGACAGCGCGGCGAGCGGCAGCAGGTCCGTGTCGAGGTCTCGCACGCCCCAGGACGGGTCACGCGACTTTAGCGACTCGCTGAACGCGGCATTCGACGGCGCGATGACTCCGTTCCGGCTGAATGGTCCGTAGAGGAACAGTTTTCCGCCCGGCGCCAGCAGCCTCCCCGCTCCGGCAAACAAACCCTCGGCTACGAAGAACGGTGCGATGTGCACCATGTTCATCGACACGATGAAGTCCCAGTGTCCGGGGCGTTCCGCCGCGCCCCAGTGGTCTGTGGAGGCATCAAGGTTGAGCGGGCCGTGCAAGCGCGTGTGACCGGCGGCGGCGCGCCAGGCCGACTGGCTCTCGAGGCTCGGCCCGTCGATGTCCGAGTATGTCCATTCGAGGCCGGGAAAGGAATCCGTCAGGAACGCGCCATGCTCGCCGGTGCCCGAGGCAATTTCGAGCACCCGCCCGGATGTCAGGCCTTCCGCCGCAAACACATCACGCACCGGCTCGCGATTGCGGGTCGCCGAGGGCGAATATTTGCGTCCGTCGGCACCCGCGCCACGCGTTTCCAGCGCGACCGGCTTTCTGCCGTCCGGACCCGGAGGATTTGTCATTGTCCGGGTTCAAATGCGTAGGTTTCGGTGGTCACCACGGCCTGCCCCATGGCCGTGTAACGCGGGCCGACCGCCCGCTCCGGCAGGAAGTTCCGGTCGAGCCGGGCAACCATTTCCGGCGACAGGGTAATCGCCCCGGCCGCTTGATTGTCCACCAGGTGCCGCAGGTTCGTCGTTCCCGGGATCGGGATCACGTGATCGCCCTTGGCGAGCGTCCAGGCAAGCGCCAGCTGCGCGACATTGCACCCGGCCTCAGCCGCGCAGGCGCGCGCCTCATCGAGCAGCGGCAGATTGCGGGAATAATTCTCGGGCGTGAAGCGCGGGAACAGCGTCCGGCGGAGGTCGGACGCATGGAACGCAGCCGGATCGACCGGCGGGTCGGCGAGGAATCCGCGCCCGACCGGCGAGAACGCGACCAGTGCCACGCCGAGTTCCTTGCAGGCGTGCATGACCGCGATTTCCGGATTGCGCACCCAGAGCGAATATTCCGATTGCATCGCCGCAATCGGATGCACAGCCTGCGCGCGGCGCAGGTGCGCCTCGCCCATTTCCGACAGGCCGATCATCCGGATCTTGCCTTCGCCGACAAGGTCCGACAAGGCGCCGACCGAGTCCTCGATGGGCACATTCGGATCGGGCCGGTGCATGTAATAAAGGTCGATGATGTCCGTCTGCAGACGTTTCAGGCTCGCTTCGCACGCAGCCTTGATTGCCTCAGGCCGAGCATCGAGCACGCGTTGTCCATCCCTGATACCCAGCACGCACTTGCTGGCAAGGAAGTATTCCTTACGGCGCTTGCCCAGCGCTTCGCCGATCAGTTGCTCGCTGCGTCCAAGGCCGTAGATCGTCGCCGTATCGAGAAAATCATAACCGAGGTCCAGCGCCTGAACGAGCAAGGCCTTTGCCGCCCCTTCCTCCATGGGCGGGCCGTACGCATGCGTGATGTTCATGCAGCCGAGGCCGACCGGATAGACGGTGCGGTCGCCAATGCGGCGTCTGGTCGTGCTCATCGGACTCCTACGCGCGTGCCTTGAACCGCTGGCGCAGCTCGGATTTCAGGATCTTGCCATTGGCATTGCGCGGCAGTGGCTCGTCCTGGAACTGGATCTCGACCGGCACCTTGAAGGCTGCGAGCTGCCCCGCGACGTGCGCACGCAATTCGTCCTGAGTCACCGTCTTGCCGGGCTTGAGCTGCACCACCGCGCCGACTTCCTCGCCCAGCACCTTGTGCGGAATGCCGACCACGGCAGCGTCCATCACGGCGGGGTGGTCGTACAGTGCACTCTCGACTTCGATACAATAGATGTTCTCGCCGCCCCGGATCAGCATGTCCTTGGCGCGGTCGACCAGGAACAGGAAGCCGTCGGAATCGATCCGTGCAAGGTCACCCGTAACGACCCAGCCATTGCGGAACGTCTCCGCCGTCGCATCCGGACGGTTCCAGTAGAGCCGCGCATTCGACGGGCTCTTGCACCAGAGTTCGCCCACTTCGCCCTGCGCCAGGGTGTTGCCATCCGGATCGCAGACCTTGAGTTCGACCGCCGCCGGGGGCGCGCCGGCACTCGAAGGCCGGTTCACATAATCCTCGCCAATGTTCAGCGTCGCCGTGGCGCAGGTCTCGGTCATGCCCCAGCCATTGCCGGGGGCCGCCTCCGGGAAGCGCTTCTTGATCGTCGAAACGAGTTCCGGCGCCGAGGGCGCACCGCCGTACGAAATCACCGCGATGGAAGAGAGATCGTATTTGTCCCTGTCCGGATGTTCGAGCAATTGCCAGGCGATCGCCGGCACACCGCCAACCGTGGTGATCTTCTCGCGCTCGATGATCGGCAGGGCCTCGCCCGCATCCCACTTGTACATCGACACGATCTTGTCGCCGCGCAGCGCCGTCGGAATCATCACTGCAAACGATCCGGTCGCGTGGAAGAACGGGATCGACAGAAGGGTCGCGCGCTGCGTGTTCGGGTCGGGCTCCGGCACCGCCTCGCCCCGGCGCAGGAACATCCGCGCCTGACAAGTCATGGAATTGAACATGTTGGAGACGACCGCCCGGTGCGTCGCCAGCGCGCCCTTGGGCTTGCCCGTCGTGCCCGACGTGTACATGATGGTCGCGTCGTCATCCGGCAGGATCTTCACGTCCGGAAAGCCGATATCCTCATGGTGCGCCCAGGAGTTTGCATCGCCGATGATCTCTTCCAGCGACGAGACGCGCGGGTCGTTGTGTTCTTCGCCGGTGTCGCGCGCAATGATCACGTGTTCGAGATCGGGCAGCTTTTCCAGATGGCCGCGAATGCGCTCGTAGATCTGCGGGTCGACCACCGCCAGTTTCACATCGACGAAGGATAGGCCGTATTCGAGTTCCTCGCCGGTCCACCAGGAATTCATCGGCGTGGCGATGGCCCCCAGGCTGAGCGCGGCATAGAACGCGACCGGCCATTGCGGATAGTTGCGCATGATTATGGCGACGCGGTCGCCCTTCCTGATGCCGTACTTAACCTGCAGGGTTGCGGCCAGATTGCTCGCCGCCTTGTACATTGCCGAATAGGTGACCCGCTCGTTCTCGTAGACGATGTAATCCCGGTCGCCGAACGCGGAAGCGGCCATCTGAAGGATCGAGTGCAGCGTCGGCGGGGCATTCTTGTACACTTTCATCGGCACACCGGCGATCACCGCATCCTCGAGTTCCAGGGGCGATCCCGGCCCCGCGAGCATGGCATTGGCCTCGGCGATGGAAAGGGCGGGCCAATTCGGCGGCATGGCATCTGATGGCATGGGTTTCCTCTGAAATTTTTTTGGTTGCGACAGACAACCACGCCACCGCCCCGGAATGAAGGGCCAACAGTGCACAGAACGGAGATTTAGTGTCGCAAGCGGCAATTATCTGCCCGCCGGGGCCTCACGGGATGGAGAGCACCTTGTCGAGGTCCGTTGCCGGGTCGAAGCGACGGGGGAAGCCGCGCACCGTCCACTGGTACATCAGCGGCAGGCTGAACGCGATCACCGCCAGCTTTGCAATCGCCGACAGCGTGACGTTGCCCGGAACCAGCGGCAGGCTCACAACCACCGCGACGAGCAGCGCCAGTGCCGCGATCACGAAGGCAAGCAGGAAAATGTACGCGACCGGCTTTTGCCCGGCCCGGAAACTCGCCGACGGATTGGCGCGGTGCACACCTTCGACCACTGCCCGGACCAGCGGGAAGAACGTACCGGACCGGTTCTCGAAATTGCCGATGCTCACATAGTGCAGGTTGGTCAACACAAGGTGCGAAGTCTGCCCGGTCAGTTCCATCACGAATCGCCGCTGCTGGAACCGTCCCGGCGAGAACGACAGGCGCACCTTGCGCACATTTGCGTAAGGTACGACACCCGTCTTCGCGCCATCATCGAAGCCGTATTCCATCCGGTCAGGATACGCCCGCCAGACAATGGCCGACTGGTCCACAAGCGAATTGCGGCAGTGATACTCAACCGGTTCCATCGACCCCGCCTTTCCGCGGAGCGGACTACTTGCCGAAGTCGCAGAAGCGCACGCTGCGTGCGGTCCCGTCCGGCTCCGTCAGGCTGTAGGCGCGCCCCGTCAGTTCATCTCCCTCGCAGAGATAACCGATCTGGTACATTGCCACCAGCGCGTCATTGTCCGGCGTGAGATCGGACGACAGCATCAGGTCCGTGGCATCCTGGTGCTGACCGAGGGCCATCAGGATGTTGAACTTCTGTGTGCGCGTCGTTTCAGGCTGGTCGAGCAGTGCGTTCAGCGAGTCCGCCTTGCCCCTGGCCGATTCCAGCATCGGAACGGCAGCGGTGTACCATTCCGTGTCGCTGAAATCGTCGATCACTTCCTCGAAATCCTCGATCGCGCCGAGCGTATCGTAGCCCTTGTCGCTGAAGCGCAGCTCACCCCGGCGGAACAGGACTTCGGAAAGCTGTTCCCGGCTGAGTGCCGGATCGCCCGTCAGCTGGGTCAGCCGGTCGATGGCGGTCTGCGTGTTGCCGGCACTGACCAGGTCATCGACGGTCCGCATGGCGAGATCGAACGGCGAAAGGTCGGCCGGGCTGGTAACGGCTGAGGAAGCCGCATCAGTTGCGGGTGCCGGGGCGGTAGCGCAGGCGGCGAGAACCAGGGCGGAGGCGGCGGCCGCCAGCGTAAGACGAATCATTGATCGAGCTCCATCAGGACGTGAACAGTCTGTGCGACCTGTCCTAGCCGTTCAAGGCGCGCGGAGACAGGGCGGATTTGAGGTATTCGTGTGGCCGGTGTCACGCAGGCAAGGCCAGGCACCAGGTCAGCCCGTCGAGATCGTCGCGATGGTCGCCATGTCCCTGCACGGGGCCGCCCTCACCGGTGCTGTCGCAAATGAAGCCGGCCTGCTGCAGGTCCCAGACGGCGCGCTCCGATGGGCTGATGCCGGATTTCTGGTAGCGCAGCGCCGGTGCGGCCCGCTGGCCCAGGGACCAGGTTGTGCTGAACCAGTCCGGCAGGCTCTGCAACCGGGCAAGCCGGGCCTGCAGGGCCGCCAGGTCTTCCCTCGTCATCACAAGTTCCACGCCGGCCCTGGCGGCGAGGTCCTCTGCGGGTGCCAGTACCAAAAGCGCTTCATAGTCGGCCACCGCGCCCGGCCGGTCATTGCCGTCGAGCCGGCGCAGGCTCGCCCGCTCATACAGGGCCTCGGCGCGGTCCGCCGGAGAAAGATCGGTACGCGACAGCAATTCGGTCAGGGCGGTATCGCGGCAGTAGGGATTCTCCACCGCCGTCGCGGCGGCGAACTGTTCGGCAAACGGCGGAAGCACAGGGCCCGCCGGCTCGGTGGCGCAGGACGCCACGAACAGGCAAAGCGCCGTCGCCAGGAATGCGTGCGGGAACAGGTTCATGGATTGCCCCTACCGCGCGCCGCCACCGGCGGGCAAATTGCAATTCTGTTAGGCGCTGGCGAGACGGTTGATTTCGGCGATGTCGCCCCGGCCGAGCGCCTCGATGGCACGGGCCGCAATGTGGCGGGCGTTCAACCCGGCCGTTTCGTACATCGCGTACGGAGTGTCATGGTCCTGGAACACGTCCGGCAGGGTCATCGGACGGATCTTCAGTCCACGATCAAGCAGGCCGGCCTTCGCCAGATGCTCGAGCACGAAACTGCCGAAACCGCCGGTGGCGCCTTCCTCGAGCGTGATCAGAACCTCGTGCTCGCGTGCGAGACGCTCAACCAGGTCGGCATCCAGCGGCTTGGCGAACCGCGCATCCGCCACCGTCGCCGACAGTCCCTGCGCCGCCAGCATGTCCGCCGCCTTCAGCGCTTCGCCGAGGCGCGCGCCGTAGGACAGGATGGCAATCGCCGTGCCCTGTTTCAGGATACGTCCCTTGCCGACTTCCAGCGGCGCCAGTTTCTCCGGCATCGCCACACCAAGGCCTTCACCGCGCGGATAGCGGAACGCGCTCG
>JBGSKI010000112.1:0-7923 GCA_041741315.1 Hyphomonas sp. | reverse complement strand
GCCTGAGCGACACGCCGCCCGCTGGCCCAGGCCGGTTCCACTCGTTTGAAAAGGTGCACCGGCCTGCGCCAGCTACCACAGCGCAAGTGGGGTCAATTTTGGACGCCGATAGGGGGTCAATTTTGCGCGCCGATTGACAGTCCAGAGCAATCAGGAATTCGTCCTCCACGATGAGAATGCAGGGCGGTGTCATCGTTTGTTTCCGGGTATGCGAAAGGTTGCGACCAGTCCTTCCGGTTGGTAGTCGATCCATGCCTCGGCGGCGAGTGTGTGCTTCAGGCTTTGCTCAATCAGGGTGCTGCCAAATCCGCGCCGAGCGGGCGGGGAAACAAGAGGGCCACCGCGTTCCTGCCACCGCAACACGATGTCACCGGTTCCGGTCGCCAGGTCCCTTGCCCAGGTGACGGAAAGGTTACCGGTTGCGTTCGCTAAGGCACCGTATTTTACGGCATTGGTTGCCAGTTCGTGCAGGACAAGTCCGATTGCATGCGAGGACTCGGCGCTGAGCACGACGGGCGGTCCGGAAAGTCTCACACGACCGGACTCCGTACCTGCATAGGGCATGATCTGCTCCCGGACGAGTTGGGACAGGTCTGCATTGTCGCGCGTCGAGGCTACAAGCATGTCGTGGCATTTCGAGATCGCCCCCAACCGCCCGACGAAAGCTTCGGAGAAGGTTTCCATGCTCGTCGCTTCGCGTAGCGTATGCGATGCGATGCTTTGCACGGTGGCGAGGGTGTTCTTGATGCGGTGGCTCA
Source organism: Hyphomonas sp. (assembly GCA_041741315.1). Taxonomy (GTDB): domain Bacteria; phylum Pseudomonadota; class Alphaproteobacteria; order Caulobacterales; family Hyphomonadaceae; genus Hyphomonas. Next base: position 7,165 of record JBGSKI010000112.1, on the reverse strand, counting down.
GCTCGCTGAGGAGCATTTCACGGTGGTGTTCGGCTTTCGTACGTGCCGATATGTCGACGCCGGAAGGAACGATCTGAACAACGTGTCCGTTCGAATCGAACATCGGCGCCAGCTGAAAATCCAGTTCCATCCAGCCATCAGGACCACCTTGTGCTTTCACGTCGAACCTGGTGAGCTTTCCTGACGCCGCTTCGGCGATGGCAGCTTTCATACGTGCCTGCACAACCGGATCATAGTTCCACCAAATCGTGTCCCACAGGGGTTTGCCAATCACGGCGTCCCGGGTCGTTCCTGCGACGTTGAACGCGACGTCATTGGCTTCGAGCAATATCCCGTCCGGATCGAGAAGGCCGACGAATGCTACGACGTTGTTGAGAATTGACCGGAGATGGGTGTCGCTTTCCCGAAGTTTTTTCTCCGATATTCGCTCTTGCGTTATGTTGGCATAGGTCACCGCGAAACCATCACCGACTTTCGCGGCGGTCGAGCGCCACCAGGCTTCGTCGCCCGCCATGTCGAAGCGGGCTTCCCGCAGGAATGTTTCTCCGGTTTCGACGACGCCGACATAATCATGGAATTGCGGCGCCTCACCATTCTCGCCAGCGAACTCCGAAAGCCTGTGACCTAGCCCGGAGACACCGTATTGAGTGAGAATCACCACGGCTGCTGGGTTGGCGTAGTCACAGACAAAATCGATGATCTTGTGGTAGGTGTCACGCACGCTGCGATAGACTAGGAAACCGTCGGGTGACGTCTGCTGAATCGCGCGGAATCTCGCTTCACTTTCAATCAATGCGTCGTGCATTCGCTTACGCCCGGTAATGTCTTCGATCACCGAAATAAAATAGTCGATCTCGCCGGACCCGGAGCGCACGCAGCCGACCGTCAGGTTGACCCAGACGACTTCACCATCCTTTCGGATGTAGCGCTTCTCCATATTGTAGGTGTCGCGGGTGCCGGACACCATCTGGCCCAGCAGGTCCAGGTCGAGATCGAGGTCTTCCGGATGGGTTACCTGCTGGAACGTCAGCTTCTGCAGTTCGCCGGGCGTGTACCCGACAATCTCGGCGACCTTGCCATTGACCCTTAACCACCTGCCTTCAGGCGACACATGCGCCATGCCGACCGCTGCATTTTCGAAAGTACTGCGGAAACGTGCTTCGCTTTCGCGCAACGCATCCGTCGTCCTGATCGCGTAGGATCGGAGGTCGGGATCGGTGAACTTGGCGGGCATCAGTTATGAACAGGTCCGGACTGGATTTCGGTATTTACACGCAAGCCGTGAAAACTTCTTTATGAGCATTGTCGGCGCTACGCCAACAGTTTGGAACGTACTGGAAACATTATTGTTCCACAGGCATGCAACCAGTGGCCGGTTTGGGACGATGTCGTGACGAAACAGTGTGTGCAATTTCTGGGGCTCGCCTTCGAGCCGATGGAGGCGAACGCGGCTGCGGGCCGGATAGCAGCGGCCGCCAGCGTTGATTTGCCTTTCTGGTACGTCGTGACCCCAAATGTCGATCACCGCATCCGCCTTGAGCGCGAACCAGACTTAAGGCCCCTCTATTCGTCGGCCGGGCTCGTCCTCAATGACAGCCGGATCCTCGAATTTCTGGCGCGCCGGGATGGCATCGCATTGCAGGCATCTCCTGGCGCGGACATTGTGGCGCACCTGTTCGTCCATGCAATCCGGCAAGATGAAACGGTGACCATGGTCGGCGGGGATGCCGAACTTGCCGCAGCGCTCTCTGGGAAGTTCGGGCTGACGGATTTCCGCTGGCACGATGCGCCGCAAGGCCTGAGGTCCGATCCGGAGGCCATCGAACGGGCGGCCGCCTTTATCGCGGAGAATCCGGCCCGGTTCCATTTCCTCTGCGTCGGATCTCCGCAGCAGGAAATGGTGGCACTGGCTGCGTTACGGCGAGGGGGTGCGGTCGGGGTCGGGCTCTGTTGCGGCGTCAGCCTCGAATTCCTCGCCGGCCGGATTGCCCGGGCCCCGCTCTGGATGCGCCGCGCACGGCTCGAATGGCTGCACAGGCTCCTGTCCGAACCCCGGCGCCTTGCCCGGCGCTATCTGGTCGACGGCCCAGCCATACTGCGCATCTGGATTCGCGACCGTCGCGTCGCAGCCCCCTTTCGGAGGGGTTAAGTCTCCCCCATGTTTGGAGGGAGGAGTCGCGTCCCGGACGGTTCTGGGGCATAGTCGTATCCCTCATGCGTAAAGGAGACTGCCCGTGCAGATACAGATTACCGGCAAGCATATGGACCTTGGAGAAGCCCTTCGCGGGCGTATCGAAAGCGGGCTGGAGGCGGCGGTAACCAAGTATTTCAGTCGAACCGGCGATGCGCGCGTGTTCGTCTCACAGGCAGGCCCCTTCGTCGAAGTCGATTGCAACGTCCACCTTCCATCGGGCATCGTCCTGCAGTCGACTGGCAAGGCCGAAGACCCCTATGCTGCACTCGAAGACAGTCTCGACAAGATGGAAAAACGGGTCCGGAGGTACAAGCGAAAGTTGAAAGACCATCATGCGACCGCAACGGTTCCGCTTCCCTCCGAGCCTGCCGCAGAATCGGTTTTCCAGGCAAATGGCCATGATATCGATGAGGAGGACGATGCGATCGAGGCGCCTGAATCTCCCCTGACAGTTGCAGAAACCGCAGTTCAGATCCGCACGATGAGCGTTTCGCAGGCAGTAATGCAGCTGGAATTGCAGGATGTTCCGGCAATGATGTTCAGAAACGCTGGTCATGGGGGGCTGAATATGGTGTACCGCCGCCCTGACGGGCACATTGGCTGGGTGGACCCAACCGACGTCCCGAAAAACTAGGACGGCATACGGAAGCGAGTCGAATGGCAACCGATCTGACATCCCTGCTTCAGGGCGGGGTAATTCTGCCTTCCTTTGAAGCCTCTAGCCGCAAACAGGCGATTCACGCCCTGGCGGAGGCCTTGGCCACGGCGACTGGAATCGGCGCGCGCCAGATCGAAGATGCGGTGATGGAGCGTGAGCGGCTCGGCTCGACCGGAGTGGGGGAGGGCGTCGCCATCCCTCATGCCCGTCTCGACGGCATCGATGCACCGGTCGGCGGCTACATGCGCCTTGTTCATGGCGTCGACTTCGAAGCCATCGACGAACGGCCGTGCGACCTGATCTTCATGCTGCTGGCCCCGAAAACTTCAGGAGCGGACCATTTGCGTGCCCTGGCCCAGGTCAGCCGTGTGTTCCGTCAGAGCGCGGTTCGCGATGCCCTGCGTGAGGCCCGGTCCGAAGAGGCCGTCCGCGCCATCGTTTGCCGCGAACCGGTACAGCCGCCGGTCTGAAATCAGCCCTCGGGTTTCGGTTCTTCTTCCTCGCCGAACCCACGCAGCTTTAGCAGGGGTTCGATGGTGGGATCGCTGCCACGGAAGTTCCGGTAAAGTTCATCCGCTTCCCGAAGGCCGCCGGATTCGTACACCCACTTTTTCAGCTTGGCTGCAAGTTCGGGATTGTAGATATCGCCACTGTCCCGGAAGGCGGTAAAGCCGTCTGCATCCAGAATTTCAGACCACAGATAGGCGTAGTATCCGGCCGAATAGCCGCCCGCGAAAATGTGGCTGAAATATTGTGAGCGATAGCGTGGCTCGATCTCCGGAGGGATATTGTACTCTTCGAGAATTTTTTTCTCGAAGGCGCGTGCATCGGTGATCTTGGCGGCCTCTGCCGAGGACAGCATGTGCCAGCGCAGGTCGAGCAGGGATGCGGCAATGTATTCCGTCGTCTTGAAGCCCTGGTTGAAGGCCGCCGCGGCGTTCATCCGGTCGAGCAGTTGCTGCGGCAAGGGCTCGCTCGTCTTGTAGTTGCGCGCGTAGACTTCCAGCTCTTCCGGCGCACCGGCCCAATGCTCCAGCAGTTGTGCTGGAAATTCTGTATAGTCGCGCGGTCCGTCCACACCCGAGAAGGTCGAATATTTCACGCGGGTCAGCAGGCCGTGAAGGCCATGCCCGAACTCGTGGAACAGAGTCTCAACTTCGTCAAAGCGCAACAGGGTCGGCTCCCCCGGCGGCGGCGTGATCAGGTTGAGATTGTTTGACACGATCGGCCGGATATTCTCGCCTCCAATGTTCGATGCATCGCGGAACGTGCTCATCCAGGCGCCGGGGCGCTTGGAATCCCGCGAATAGGCGTCGTGCATGAACAGGCCGAGGAATTCGCCGGTTTCGGAATCCGTCACTTCGAAGGATTTCACCACCGGGTTCCAGCCATCGACCTCGACCGGGGTGATCGTGATGTTGAACAGTTTCGAGGCGACGTCGAACGCCCCTTTCTGTACGGCTCCCAGTTCGAAATAGGGCTTCAGAGAATTGTCATCGAAATCGTATTTCGTTTGGCGCACCTTTTCCGAATAGTACCACCAGTCCTGGCCTTCGATCGGGAACGCCGTGCCGGCTATCTCCTGCATGTCGGCCTTTTCCTCGCCGGCCCGCCGCAAGGCAGGCTCAAGCACGCGCGACAGGAAATCCTCTGCGGCTTCGGGTGTCCGCGCCATGCGCTCCGATAGCTGGAATTCGGCATGGTTGCGGTAACCCATTAACTCGGCGCGCTTGGCCCGCAGCTGGGCGATTTTGATCAGCACAGGGCCATTGTCGAGATCGCCAGAGGAAGCGCGAAGGCGGTATCCGTCGAACATCTGGCGGCGCAGATCGCGGTTGTCGGCTTGCGTCATGAAGGTCTCGTAGACGGAGCGGTCGACGGTCAGTTCCCATTTCTGCTCGCCGGTCACCTTGATTGCGGCCTTGAAATCTTCCGAGAGGCCAGCGAGCTGAGATCCGTCGGTCACTTCAATAGAGAAGGCGTTCGTGGCCTTCAGCACATTCTGGGCAAATTCGGTGTTGAGACTCGAAAGTTCCGCATTGATCCTGGCGACCTCGGCTTTCACTTCCGGGCTGAGGGATGCGCCATTGCGAAGGAATTCCCTGTAGGTGAGTTCAAGCAAGCGGGCGTCCTGCTCATCCAGGCCCAGCCGGTCGCGCTGCTGGTAGACAGCCGAGACGCGCTTGAACAGGTCCGGATTGAAGGTGATCGCGTCCGTCTCACGCGTGATCATCGGATTGACCTCGGCCTGCAGCGCGGTGAGTGCGTCGTTTGTGTCGGTACTCGTGATGTTCTGGAACACGTTCATCACCTTGTTGAGTGAGGCACCGGCCTGGTCGAGCGCCACGATCGTATTGTCAAAAGTCGGCGCGTCGGGGTTCTTTTCGATGGACTCAATATCAGCGCGCAGTTCCAGAACGCCCTTCTTGATAGCGGGCAGGTAGTGCTCGTCGCGAATCTCCGCGAAGGGCGGCACGCCATAGGGCGTTGTCCATTCGGTACGGAACGGATTGCCGACGAGTTCGGCATCGCTGACTTCGATCGTGGCTGGCGCTTCGGAGGCCACATCGGCAGGTTCAGGCGCGTCGGCCGCCTTCCCCGGCTTGCCGCATGCCGACAGGGACAGGGCGAGCGCTGCAGCGCCTCCGAGCAGGATGTGCTTCAGTGTCATGGGGAACCTCGTTCAGATAGCAATATATATATTCAGACTACGGGACGGCCGCGATGGTCAGCAGGCTTGCTGTTGCGTCCATTTCAGAGGTGTAATTGACCCTCAACGCGGCAGGCGCGCAAGCGTCGCATGGTATTCAGCGAGAGTTTCCTCGAAAATCCGGGCGACCGGCTTCACCTCCTTGATCCGGCCTGCGACCTGTCCCGTCAGGGCAATCCCGGCCTCAAGGTCGCCGCCGAAATAGACTTCCTGCGTGCCGGCGAACTCGCCGAATATGTTCGGGCTGCCGTCCTTTTCGAGGCGCGTGGTGCGTCCGGTCCGCAGGGCCCGCAGGGCAGGGCCCGGGCCTTGGCGGTTGAGGAAGACGGTGTCGGTTGAATCCGCGCCGATAATCGCGTCCTTCCAGTTCCGGTGAACCGGGCTCTCGGTAGACGAGAGAATCCGCGTGCCCATCAGTACGCCTTCTGCGCCAAGTGCAAATGCCGCTGCCATTGTCCGCCCGTCCATGATGCCCCCGGCCGCGACGACCGGCACGTCAACGGCTTCGCAGACCTGCGGGATCAGGACCATCGAAGCGACATCCTTGGGGTTCTTGAAGCCGCCGCCTTCGCCGCCTTCCACGATCAGGCCGTCAACGCCGGCCTCGATTGCCCGCAAGGCGCCGGCGAGCGACGGAACGACGTGGAACACGGTCAGGCCTGCCTCTTTCAGCATGCTTGTATATTTCATGGGGTCCCCGGCCGACGTGGTCACGAACTTGATGCCTTGGTCGATAATGAACTGGATGATGTTCGGATCGCGCACGAAGGCCTGCGCGACGTTCACGCCGAAGGGCTTATCGGTCAGAGTCTTCATCTTCCTTATCTCTTCGCGCACGGCATCAAGCTCACCGGAAGAGGTCTCGATGATGCCCATGCCTCCCGCATTGGAGACAGCCGAAGACAGCTGCGAGCGGGCGATCCAGCCCATCGCGGCTTGGATGATCGGCTTCTCGATGCCCAGCATGTCTGTGATTCGGGTGCGGATCGGGGCAGTGGTCATGTCGGTTTCCTCCTGCCACCAGAGAAAGGGCGAAGCGCGCCAAGGGCAAGCCCTCGCCCTGCGTCATCAGGGCTGGAGCAGGGGAAGGGAAGTGACACGGCCCGAATGCGCACTAGTGTAGGGAATCAGGAGGTGCACCATGAGCGAGATGCAGCAAATCGTGCTGGCGAGGCATTGCGAGGGAGCCCCCAGACCGACGAATTTTGCGCTGGAAACCCTGCCGCTGCCGCATCCCAAAGAGGGGCAGTTCCGATTACGCCATGTCTGGAACTCGGTCGATCCCGGGACACGTTCGCGCCTGTCGGGAGGCGATTCCTACGCTGCCGCCCTACCACTTGGCAAACCGGTGGATGGGTTCAGCGTCGGGGTAGTGGAAGAGAGCCAGAACCCGGACTATCCCGCCGGCACGAAAGTCTTCTGCGCGGCCGGCTGGCGCACGCATTCGATCCAGTCGGGGCGCGGCTTCATTGGCAAGGTGCCGGAGGCGCCCGTGCCGCTGTCGGCCTGGATCGGCGTGCTTGGCGTGCCTGGCCTTACGGCCTGGTTCGGCCTGAAGCACACGGCCCGGTTCAAGGAAGGCGACTGTGTGCTGGTAACCTCG